>VFZO01000207.1 GCA_016871155.1 Acidobacteriota bacterium | reverse complement strand
CCCATGGCGCCGTCCCCTACGCCGGGGCGTGTACCGATCCTTGTGACGGAAGGTCCCAAGGAACGCCGGGGATGTTCGATTCCCTGCCCTACCGCAACGACGCGGCCATGGTCCTGCGACGGCTGATCCGCTCGCTGCCCACACGGCGCGGCGTGGTGGGAGTCGCCACCTGCGACAAGGGCTTGCCCGCCATGATGATGGCGCTGGCCGCCCAGCGCACTCTGCCCACCGTTCTGGTCCCTGGCGGCGTCACGTTGATGCCCTCCGACGGCGAGGACGCCGGCAAGGTGCAGACCATTGGCGCCCGCTTCGCCCACGGGCAGATCACTTTGGAGTATGCGTCCGATATGGGATGCCGCGCCTGCGGATCGCCGGGTGGGGGCTGCCAATTCCTGGGAACGGCCGCCACGGCACAAGTGGTGGCCGAGGCGCTCGGGATGACCTTGCCGCACGCCGCCTTGGCGCCCAGCGGCCATCCGGTCTGGCTCGATATGGCCCGCCGCAGCGGCCGGGCCATCCTGGATCTGGAGAAAAACGGCTGGACAACGTCCCAGGTACTGACCGAGGCGTCGCTCGAAAACGCCATGGTCCTGCATGCGGCCTTCGGCGGTTCGACCAACCTGATTCTCCACCTTCCCGCCGTCGCTCACCAGGCAGGTCTGCGGCGGCCGGTCAGCGCGGACTGGGCGCGTATCAATAAGAACGTCCCAAGACTCGTCGATGCGCTTCCAAACGGGCCGGAGAATTTTCCGACGGTCATTGTTTTCATGGCGGGCGGTGTTCCGGAGGTGATGCTCCATCTGCGAAAGGCCGGCCTGCTCCACACGGGCGTCAAGACGGCGTCGGGTCAAACGCTGGACCAGGTTTTGGACTGGTGGGAGCAAAGCGAACGCCGCGCTACGCTGCGCAGGCAGCTCGCCGGGCGTGAGGGCATCGATCCGTCCCGCGTCATTCATGGTATGGACCACAAGATGGCCTCCACGGTCTGCTTCCCAACCGGCAACCTCTCCCCGGAAGGCTCGGTGATCAAAGCCACGGCCATCGACCCGAGCGTGGTCGACGACGACGGCGTTTACCGCAAACGGGGACCGGCCAAGGTCTTTGTTACTGAGCCGGCGGCGATTGCCGCGATTAAGGAGGGCCGGGTGGCGGCCGGCGACATTATGGTTCTATGCTCCCGCGGCCCGTTGGGTTCAGGCATGGAGGAGACCTATCAGGTGACCTCGGCGCTGAAACACCTGCCGTTCGGGAAGCAGGTAGCCCTGCTGACCGACGCCCGTTTCAGCGGCGTGTCCACGGGCGCCTGCGTGGGGCACATCTCGCCGGAGGCGCTGGCAGGCGGTCCGATCGGGAGGGTTCTGGACGGAGATCTAATCGAAATCATCATTGATCGCAATACCTTAGAGGGAACAGTGAATCTTTTGGATGAAAACGGCAGCCCGGCCGGAGGCAGCGCGCTGCTGGCGGCCAGACCGCCGCGGCCGGACCTGCGCGCGGACGCCTTGATTCCGGACGACACCCGATTGTGGGCCGCACTGGTAGACGTGAGCGGCGGGTCCTGGGGAGGCGCCGTATACGACGTGGACGCCATCTTAAAGGTCATTGCAGCGGGAAAGACAGCGCTGAACGGAGTATAGTGAGGAAGTGACGGACACTGGCGGCCCTCGAACGGGTGCGATCAAGGGCTGGTTGATTGGGCTGATTCCGGCAATCTTCGCGCTGGATTGGCTGACCAAACGGTGGATCGAGAAGAACGTCTCGTTCTGGGATCACCATTCCGTCGTTCCCGGTTTGGTCGCAATCGTCCACGCGCAGAATCGGGGCGCGGCGTTCAGTTTGTTCGCCGACGCGCCGGATTCGGTCCGCGCGATCGTACTAATCGGCGTGTCCGGCGTGGTGATGCTTCTGGTCGCCCGCATGTTTTGGAACGCGTTGGAGAAACCGGCCGAACATACGCTGTACGGCACCATCGCACTGGCCTTGGATCGCGTTGTGCGGGGCAGCGTGACGGACTTTCTGCTGGTGTACTGGCGGGATTGGCAGTGGCCGGCGTTCAATGTGGCCGATTCGGCGATCTCGACTGGCGCGGTGCTGCTGGTGCTGGAGATGTGGAGACGGCGGGCCAGTGTTTCCTAAACTCTTCTCATTCGGGGACTTCTTTTTGCCCGCCTACGGAGCTCTGGTGGCGCTGGGTGTCCTGGCCGGAATGAAGATTTCCACGACTTTGGGCGTGCGCCGGGGCATGGACGCGGAAAAGATCTCGAATTTGGTTGTCGTCTGCGCGCTCTCCGGGCTGGCCGGCGCCAAGCTGGCCATGATCTGGTTCGATTGGGAGTCCCACTATAGCCGGAATATCGGCGACATCTTCTCGCTGTCGACGCTGCAGGCGGCGGGCGTTTTCCAAGGCGGTCTGGTGCTGGCCATCGGCGTGGCGTGGTGGTACATGAAGAAACACGGGCTGCCGTTCCTGGAGACGGCGGACGTGCTGGCTCCGGGCATCGCGCTGGCCCATGGGATCGGCCGGATCGGCTGTTTCGCCGCGGGTTGCTGCTGGGGCGCGGTGTGCGACCGTCCCTGGGCCGTTACGTTCCGGAATCCGGACGCGGCAGCGCTCACCGGAGTTCCTCTGGGCATTCCGCTGCACCCGACCCAGATTTACGAAGCCGCCGCCGAGTTCCTGATCTTCGGCATGCTTTGGCAGCGGGCGAATTGGAAGCAGGGTCCCGGGGCGCAGATCGGGTTCTACCTGGTGACCTATTCCGTTGTCCGGTTCGGCGTCGAGTTCGTGCGCTCGCACGCGCAAGGCCTGGTTCTGGGACTGTCGCTGACACAGTGGATGAGCGCCGCGTTTGTGGGTCTCGGACTCCTGTTTTGGCGGCGTTCCCATACCACGGCCGCTGCTTAAATTTCAGAGGACAGAATGTCCCGCGGCGGTACCTCGTTAGCCTTTTGCCGTAGTACATACCGGGCAAATGTCCTACTTTCTGGAACTAAAGTTCAGGTAGCTGGGCCCAGCGTACCGTCCAAAGGCTGAACAAAGCGGTACCGGACAGCTAGCCGCGGGGAACTAGAGTACTTTTTAAGGCCTAACTAAGGCGCTAAAACTGTTGGCGGATCGGCTATGTAACCGGAAAATAGATCTAGTGGTACTTGGCTGTGATCGCTCACGGCCGGTATCGAAGGCAAATATGGTCCCCGCAACTCATTCTCGAAAAGCGAAACAGCGTGGCAGCTACTACATCGAAGTCGCACTGGTGTTCTTGCCCATGTTCGCGATCATGCTGGCGATCGTCGATTTTTCGATGGCGATCTTTATCCGGTCCACGATGCAGAACGCGGCGCGTGAAGGAGTTCGCTACGCGGTGACCTATCAGTTGATGAGCGGAATGTGCCATGACGCGTCGATCAAACAGACAGTGAAGAACGCCGCGGTCGGCTTTCTGAGCGACCCCTCGCATGACACGAAGATCAAGGTCCGATACTACGACCCGGTCACGCTGGTGGAGGCGGTCGGGGTGAACAGCAACGCACCGGGCAATCTGGTTGAGATTGGCGTGGAGGGATACTCCTGGAGCTGGATCGCTCCGCTATGGCGGAACAACTCGCCGTTCGTGGTGAACGTCTACGCGGCGGACCGGATGGAAGGCCTCGGGGCCGGGGTGGCAATTCCATGCCGGTAAATGGGAAGGAAGGAACGATGTCCAGAGTTCGACAAAAACGGGAAGGGGGAAACGTAATCATCGAGTTTGCGTTGGTGTCCGTTTTTCTGATTCCCCTGCTATTCGGTACGTTTTCGATCGGCATGAGTTTGACCAAAACCGTTCAGGCCAGCGTCGTCGCTCGCGACGCCGGTGCGATGTTCATGCGCTACGTGGACTTTTCGCTGGCCGCAAACCGGAATTTGATCTTGCGTATCGCCAACGGGATGGGGATGACGGACTCGGGAGGAAACGGCCAAGTCGTCATGACCAAAATCATGATGATCGGCACGGCCGAATGCGCAGCGGGCGGATTGACGATCGCGAATTGCCCGAACTACCAGCGTAACGTCGTGGTAAAGCGATTCCGGATCGGCAACGCCGCGATCTACTCCACGCCGTACGGGTCTCCCTCGGCGGGAATTATCCAGACGAACGGCGAAATCACGCTTTCGAACTATCTAAACAACACTTCGGCCAGAGCCGATGGATTTGCGAGCGTTATGACGCTGAACGCCGGCGAGGTGGCACATGTCGCGGAAGCGTTTTTCTTGACACCCGAGATCGATCTCCCAGGATACAGAGGAAATACCAATGTCTATCAACGAAACATCTTCTAGACTACGGCCGGCGACACGACGCCGGGAAGCGCGGGAACGCGGCATCGCGGTCATGCTGACGGCGATGATGATGTTGTTCACGATCCCGGCGGTGGGTCTGGCGATCGACGCCGGCCTGCTGTACCTGATCCGGGCGCGAATGACGGCCGCCTGCGACGCCGCCTCGCTGGCCACGGCACGCAATCTCCACTTGGGAATCACATTGGCCGAGCAGATGGCCAATGCGACCGCGCGCGGCCAAGTGTACTTCAACGCCAACTTTCCGGCAAACTACCTGGGAGTGAGCAATCCGGCGGTGACGATCAACATCGTCGAGGTCAACGTGAGCACGCTCCGGGTCACCAGCACCTCGACCGGGAGCGCGCCCGTCTACTTCATGCGAATTCTGGGCGGCAATACCGCTCTGGCCGGCGGATCCGGCGTCGCGGTGCGCCGGGACGTGAATCTCATGCTCGTGCTGGATCGTTCCGGCTCCATGGCGGGCACGCCGTGCACGGACATGATAGCGGCCTCGAAGACCTTTACGAACATGTTTATCAACGGCCGGGACAGAATCGGCCTGGTCACATACGGAGGCGCGGTGTATAACGCCTACGCTCCCACGAAGAATTTCAAGATGAGCCCAACCGTGAACGCGTCGATCGACCAGATTACTTGCAACGGCTGGACCAACACGTCAGGCGCTTATTGGTCCGCGTACCAGCAGCTGCAGGCAGTTAACGAGCCGCTTGCGCTCAACCTGATCGTATTTTTCACCGATGGCGTGCCAACGGCCTTCTCAGCACAGTTCCCGGTGAAGACGGTCTCGGACAGCCGTCACGGCGCCAGTGGCCTGGCCTGCGGCAGCGGCTCCACCTGTACGATTCCCAAGAGCAGTTGCGTCGACGACCTGGGCCGCGCCGCGTCGGATCCGCTTTGGGGAACGTTCGCCGGAAAAACCGGCGTCATAACCGGCGGCGGCAGCGGCAGCACCGGCGACACCCCGGGCATCCTCAACCCGGTAGCCACGTCCTTCTCAAACTCCGACCCTTTGATTCCGGCAACCCAGCGGGCCAGTTGCGATTTCGGCAGCAACTCGAACCGCGCCCGGCGCGACCTGGCCTACATACCCGCCCAAAACACAGTGGGCCTCAACACAACCGGTTACAAATCTGTTGTTCTCTTCAGCTCGGGCCATCCATACGTGAACCGGATCCGGATCGACAAGCCGGTCAATATTTCGGCCGTCGCCTCGAACCTGGCCGACAACGCCGCCGCAGCCATCCGGGCGGATACCAATCTGGACGTTGTCACCTACACGCTCGGACTTGGTTCGGTCGACGAGATTCTACTCAAACGCATGGCCAACGACCTGACGTCGCCCATCTACGACAACACCAAGGAACACGGGCTTTACGCCTACGCTCCGAACTCGGCGGCCTTGAACGAAGCGTTTAACCGCATCGCTTCCGATATTCTCCGCCTGACCAACTAGGCCTCCATCCAAAGCCGAAAGCCGAATCCCGCGCCCCTACAGCGCGGGATTCGGCTTTTCCAGCTCCGTTACGCCTGTTACGAATAAAACATTTTCATTTCGAAATGTTTTGGACTATAGTGGAGGGGTACTCGTGCGTCCCGCGTTCGCACGACTTTGGAGGATCCCTATGTCACTTCGAACTTCCTGGCTCGCGATCGGGCTCTCTGCCTTCGCACCCGTCTTGCTAGCGCAAGGCGGAATGACCTGCACGGCAAGCGCTCCGAACCCTGCCTTCATGCGTTCCAACGGCATCGCCGAGTTGGCCGGAGAGGTGATTATCACCTGCCGCGGCGGCACACCCGTAACGTCCGGCGCGCTGCCGGTGGTCACGGTCAACATGTTCTTCAACACCGCCATCACCAGCCGAGTGCTGGCGAATCCTCCCGGCGCGCCGGCGCTGAACGAGGCCGTGATGATTATCGATTCGCCTGCGGCGGCGGATCAACGGCCCTGTCTCAACCTGGCCGCTTGTCTGCCAACCGATAACCTTTTTCAGGGGCGCTTCGAGTCGTTCAATTCCACATCCTGGGTCGGCATCCCCGTGAATCCTCCTGGACCGAACGCGGATCGTATTTTGCGATTCCGGAATCTCCGGCTGAACGCGAACACGCTGCCGCCGAACGGGCAGGCGCTGGTGTTTGTCTCGATGACCGGCGCGCAGGTAACCGGGTCGCTGGCGAATCCACAATTGACGATCGGGAATGTGCGCCCAGGGGTGAACCTGGAGATGCGCAGCGCAGCCGATGCCACTATTACGGCTGGGCCCACCCTGACGGCGTGCACGGGATATAACGCCGATCTGGCGGCGAATGCGGCGGCCGCGGCTTACTCCACTCCAGGCGGGCGCAGTTTGCTGGTCCGGTTCACCGAAGGGTTCCCGAACGCTTTCAAAAAGCGGCTGACCTCGACAACTCTGACCGAACCGCTGGCCGTGGCGGCGCAAGACAACCCAGCCGGTGTGTATACGAGCGAAAGCGGATTCTTCAACCCCGCTCTGCCCGCCACGAACGGTTTGAACCGGATGGGCCTGGCCGATAGCGGCACTCCTTTGCGAGTCAGCTTCACCAATCTTCCGGTGGGTGTCCGGTTGTTCGTGGGCACGCGCGAGTTCGGAACCGGCTCCACGCTCGACGTCAACGGCAATCCGACAACGAAGGCCCGGCTGACCGGCACGCCGGGCGCGCCATTCTCGGCTATCGCGCCGGATAATCAGATCGATGGAGGGCTCAAACAGGTCCCAGCGAACGGTGAAATGACTTGGGAGGTTCTGGACACCGATCCAAACAATATCGAGTCGGTCAGCTTCGTCGTCGTCATCGCATTCGGCGGCACGCCCCAACCGGCTGCGGGCACAGGGACGTTGAACGGTGGATTCGGCCCGCAATCGGCAAATCCGGCAGCCGGAACCACCGACCCGATGCCCCGGTTCCAGGGCGTGGTTGGCCCGCCCCTGCTGCTGTTCACGGTCAACGCGTGCCGCACCTCGCTGTTATTCCAGTTCATCACCAACCAGGCCGGATTCGATACCGGC
This sequence comes from Acidobacteriota bacterium, assembly GCA_016871155.1. GTDB lineage: Bacteria > Acidobacteriota > Terriglobia > Bryobacterales > Bryobacteraceae. Next base: position 4,174 of record VFZO01000207.1, on the reverse strand, counting down.
ATCGCGGTGAGTAACACGTCGAGAGATATTCTCAACACGGCAACGCAGGTTGGCCGCTGCGTTGCGACGTTCTTTCCGACGCCGTTCAACGCCACGACGCAGGCGCAGTTCCCAGCGCTGACATCGCCGATATTGGCCGGGGGCGAGCAGTGGGCCTTCACGGTCTCGGGACAGCGCCCCGGCTTCCAAGGTTACATGATGGTGAACTGCGACTTCCAGTTCGCCCACGGGTACGCCTTTATTTCCGACTTCGGCAGCAAGAACCTGGCGCAAGGCTACCAGGCGCTCGTCGTGCCGGACCGGCCGCGCGCCGCGGACCCGTTCTCGACAGCCGGCCCAGGCTCCGGCGAGCAGTTGGTCCATTAAAAGCTCGCGATTCCCAGCTAGTCGCGCACTCCCGCCGGGAATGAGGCACGCCTCATTCCCGGCATTTTTGTTAACTCTTCCGCCTCAACAGGATGCCTGGGTCAACCGGTTCCTCCAGCAGTGGTAGACTACGAGCACCGTGCCCGGAGGCGGAGGCAAATGCGATTTTTTCTTTCTTTCCTACTGATAGGCTGTTTCACGCTGATTCCCGCGCAGGAAATGGCGGAGCGCGCGAGACAGATGGAGGCCAAGGGTCAAACGGCGGCCGCTCGCGCGATGTTCCTGTCGGCGTTGAAGGACTCGCCGAACGACGTCCTGCTGCTGACGATCGCAGCCGAGTTCCTGGACCGGCATGGCGATCCGGCCACGCGCGAGGTGCTGGGCAAGCTGGTCGCGGTGTTGGAGCGCAATCAATCGGCCGAGTTAAGTAAGTTCGCTCGCCGTCTGGCAGTCTTGGATCTTCTGGCCGGTGACGGCGCTGCCGCGCAGCGGAACGCGGGAAAGAGCGGCGTGACGGTTCCAGTCGCCAAGGCGGGTCTGGGCGCCGACTACCAGACGGTGGAATTGCCCGGTCCGATGCGTTCGTTTTCCCGTATGGCAGCGTTGTCTCCGGATCTGCCGGAGGAGGAGGTTTTGCCAGCGCTGGCCCGCAACGTCGTGACAAACGGCTACCAGGCGGCCAATAGCAACGAAGGCCTGGAGCAGACCGAGTATCTGAAGCTCGTGGTCCGCTACCTGTCGCAGGCGCGGGAGTTAAGCAAGATCGCCGGAGAGACGAAGAAGATCCGCGTGGAGCAGTGCGAGTCCCCGGTGACGGCGGATCTGCTCCGCACCCTGGGTTACCGGATGCGCGGCGGCTGTGGCGCGGAGGTTGTATTAGAGACGGTGAACGCCTCGCGGGCGTTCCTGACCATCGACTCCGGCTTCCCGTTGGCCGAACTGGAAAATTCGCTGCGCGCCAATCGGCTGTTCGAGTACGACTACCAGCCGACCAAAGTGGCTGTGCTGTACGGCCCCGAGTATTGGCTGGGCGCGAGAGAGAAGCAGCAGGGCGAATTTCTGGATCAATATATCGCCGATCCGCAGTTGTGCCGGCTGTACCTCGGGATGTCGAAGCTGGACCGCGAACTGGCCGCGAAGATGAAAACCGCGGTACCCGTGTTGAAGCTAAAGGCGTTTTCGCACGTGCTGGATTTCTTCGGCGGCATGTACACGGTGCGCGACGGCAAGGCCGTGGTGCCGGGCGGTGCAAAGGCGGAGGCCGCGTGGTCCGAGATCGCCGGCGCCCCGGCCAGCGATCCGGCCAATTTCTTCGACAAGCTGACATCGAAAGACGACGGCTGGCTCGCCAGCTACTTCGACTCGCTGTTCCGCGTCTCCGATCCGCGCGTACAGGATTACCTGACACAGGCCGACAGGATGAAGCGGTTTTATAATGCGCTGAAAGGGAAGGTGACGAGCCCCGGCCCGGCACGGCCCGTGTTCCGTGCCAATACGGACCTCCTGCTGCTGACGACCCGTCTTCGCATGGGCGCGGACGGGAAGCCCCACGTCCCAGGCAACGTCGAGATGTGGAAGCAGCTTTTCATTAAGCATCCGCATGGCAAATACGACGGGAAATTGACGAAAGCCGCATCGGGCTGGAAAGAGACCGACGACGTATTGGAAGCGCTGTTCGCGCTCTGCCGCAAAGCGGTGGAAAACGAACCGTTGAAGATTTTCATGGCGATCTCCGACATGGACCGCCGCCGCCCCGCGCCGCTCGCCGTGGCGACGGTGGACCGGCTGGCACGCGAGTACCGTTTCCATAGCTCGCAGTACGCCATTCTGAACGAGACCGGAAGCTTGAGCGACTCGACGATCACCGGCTATCTGGATTCCTTGGCGGCGATTACCAATCTGCGCGATCAGGGCTTACGCGCCGATTCGGCCGGCACCATGCAAGGCCTGGTAGCGCTGTGGCAGATCTTCGTACGGCAGAAAGCCATTCCGGAGACCGAGGCCGACGCCGCGTTGCAGGCCATCGTCTCCAGTTTCGGAAAGGCGAAAAATTCTCACGACGTCTTCGACGCCGGATGGGCGGGACTGCAAACGCTTCTAAAGGCGGCCAAGACGCCTGCCGGGGCGAATCCGCAAGACCGTGTTATCGACCTGCTGGCCGGCGCCGTATCACCGGACGACGCCGACAGCCACACGCAAATGGTGCAGGACATGATTCGCGTGATCGAAGCGCAGAGGCTGGTTTCGCTGAAGGCGATCGGCGATCTGGTGGATCACCTGGACGCGGTTGGCAAGGGCGGCAAGCTGGATCCGTCCATTGTGCAGCGCGTCTCGGGACGCCTGTCCGAGCTCCAACTCCCGCGGGCCGGACTGAGCGGCGTGGAGAAGAACGCACTGCTGTTCGGTTATTGGAGCGAGCGGCATATCGAGTTCCAACGGCGGTTGAATCTTCGTTCCGTCGTCGAGAAGGCGGGCAGCGATGCGGCCAAGCTCGCCGACGTCCGCTCGACCTTAGCACCGCTGCTGCGCGATTCGCTTGTTGGCCTGCTCTACGCGCATTATGCGCCGCCGGGAGCGCAAATTCTGTTTACAAACCCCGTCTTCGTTCGCAGCCACGATTTCCTGGGCCTGCAGGGCTCTGCGCAGACATGGAAGCAGACCGAAGTGGTGGGGTCCGGCTGGCCGGCCAACGCGGGCGGCCGTTTAGTCGGTTCGCTGGCAGGCCTGCCCTACGCGCTCGCCGAGGCCGAGCAGAACTTTCTGATCCCGAGCAGGGAGCAGGCGCTGATTTGGGGAGACCTGGTTCCGCAAATGGTCCAAAGCGCCAAGATTCCCCGTTTCTGGACGGTTCCGCCGATCCAGATGCACTGGGTGGCGTTGCACCTGCGCATGAGCGAAGGGATGCTTGGGGAAGCGGCCATGGACGCGAAGGTTCGCACGCGCGTTGTGGATATGCTTGGCAATTACGCACCGCCGGCGCGGGCCCGCATGGTCGGAGAGCTTCTCGCCGAGGGCAATGTGCGCAAGGCGCTCGAGAATGTCACACCGGCTGAGTTGTACTCGATGGCGGTTGCTGCGTATGGCCAGCAGGCCGAAAACGGAGATCCGCTGGCGCTGGAGGTTCGCCGGATCGCACGGGCGTATCCGCAGGAAGCCAATCATGCGGCGGTATCGAAGTCGTTCGGAACACCCAAACCGACTCTGACGAACAGCTATTCGCCGGAACTGACGCAGACGCGAACCTTTCCGACGTTGATGGGTTACTCCAGCAGAATTATGGCCGAGAGCTGGGAGTCAAATTTGCTGTACTTCGCGTCGGTTGCCGATTCCACGTACATGAGTCCGTCGCAGTTAAACGTGGCTGTGCCGGAATGGACGCGATTCACGGTGGAGCGAATCTTTGCTACCCATCTGGAAGACTGGCCGGCGTTGTTGCGGTCCATGCGCAAGGTCGGCGATGAGATCCGGCAGAAGTCGCAGAAGGACGCCCGCGCCAACGGCGGCGGCGAGTAACGGCCACAAACGTTTTTCGATTCAGCTACACTGACCAGAAATTGGGGAGTGTCCGAAGGAGAATCCGCACAGTGATTTCACGACGCAAGGCAATGGGGTTTGGCGCGCTGAGCGCGAGCCTGTACCAGAGCGGCTTGGTGTTCGCGCAAGAAAGCGGACGCCCGATGTTCCGCGTAAAAGTGGACATGGTGGTGCTGGGTTTTACCGTCACCGATAAGAAAGGAAAGTACGTTCCCGGCTTGAAGCCGTCCGACTTCCGGATTCTTGAGGACGGCATCGTGCAAAGGCTGAATAC
>VFZO01000206.1 GCA_016871155.1 Acidobacteriota bacterium | reverse complement strand
TTGCGAGTTTACGGTTTCGACTAACCAATTAGTTGCCGGACATTTGCCACATATTGACGCGATGCGGATGGAAACCAAATTGGCTTGCCAGCGGATCGATCATAGGGCAAACTGGCTATGGGTATCTGGCTGAGCGTTCAACTTGTTGAACCGCCTTCAGTTGAGATTTGAAAGACGCGACCTTCACCGGTCGCGTTTTTCAATTCTAGGGGCGTGACGCAACCGCCTCAAACAAACCAAACGTATACACCTCGGTCCCGGCCAGGATGGTGACGTACTGTTTACCGCCCGCCTCGAACGTCATCGGCGACGCCGTCAGGTTCTGCCCCGTCGCGTAGTGCCAAAGGTGCTTGCCTGTGAAGACGTCGAGCGCCAGCAGGTTGCCGTCGTCGTCTGCCGCGAAGAGCACATCGCCCGCCGTGGACACCGTGCCGCCCCACATCTTGGCCGAGCCGGGCATCGGGTATTCCCACATCTTCTTGCCCGTCTTGTAGTCGATAGCGCGCAGAAAGAACTGCCCCGGTTCGCTCGGGATCTGGTCCGCGCCGCCGCCCATGGAACCGACCAACTTAGCCGCGGGCAGGCTGGAGGCGGAGTAAATGTCGCACTGCTCCAGCGTGGGCACGTACAGCCACTGCGTCTTCGGATGAAACGACGGAGACATCCAGTTCGATGCCCCTCGCAGTGACGGACAGTTCTTGATGCCGTTCGCCGTCGGTTGCAAGTTCGGGATCTCCAGCGGCCGGCCGTTCTTGGCGATGCCCGTCGCCCAGTTCAACCGGTCGACGAACGGCGTGCCGCTCAGGAACTCGCCTGTTACTCGGTCCAGCACATAGAAAAATCCGTTGCGGTTTGGATGCAGCAGCAGCTTGCGGGGCTTGCCCTGCCATTCGCCATTGATCAGCACCGGAATGGATTGCGCGTCCCAGTCGCGCGTGTCGCCGGGCGTGAACTGAAAGTGCCAGCGCCGTTTGCCTGTGGCCAGATCTATGGCAAGCACCGAGCAACTGAAGAGATTGTCGCCGTTACGTTCTTCCTTGGCCAGATCCGGCCACGGATTGCCCGTGGGCCAATAAATGAGGTTCAGCTCGGGGTCGTAGGTGCCATGCATCCAGGTGGCGGCGCCGCCCCATTCCTTGTTCAACTTGCCCCAGCTGTCGAAGCCGAACTCGCCGGGTTGCGGCACGGTGTGAAATTTCCAAAGCTCTTCACCGGTCGAAACCAACAGAGCGGAGACGAACCCACGGATGCCGGAGTCGCCGCCGCCTACACCCACGATGACCCGGTCCTTCACTGCGAGCGGCGCCATCGTCGCGAAGTAGCCTTTCGTTGGATCGGCGTACTGCTTGCTCCACAGCAGCGCTCCCGTCACCCGGTGCAACGCCACCAGATGGGCGTCGCCGGTGACGAAAAACACACGATCCCCGAGCACCGCCACACCCCGGTTCACCCGGCGGATCTGCGAATGCGCGTCGAGGTACCGCCACACGCGGCGGCCGGTGCGCGCGTCCAGCGCCACCACTTCGTTCGAGTTCGTGATGTACATAACGCCGTCGACGACGATGGGCGTCGCCTCCAGCTTCAGCGCATTGTCGACGTGATAGGTCCACTTGGCCACCAGGTGACCGGCGTTGGCCCGCGTAATCTGCTTCAGCGGGCTGTAGCGCGTGGCGCCGAGATCGCCGTGATAGGTCAGCCAGTTTTTGCCGGGGCCGGCAACGATGTCTTCGAACCTCACCTGGCCAAAGGCGGATACCCCCAGAATCAAGACTCCGAGCTTCATCGTTTCGCCTCCACCCGGACGCTCTGTTTAGCCAGGTACGCCACAATGTCTTCGATCTCTTTCGCCGTTAGATCTGGTTTGGGCATTGCCGACGTTGTCTCAAAGCGGACCGACTTCAGCGAAGCGCGCTCCAGCAGATGCAGCTTGCCGCGATCCTCGAGTAGTTGGATCGAATAGTTGTTCTTGTTCTTCGCGACGCCCCGCAGCGGAGAGCCATCGGCCTGTATCACGGAGACGCTCTCGAAACCCTCCGCGATGCGATCGTTGGGATTGGTGATCGATTCTCGAAGTTGCTTGGCGGTGCGTGTGGCGCCAGCGTCGGTCAAATCGGGTCCGGTGAATCCGCCGGCGCCGCGGATCATATGGCAGCCAGTGCAGCCGCCTTTGCCGTGGAACAGCGCTGCCCCGGCTTCCGCATTGCCTGGAAGAGTGGCGAACTGGGCCGGTGCGCTGAGCGACCGAACGAACGCCACCATCTGCCAGACCTTTTCGCCTTCCCAAGGGAAGCCCGGCATGTCGGTGCCTGCCACGCCATTTCTTACGGAGTAGAACAGCCGGTCGTTCTTCGCGCGGCGGACCATTGCGCCGTCGGCGAGATTTGGGCCACGCCCGCCTTCTCCGTTGATGCCGTGGCAGCCGCCGCAGGCCAGCCGGTACTGCCGCCTGCCTTCGTTGATCCAACTGGGATCCAACAACTGCTTGGCCGATGGTTCCTGCTGGGCGAACAAGACGCCGGCGAAGAGAATGCCGGGTATCCGCCTCAATCCTTCTTCCCCGTGAACGAACCTTCGGCCTGGCCGGCGACGTCGATCTTGCCCTTCATCGCCTTGTCGCCTTCCAGCGTGCCTTTGTAGATGAAGGGATAGCCGCCGGCTTCGAACCGGAACTCCACCTCGTTAGCCTTTACAGTGCCGGTGACCTTCGCTTCCCCGAGCTGGCCCGAGTAGGAGCCCGTCAACTCCTCGCCCTTCTGCTCAAACCGGAACTTGGGCGAGCCGGTGATATCGGCAATTTGCACGGAGAAAGTCCAGGAGCCGGAGATGTCGGCGGCCGCCATGGACAGTGCCCACAGCACGAACAAAACGAATCGGCGTATCATAGCAATCGATTATGCCGTATCGCGTCGCTGTCTGTCTGCTCTCGGTGGGCCTTGCCGCACAAGGCTGGAAAAAGGACCTGGTTTTTCACGCCAACTTCGATGGCGGGCTGGAGGCCAAAGTCGCCGCGGGCGACAAGCGGCTCTACAGCGCCCCCAGCTACAAGGAGCAGCGCAATGCCAAACCCGGGTTGGAGGGCACGGACGTTGAGCTCGTCAACGGCGCGGGCCGGAAGGGCGGCGCACTCCGCTTCAAGACTAAGAACACCAAGGCCGTCTTTTACAAGACGGAAGGGAACCTTCCCTTCGACGGGAAGAATTGGGCCGGGACCATTAGCTTTTGGCTGAAGTTGAATCCGGACGAGGATCTGGCACCCGGGTTTTGCGACCCCATTCAGGTGACCGACAAGGCGTACAACGACTCCGCCATTTGGGTGGATTTCACCAAGGACGACAAACCGCGACACTTCCGGCTAGGCGTATTCGGGGCGCTGAAAGAATGGAACCCGAAGAATCTGGAACCCGACAAGAATCCGGATTTCAACAATCGCCTGGTCGTCGTGAAGCAGGCGCCGTTCAGCCGCGAACGCTGGACCCATGTGGCGATTACGCACGAGCGGCTGGGGTCCGGAAAAGGCGCAGCGACACTCTATCTGGACGGCAAATCGCAAGGTGTGACGCCTTCGATCGGCGAAGGCTTTCAATGGGACGCGGCGTTAGGTGCTCTGCGGTTGGGTGTGAACTACGTTGGGCTTATGGACGACGTCGCGGTATTCCGCCGCGCTTTGACGGCGAAGGAAGTAGCCGGACTGGGCCGTTTGTAGCGGAATCCTCCTATTGCGGCGGCCGCCGGCATCCGATCCTTGTGTAAGGGGCCTAGCCCTTACAATGGCTTTGAAGATGAAACTAAAAGCGGTGATCACGGCCGGAGCGCCGGGCCAGAGACACCTGTTGCACCAGACCCTTGCAACAGCCGAAAACAGGCGGGCGACGATCGGGGAGTTCCTGCTCGAAATGCTGGCCGGCCCGGTGGATGAGATCGGTCTGGTCATTCCGGCGGGCGATACCGCCGCTTATCAGCCGCTCGTCGCGCACTATGGTCAGCGGCTGACTCTGATCGAGCAGACCGGGCCGCGCGGCTACGCAAACGCCATATTGCAGGCGCGCGATTTCGCGGGCAATTCCCCATTTCTACACTTGGTTGGGGACCACTTCTATTTGGCGGACTCCGGCCCGGCCTCCGAACTGGTAAACGAACTGATTCGCATCCATCAGGCGGAGAAGTGCAGTGTCAGCGCGGTTTCGCCGACTCGCGAGTCCCAGTTGCCGTATTTCGGCGCCGTCGGTGGCCCGGCGTTGCGCTCCCGCCTCTACCAGGTCGAGACGGTGCTGGAAAAACCCTCGCCGACCGAAGCGGAGCAGAGGCTGGTTGCGCCCGGCATCCGGAGCGGCCACTATCTTTGCTTCTTTGGGATTCATCTATTCACGCCCGGATTTATGGACCTGCTTTCAGGCCTCACCGAAGGGCAAGGACTGTCGGACGCCCTGCAGACCCTGGCACGGCGGGAACGTTACCTGGCGACGATTTTGCCCGGCCGGCGTTTCGATATCGGAGCGAAGTACGGTCTGCTGCAGGCGCAACTCGCGCTTGGGTTGAAAGGCCCGGACCGGGACGAAATTCTCACCTTGCTGGTGGAGTTGACGGCGCGATGACGCTCTTGGACCGGATCCTGAGCGCCGACCCGGCGGTCCGCGATCTTTCCATTGAATCCTGGGCCGATAGGCAAGACCTCGACAGCCTCACCGGCGAGGCGGCGCGCCTGGAGGCCTTTCGCCGCAATTCTACGAACCTGTACCACCGCGTCCGCGCGCTTGTCTTTCTATCTACCCTGCACCGGTTCTATATCGTGCAGGCTGCCAAGGGTGCCGCCCTCATTCCCTATGACGCGACCGAGCACATTCGGGCGCGCCGTTTCGACCAGGCTGTGACCGAGCTTCTGGAAGTGCAAAAACTCCACGGCCCCAGTCCGGCGCTCAGCAGCGCACTGGCGAACGCCTACCGGGGACTGGCTTTCCAAACACTCGCCGATCAGGTGCGCCTCAGTGTGCGCGGGTTTCCAGGGAATCGTTGGATGTTCCGCACCGGCCACGCTTCCGATTATCCGCTGCGGTTGCGCGCCGAATTGTTGCGGGGCTCGCCGTTCCCGGTGCTTCACGAGGCCACGCCGGTTCGAATGGACCTGACCCACAGCGCCTGGAGCGACATCTTCTTCTTGGCGATGGATTACCCCGAAGGTGCGCGGGTGATCAACATCTCAGTGGATCTGGCTGTCCGTGGAACGGGCGCCACTCCGAAGCCCCCGGTCGAGACGTTTCTGCGAGTAATCGACGAACCGGTGCTTCGGCTGGTGAGCGTCGACCTGGGGGCTTCGGCCGACGTGGCGTCGCTCGACGATCTATTTGACTTTGCCCGCGATTACCTCGGGTTGCTCAAAGCGGCCGTGATCGCGAGCGGCTTGGTGCCGGGCGGAATGGAGGGCAGCGGGCAGTCCCTGGCGGCCGTTTTGGCGAAGCTCACCGGGCGCGAAGGTTTGGGAATCGAAATTGTCAGCCAGGTGAACGATATCCCCAAAGGCAGCCGTTTCGCAGTGAGTACGAACCTGCTGGCATCGCTGATTTCGCTCTGTATGCGGGCCACCGGGCAGATCCGGTCGCTTACCGGGCCGCTGGAGGAGTCTGAGCGGCGCATCGTCGCCGCGCGCGCCATTCTCGGCGAATGGCTGGGAGGCAGCGGGGGCGGCTGGCAGGACTCCGGCGGCGTCTGGCCGGGAATTAAGCTCATCGCGGCGGAAGATGCGGTGGAAGGCGACCCGGAGTTTGGGTTCAGCCGGGGACGGCTGCTGCCGCGGCATCATCTCATGACGGACGTCCCGGTGGAAGCGCGCCGTGCGCTTGAGCAGTCCCTGGTTCTGGTCCACGGCGGAATGAGCCAGGACGTGGGGCCTGTACTCGAGATGTGTACCGAGCGGTATCTGCTGCGCAGCGGCGCGGAATGGCAGGCACGTCAGGAGGCGATCGGGCTATTCGACCGGCTGGCGGACGCGCTGCGCGCCGGGGACATCCGGCGGCTGGCCGCCCTGACCCAGGCGAACTTCGACGGGCCGGTTCAGACCATCATTCCCTGGGCGGGCAACGCGTACACGGCGAAGCTGATTGCCGAGTGCCGCCGGGAATTCGGTGACCGGTTTTGGGGTTTTTGGATGCTGGGAGGCATGAGTGGCGGCGGCATGGGCTTTGTGTTCGACCCACTGGCGCGGCCGTTGGCGCTGGAGCGCATGCCGGCGATTCTGGCCGAAGCGAAGCGTTCGATGCGCGACAGTTTCCCATTCGCCGTCGAGCCCGTGGTCTACGATTTCGCGATCAATGAGAACGGCACCTGCGCCGGTCTGCGGGCGGGTAGTGAGGCGCTACTCAGCGTTCCCTACTACCTCCTGCGGGCACCGGCCGAGCTTCGCAGGGAGACTCGGGACCTTCCGGCGGAAAGGCGCAGCGAATTAATCCGGTTTGCGCAGGCTCATCGAGACCAGACCGAAGCCTTGTTTGAGCGGCTAATCCCCCGGGACGCGAACCCGGCTGGACCAGGGGAATCCCCGCTGCGGCTGCTGCTGGGCGATCACGGCTTCGACCCGGACGCGCAGGAGCAACTCCGGGCCGATTACCGGGCCGGCCGTATCGGTCTGGCCCAGAACCGGCTACCAGTGACCGTGGCGATCACCGACGTTCGCGACGAACACGTCGCTCAGGTCTCTGGCCGCTTTGCATCCCAGGGCCGCGCTGTGCTGGAAAGACTGGCAATGGTAACCATGGCCGGCGGCGTGGGCAGCCGCTGGACCAAAGGTGCCGGCGTGGTCAAGGCCCTCCACCCGTTCCATCGGATCGGCCCCGCTTACTGGAGTTTTCTGGAGATTCAGCGGGAGAAGGCCCGGCAAGCCGGTGTGCCGCACATCGTGACGGCAAGCTACATGACCGAGGGGCCTATCCGGCAATCCGGTGCGCGCGTGTCGCCCGGCCGCAGCATCGGCCTGCGAATGATCCCCACGGTCGCCGACCTGCGCTACCTGTGGGAGGTTATGCCGCAGCAACAATTAGACGCGCAGAAGCAAAAGGTGCGGGATAGCGGCCGCGCAAGCCTTCTGCACTGGGTACGGCAGACCGGCGAGGCGAGCGACTATGTGGATAATTTGCCCTCGCAGTGCATGCATCCGGTTGGGCACTGGTACGAACTTCCTAATATGCTGCGCAACGGGACGTTGCGCGAACTGATCGTCGAGCGGCCGGCACTGGAATACCTGTTCCTGCACAACATTGACACGCTTGGCGCCACTGTCGCTCCCGAGTTGCTTGGGCAGCACATCGCCTCCGGTGCGGCGATGACAGTGGAGGTGATCGGCCGGCAGTACGACGACCATGGGGGCGGCCTCGCTCTTGTGAACGGCCGGCCCCGTCTGGTGGAAGGGCTGTGTCTGCCGGATGAGCAGATCGAATTCTCCCTGCGCTACTACAACACCGGATCGTATTGGATTACGATCGACCGGCTGTTAGACCTGTTCGGTTTGACCCGGACCGACCTGGACCGGCAACCGGTTGTCGATGCCGCGGTCCGGCGAATCGCCCAGCGAATGCCAAGCTACGTGACGATCAAGGAAGTGAAGAAGCGCTGGGGCCGGGGCCAGGAGGACGTGTTCCCGGTGGCGCAATTTGAGCGCCTTTGGGGAGACATGACGGCGCTGGAGGATTTTCCTTGTGCATATGTCGAGGTGCCCCGCCAGCGCGGCCAGCAGCTAAAGGACGTGGCCCAACTGGATCCGTGGGTTCGCGACGGTTCGGCGGCCGCTATCGAACATCTCGTTCTGCGGTGAGAGCGGCCGGACCCGCACAGGCATCGGCATTTCGTCGATCCACTGGATCTGACGGTCGAGGCGGTGCGTCGCGCTCCAGGCCCGCACCCACGCGTCGGCGGCCGGCACAGCGCTGACCAGCATCATGGCCGCGAGTCCGATCAGAAGGAATCGAGTGAAGGGAAACGATTGGGGCATACATACTCCGCCTTCAGAAATGCATACGAATCGCCAAAGTCGAAACATAACAAAACAAGCGGCTTAACGCCGCTTGTTTTGCTCGGGGGATGTTCTACAGCGGAACCGGTTGTCCGGAACCGCACACTATTGGGGACCGCCTAGGACACGGCCGCCTTGGACTTCGCCGCCGGCTTGTCGGCTTCCGCCACTATCGCCGCGGGTAGTCCCAGCTTGACTCGCAGGTCGCCATCGATCTTCTCGAAGATGTCCGGATTGTCCTTCAGAAACTGGCGAGCGTTTTCGCGGCCCTGGCCGATCCGCTCGCCCTGGAAACTGTACCAGGACCCGGACTTCTCGATCAGATTGTGCGCCACGCCGAGGTCGATCAGATCGCCCTCCCGCGAGATGCCTTCTCCGTAGAGAATGTCGAATTCGGCCTCGCGGAACGGCGGGGCCACCTTGTTCTTAACAACTTTGATCTTCGTGCGATTGCCGGTGACGCTCTCGCCTTCTTTGATCGCGGCGATGCGCCGGATGTCCATGCGCACGCTCGAGTAAAACTTCAGGGCGCGTCCGCCGGAAGTCGTCTCCGGGCTTCCGAACATCACACCGATCTTCTCGCGAATCTGGTTAATAAAGATCAGCGTCGTGTTGCTCTTGGCCACTACGCCCGTGAGCTTTCTCATGGCCTGGGACATTAAGCGGGCTTGGATGCCCACGAACGCGTCGCCCATCTCCCCGTCTAGTTCAGCCTTCGGAACCAGCGCCGCCACCGAATCGACTACCAAGACGTCCACCGCTCCGGAGGCGATCAATGTATTGGTGATTTCAAGCGCTTGCTCGGCGTAGTCAGGCTGCGAAACCAGCATGTTATCGATGTCGACGCCAAGACGCTGCGCGTAACCGGGGTCCAGCGCGTGTTCCACGTCAATATAGGCCGCGATGCCGCCGGCCTTCTGCGCCTGAGCCACCACCTGCAGCGCGATCGTCGTCTTACCGGACGATTCCGGCCCGAAGATCTCCACGATCCGGCCGCGAGGCATGCCACCCACTCCGAGGGCGAGATCGACCGAGATCGAACCGGTCGAGATCGAGGCGATTGGAGCGACGGCCTCCTTGGACCCCAGGCGAAGGACCGTCCCTTTGCCATACTGTTTTTCAATGGATCCGAGCGTCGCCTGCAGCGCGCGTAATCTTTCTTTGTCGTCGAGCATTCCTTTATCCTGGAACTCCTGATTATAGTTCGCCAAAAAGGCTCCTACTTTAGAAGTGCCGCCGCTCGCCGAATTTTCTCTTGAATTTTCCGTTGCGCTTCCGTTTGCTTTCGCCATTCTTTCGCTAGTGTAAGGCGAAGAAGTGGCGAAGTCAAGCGAAGTTTCGCTTTTTATACGTCTATTTGGAAGCGGCGGCGATTAGCCTCGAACTTTGAATGCTGGCTGGCTGCCAGGTCCCAGTGATCTCGGCTTGTTCGACGCCTTTGACGGTGATCGAAAATTGGGCATTGTCGCCCCGTACGATCCAGCCCTGCTCACGCAGGTACCACAATGGAAACTCCAGATGTTCGCGCGGCACGCCAAGGAGTTGCTCCATTTCGTGCAGCGTGACTAACGGCTTCTCGGGACTCCGCAGGCGTCTGCCGTAGAGTAACGCCAGGATGCCGCTCCGCTTCTTCTGCTCGCTCTCGAGACCCGGCGTCGCGGAAGCTGCGTCAAAGAGTTGAAAGTGCTTCGCCTCGCGCTGGTTTCGGCGGACGTCGAACGACGCGCGGGATTCGGGCGAAGAGAGCACCTGATAGGCCTTTACCAACCGTTTGAACGCTTCGTCGCTTCCCGTATCCGGATTGTCCGGATGTAACCGCTGGGCCAGGATTCTGTAGATCTTGTGAATTGTGTCGAAACTGGCCGAAGGATTGACCTCCAAGATCTCGTAGTGATCTTCCATCTCAGCGCCTGCAATCGGGCTCGGCCCTTCTTCGGTGTCCATGGCCAGGCCGGCCAGAAAACGGCCGTCGCTCAAAGCCCGGCACCAGGCCACCCGGCCTTTGGGACGCCTTCCAGCGGGCGATTCCCCGCCGGCGTACTCCAGTAGAACCGCTTGCCCGGCCTGCAGACGCAGGCCAACCCGCACACCCACTCCGGAATCGGCCGCGTTCACGATCTCCGCCGGCGCTTTTTCCCAGATTCCGGCAGCGGTTTCGTACCGGACGAGACCTGAAACGGCTGGGATCCGGCGCGCACGGGAGCTCTTGCGCCGCTCGTTCTGACCTGTTGAGGAAGACACTGTGACTGATCTATCGGTGCATACCCCGCTAACCTTTATGGTTATATTGCCGTCCGCTTCCAGTTCCCCTTACGGAAGAAGAAGGCGGCGAGCGACACGAACACAATCTGCCCGGCGGAGACGGCGCCATACATTCCCTTGGGTCCCAGGCCGAGATGGCGGCCCAGAAACCAGGCCAGCGGCAGTTGCACCAGCCAGCTTGCGACAATATTGATGCGTGTCGGCGTCCAGGTGTCGCCCGCGCCGTTGAAGGCCTGTAAGAGGACCATGCCGTAGGCGTAGAGAATGTAGCAAGCGCTCACATAGCGCAGGCACGTGGAACCGGCTTCGACGATGGCCGCGTCGGAGGTGAAGAGGCCGATGATCGATTCGGCCAGCAGCATGTAAACAAGCGATAGGGTCCCCAGAAACACGGCATTGAAATGGCCCGCTTTCCAGACGGCGGCCTCCGCCCGTTCCGGTTTCCTGGCACCCAGAGACTGGCCGACCAGCGTTGCCGCCGCATTGGCCAGGCCCCAGGCCGGCATAATGGAGAACATGATTACCCGGATACCCAGTGTGTAGCCGGCCAGAACAGTCGAGCCGAATGTCGCCGCTGTTCGAATCAGCATGGTCCAGGCCGCCGTGCCGACGAAAATCTGGAACATCCCGTTCAGCGCCGGGCGCAGGATGTGTTTCATTAAGGGCACATCCAGCCTCCAGTGTTCGGGCCTTATGTGGATACGCCCGGCGCCGCTTCGCAGCAGCCAAAGCTGGTACAGGACGCCGGAGCCCCGGCCGATCGTCGTGCCAAGCGCCGAGCCGGCCACTCCCAACTCTGGGAACGGTCCCAGACCGAAGATCAGACACGGGTTTAAAACGATGTTGATGGCGTTTGCGAACCACAGCACCCGCATGGCGATGGCGGCGTCGCCCGCTCCGCGAAACACCGCGTTGAGCAGAAAGATCATCATCAGCGTGCCTACGCCGCCCAGCAGAACATGAGCGAAAGCGATGTGTTTCAACACGGCTTCGTCAGCGCCCATCAGACGCAGAAGATCCGGGGCTAACACCGCGCCGATCCCGCCGATGAGCACGGAAGCGCAAAAACCGAACAGAATCGACTGAGCCGCGCCGTGGCTGGCCTCTTCCGGCTTCTTCTCTCCGATGCGCCGCGCCACGAACGCCGTCGTGGCAAAGCCCAGGCCCAGCGCCACGGCGATGACCAACACGACCATCGATTCGGTGAGCGCCACAACGGCCATCGCATCGCGGCCAAGCTTCGAGACAAAGAATATGTCGACGATCGCGAACAGCGACTCCATGGCGGTTTCGAGAA
>VFZO01000205.1 GCA_016871155.1 Acidobacteriota bacterium | reverse complement strand
AATCGCTTGGCCACGTAGGCGCGGGCCTGCTCGACGACGGCTGGAGTTGGGGTGCGCTGCTGGGTGTCGGGGTCGATGGCGGGGCCGTGCGCGTCGATGGCGACCTTGAAGCCGCGATTCTCGATGTCGGGAAGGCCGTAGACGCTCTCGCCGGCGTCGACCCAGCAGGGCATACGCGGGATTTGAAACGCATCGTCGCCGGGGGCGGTGCCGAAGTAGAAGACCTCCTGGCGCGTGGGATTGATCTTGTTACCCAGAATCTCCGGGAACATCTTTTTCAGCCACGGCCCGCAGGCGTAGATGTAAGTTCCGGCGTCGACCTTGGGAGTTCCCTGCAGAAACGTGAGGCCGTCGCGGACGGTTTGGCGGACGACGGTCTGAACGCCGCGGCGGGCCAGGAGACCTCCGGCGTCCGGTTCGTAGAGGCCCCAGGCGATTTCGCCCAGATGGATTTGCGGGAAACGCCGCTCCAGCCCGGCGCGGTCCAGAACCTGGTGGTCGATGTGCTGGTTCCGAAACACCTCAATGGACTGGCGGGCGAAGGTGTCGTTCTCGCGATTCAGCCAGAGCATTCCGGTAGTGATGAAGAGCGTGGGATCGGTCTTGGCATAGAAGTCCCTATACAGGCGCAGCGCGCGCCAGGACCATTCGGTGTAGATGGCCTTGGGGCCATAGCCCATGCGAAGGATGCGGGTTTCGCCGCCGGAGGAGGCGCGGTTGTTCGCGGGACCGTACTGATCGACGAGCACGACGCGGCGGCCGCGCTGGTGCAGGGTGCGGGCCAGCCAGGCGCCGAAGACGCCGGCGCCGATGACGGCGTAGTCGAAACTCACTGGAGTTCCCGGATTTCGAGATTCCGGAAGCGGTGCTTGCCACAGGGCGGGATGGTGGCCAGGGAGGTCTTGCCGGCGACCAAGTCACAACTGAGGCGCGCTTCGATGCCGCCACCGGTAACGCGGTCCCCGCCCCATCCGGAATAGGCGAAAGAGATATCCCGCTTGGGATACCCTTTGAAGCCGTAGGTCTCGACGAAGGTGGGGTCGGACTGCGGGCCGGCGATGAAGCCGCCGTTATCATGGTGAACGGTCTGCGCATGGAGCGCGCGGAGGAATAGCTGGAAGGACCGCATTGGACGATTATCAAACTTTTTGGCGGCCGGCCGATAAGATCGGTGTCCGAACCCGCTTTTCCGGTTTGCACGGAATCGCGAATTCGTGAGAGCGAACGAAACAAATTAGAAAACTTCATGAGGTCCATTAATGCCCGCCTGTCCGGCGCTTTGGCAGGAATTTTTCTGCTTAATTGTGTGGGAACCGCCGGCTTGGTCTGGACGATCTCGTCGTCTTTAGACGACGCGGCCGCAGCGGACCCAGCCGGGACGACAAGAGCGCTTTCGCAACGCATCGTGAAACACGCGGCTCTGGCGGCCGCGGGCCACCGAGACCCGCAGAAATTGAGCGAGGCGATTCAGCGGTACGATGCGGTGCTGCGGGCTTTACGTGAGGGAGACGCCGTGATGGGCGTTTCCAAACAGACTTCGTCCGACGTCATCGCCGCTATCGATCAGGCGGAGCAGGCTTGGGTTGGGTTCCGTCAGGCGGCCGAGCGCGTTCAGCAAAACGCAGACAGCGACGGCGCGGCTTTGCGGCAGCTTCGTTCGCTTGAAGGGGAGCTGTTTGCGCGCGGCCAAGGGATCGTCGACGCGATTAAGGCAAAATCAACGCGAAAAGCGACGGCCGCAGCCTGGCTCTCCATGGTTATGATGGGCCTGATGGCCCTGAGCTGTGCCATCGTCTGGCTGCGGATTATTGCGCCTGTCACGCGAAAATTAAAGGATACGGTTGGTGCCCTTACGGAGGGCTCCAACCAACTGACAGCCGCCGCGTCGCAGGTATCCTCGTCAAGCCAGACGCTGGCGGGCGACGCATTCGAACAGGCATCGGCGCTGGTGGATGCCGGAGCGACCGGGAACCTGATCCGGGAACGGGCGGCGGCGAACGAACAATCCTCGAAGGCGGCGGCGGCGTTGGTGGAGCGCTCGCGAACACAGTTCATCGAAACGGATCGAAAGCTTGGCGAGGCGGTTGCCGCAATGGAGGCGATTTCCGCGCAGAACGCGAAGGTATCGAAGATCATGAAGCTCATCGACGAGATCGCGTTCCAGACCAACATCCTTGCGTTGAACGCCGCCGTGGAGGCGGCCCGCGCCGGAGACACCGGCATGGGGTTCGCAGTGGTAGCCGACGAGGTACGCAGCCTGGCCCAACGTTGCGCGCAGGCAGCGGCGGAGACGGCTGGGTTAATCGAAGAATCGATCCACACGTCCAGCCACGGAAAAGGAATCGTCGACGCGATGGCGGCTCTGCTGCGAGCGACGATCGCGGAGTCCGAACAGATCTCCGTTCTGATCGGCAAGGTGGAAGTGACCAGTAAGGAGCAGGCGCGCGGGGTGAACGATATGGGGTCGGTCATTCACCAGATGGAGCAGGCAATGAACCGGACGGCGGCCGTGGCGGAAAAGTCGGCAGCGTACGCTGAGAAGTTGCATGCGCAAGCGGAGATGTTTCGCCGGGCATCGGCGGAGTTGGAACGGGTGGTTAGCGGAGGCGCGGCGGCTCACACAAGGCCGGCGTTGCCGGCCCGCACGCCAACGCCTTCAAGACAGCACAAGCCGGTGACGAAGTGGAGGTCCTGACCGGCTAGAAGGTCAGGCGGAATTCCAAATAGATGTTTCGCGGTGAGTTGTTCTGCTGCGGATTGATCTGGCCGAAATTGGCGTTGGTCACATTCGGCGGGTTGCCGACCATTTGGGTGAAATAGGGGCTGTTGGTGGAGTTGATGAAATCGGCGCGGATCTGCGTCTTCACCCGCTCCCTGATGACGTTGAAGTTCTTCTGCAAGGAAAAGTCGTAGTTGGCGAAGCCCATGAACCGCACGTCGGGGAAACGGGTGGGGAAGTTGCGAAGGGTGAAGGGCACCGGACCGGCCAGACGCGGGAACAGCGATGTATCGAACCAGCGGCCCAGCGAGCGCTCCTGCGCCGGTAGTTTGGCGCTGCGGGCCTCGAGCGGCGCGGCATTCGGGAAGTCGATGGGGAACCCGGATTGGAAGGTCCAGTTCCAGCCGAGCTTCCAGCCGCCCAGCGTGGTTTTCGTCACGCGATTGCCGCCTTTGTAAGGCAGTTCGTAGGTGCCGAGCAGGGAGACCTTTTGCGGCACGTCGAAAATCGTCAGGCGTTTTTCGAGGCGCGGCTTCTCGAAATTGGCGAGATCGAAGTCCTGCGCGTTGGTGAGCACCAGTTGTTCCAGCGTCTTGGCGATGGTGTAGTTGGCCTGAAAGTTCAGACCGGCGCCGAAGCGTTTCCGGATGGAGAGTTGAATCGAGTCGTAGCGGTTTTTGCCCGCGGGCACGTGGGCGGCCGTGACGCCGGAATACTGGGGATAGGCGACCATCAGGGCGCTGCGCACGGCGGTGGCGCCATTGAGCGCGGCGTTGTTGGGCAGCAGGCCGGCCAACGGGTTGGTAACGCGCTGGTTATAGAACGCAGCCGGCTGGCCCAACTGATCGGTTGGAATGAAATTCAAACCGGCTGCGACGGGTAAACCGGCTGTAAAGTTGCCGATGTAGGAGACGTCGGCCACCGTACCTCGCCAGAACTCATGCTGGAATCCGAGCGAATACTGCTCGGAGAGCGGGAGACGGCGATTTGTATAGTTGTAACCGATGCCGAGGCCGAGATCGGTGGCGAGCCCGAGGCTTGCTCCCACGGGTTGCAACAGGCCGGCCGGGAACGGGTTGTTCATGGCCGCCGAAGGGGTCACGCCGTCGATGGTGGTGATGATGGGGGTTGTGCGGCTGAAGCCGGTGGCCGGGCCCAGCGCCCATTGGCCGAGCGAGTAGATGCCGAAGCCGCCGCGGAGCACGGTCCGGGAGTTGAGCGAATAGGCGACGCCGATGCGCGGCTGAAAGTTGTTACGGTCCGGCGCGAAGGCGAAGCGGTCCGAGCCGGACGTGCCGGCGTAGAGCAGACCACCGCGCAGATTGCGGCAGGCCGGGCAGTTTTCGATACCGGGGCGGGTGCGTACCTGGGCGGCGATGGGGCTTTCGGCCTCATTGGCGAAGCCCCGGGTCTGGCGGTTGTAGCGCTCCCACACGGGGTCTCGTAGTCCCAGCGCAAGCCGAGATTCAGGGTCAGCTTGCGGGTCAACTTCCAATCGTCCTGAAAATAGAGCGAATAGTAGCGGCCCACGTGCGCGGGCGTGATGGGCAGTTCCACCGAGCCGCCCGTGGGGTGGCCGAGCAGCGCCGTGGCGATCTCATTGCCGGAGAAGGCGTCGGCGCGGTTGGGATCGGCTTGCGTCCAGAGGCGGGAGAAGGCAAAGGAGCCCGACGCGGCGCCGTAGCTGAGGTTGTTGGCGCGGAATTCACGCAACTCGACACCGAAACGGGTGACGTGATTGCCGAAGACTTTACCGGCGGAGGCGCCGAGCGTGTAGGTATCGTCGGCCTGGACGAATGGGGCGGAGCCTTGGGACATGTATTGACCCATACTCACGATCGGGTATTGGGTGCGGGAAAACTGGCCAACCAGCGATGCCGGCAGGCCCAGATCGCGCGGATTGAAGGCGAGCGTGGCGGGGTTCCAGGCGAGGTTTTCCAGACGGGAGAATCCGGCGCGGAGATTGAATGTCGTGGAGGCGTTGAGCAGGTGTGCCCAATCGAGCGTGAGCGTGCGGCCGCGGCGGCCCCGCGGCAGAATGGTGGAGGTCTCTGCGGGGTTGCCGGCCGGATAGCGTTGATCGCAGCAGCGCGTCATGTTCGTTTCGCCGTAGCGGCCGAAGAAGGTATTCTTGACGCCCGCGCGGATGTCCATGCGTCCGGTCCATTGCCACAGTTGGCCGTCGTTGGGAGAGGTCTGGAAAAAGTTGTTCACGCGGGCGGCTGTGTCTCCGTCGCGGGTGGGGTTGGGGTAGAAACCAACCAGTCTCGCGCCGACCGGGTCGATGCGATTGCCGGGAATCCGGTTCCCGGCGAAGGGCTGGCGGGTGTACTGGTTGTTGGCGCCGAGGCGCGTGGTGGCGGGATCGTAGATCAGGATGGGCTGTCCGTTGGCGGCGCGCAGATTTGAAAAGTCTCCGGTCTTCATCTCCGGCAAAGGCGTGGTGAACTGCGAGGTGTAGAGGCTCGACGAGGGCGAAGAGTCGTAGCTGATCATGTAGAACAGTCTGTTGCGGCCGTCGAAGAGTTTTGGAATCCAGACGGGCCCGTTGGTTTGAAAACCATAGTTGTGCTGGGTGATTTGCGGACGCCGCACCGCTTGACGATTGTTCGAGAACGAGTTCGCGTTCAGACGGTCGTCGTAGTACCTGTCGAAGACCGAGCCGTGGAATTCGTTGGTGCCGGACTTGGTGGTGGTTGTGATGATGCCGCCGCCGGTGCGGCCATACTGCGCGTCGTAAATGTTGGTGAGAACGCGAAACTCCTGCACCGAGTCCAGCGCCGGAATCATGATGACCTGGCGGTCGCCCTTCGTGTCGGAGGTACCGTCGACCAGAACGTCCGTGTTCGACTCGGTACCGCCGGCGCCTGCGGCCGCGCCATTGATCGCCGTGCGCGAGTTTGCCAGTCCATCGAGACTGAAGGCGGTGCCCTGCGACGTGGACGGCTTGTGGACGCCGGGCATGGCGAAGGCGAGCTGGTAGATGTTCCGCCCTGGATTTGGGACGTTCTGGAGCAATTCCTTGTCGACGATGCCGCCGCGAGAGGCCGTTTCGGTGTCGAGCGGCGTGATCTGTCCGGATACGGTGACGCGCTCGGACAGCGCGCCGATTTCCAGTGCGATATCCAAACCGGCGCGGACGGAGATTTGCAGTTCTACACTCTCACGGATGAACTTCTTGAAACCGGCAGCTTCGACCTCCACGGTATACGTGCCAGGAATGAGAAACGAGATGGCGTAGCGGCCCGCGTCGTTGGTCTTTGCCTCCACGCTGGCGCGCGTGGCGCCGTTGAGCGCCCGAACGGTGGCGCCGGCCACGGCGGCGCCCTGCGGATCGGTGACCGTGCCGGTGAGGCCAGCTCGAAAATCCTGCGCGGAAGCCGCCGCGAACGATAGGAAAGCCGCCAGACGAAACATCCCGATCCTCCCGAGGATTTATTTCGCCCTATCCTACCAGAGAAGCAGCCCGCTAACCGCGATAGGCCTTGTCGAGAACTTCGACCACGTGCAGGACGGGCTGCCCTTTGCCGTGAATCCGGGCGCCGGCCTGCAGTTGGATCATGCAACCGGGATTGGCCGTGACAATACACTCGGCACCGGTGGCGTTCACCGACTTCATCTTTTTCTCGAGCAGGCTCATGGCGATATCGTTGTGAACAACGTTGTAGATTCCTGCGCTGCCGCAGCAGAGGTCGCTTAGAGCCATTTCCTTCAAAGTGACGCCGGGGATGGCCTGCAGAACCTTGCGCGGCTGAGCGCGGACCTTCTGGCCGTGACAGAGGTGGCAGGAGTCCTGGTAGGTGACGGTCATCTGGAGCGGCTTGGCGGGCGGGCGGATTTCGATGGAGGCCAAGAATTCGTTGATGTCCTTCATCTTGGCCTTGAAGGCGATGGACTTGTCGCGATAGGCGGTGTCGTGCTCGAGCAGTTCGTCGTACTCCTTCAGCGTGGAACCGCAGCCGGCCGCGTTGGTGAGAATGGCGTCATAGCCGCCATCGAGTGTCGCATCGATATTGTTCTTCGCCAGTTCGCGGGCGTCGTCCTTGCGGCCGGCGTGCACATGCAGCGCACCGCAGCAGTTTTGTTGCGCCGGGATATGGACTTCGCAGCCGTTCTTTTGCAGCACGCGCACGGTGGCTTCATTCAATCGCGCGAAACTGACGTTGGCGATGCAGCCGGAGAGAAACGCGACCTTGTGTTTCCTCCCGCCCTCGGCCGGGAAGACCTTGCCGAGTTGGCTGAAGAAGAACGGGGCCTCGGCGGGGGGCGAGAGCATCTCGATGTTCTCCAGGTTGCCGAAGCGTTTCAGCAGGCCGCTGCGGCGGACCCAGGATTGCAGGCCGGAAGCCTGAAACAGATGCAGCCCCCGGCCTGCCAGGCTCAAGAGAAACCGCGATTGCAGCAGGGTGCCGAAGACGAAATCGCGAAATGCCTCGATGTGCCAGGGACGCTTGACGTTCTGTTCGATGTGCGCGCGGGCGGCTTCAATCAGCCGGCCGTATTGCACGCCGCTGGGACAGGCGCTTTCGCAACCACGGCAGGCGAGACAGAGGTCCATATGCTCCAGGTAGTCTTCGGTCATGGCCGCACGCCCCTCGACGACTTGCACCATTTGATAGATGCGGCCGCGCGGAGAGTCCATCTCGACGCCGAGTTCCCGGTAGGTTGGGCAGGAGTTCAGACACAGGCCGCAGTGCACGCATTTGTCCAGGTCCTTCAGCAGAGGCGCTTCCGAATTAGATTCGACCATAAAACCGTCCTTTGTTCAGAAGCTGCTTGGGGTCCAGCATTCGTTTGATGTTTTCCATTACCGCAAAGTCGTCGCCGGGCGCGGGCCACATCTGACCGGCAGAGCGGTGGTCCGGGCCGGCTTCCATCAACTGGGCGGCGACGGGGGGCACGCTGGGCGCTTCTTCGAAGTAGAGATAGGTAACACCGTTGGCCGCGCGGGAGATGGAGGGTCCGCGATGACCGGCTACCGAGGCCGGCTGATCCCGCAGCGTAGACGCGGCACGCAGTATGGCGCCGCCGGGGTGTTGGGCGAGGAACTGCCCGGGGAACGATTCGATTTTGTGCCAGAACGTGCGCTCCGCGGCCAGATCGAGGGGTTCGAACGAAGCGAGCTCTGTCGAGTAGCGGTCGATTAACGCCTGGCTGCCGCCCACGCCGATGGCAAGAATCCATTGCGCGCCGCCATCGAGGTTGACGATATCGACGGCGGCGGGTTGCAGAACGCCATGCAGAATGCGCGAACGTTCGGCGAAGGCGGCCTGTACGGTGTCATAGCGCTGAATAAACGTGCGAGTGTACTTGTCGCGCGGAATGAGCTTGAAGTTCACCGAGGCGATGGCGGCCAGCGTGCCCCAGCTTCCGATCATGAGCTTGCCCATGTCGAGACCCGCGACGTTCTTAACGACCATGCCGCCGGACTGGATGAGCTTGCCTTCGACGGTGGCATATTGCATGCCGATGACCAGGTCGCGAGCGGTTCCGAAGAGGCGGCGGCGCGGGCCGGAGTGATTCGCGGCGATGACGCCGCCGACGGTGGCGGAGGCGGCATAGGGCGGATCGAGCGGCACCATCTGGTGGTTGGCCGCAAGCAGCGCGGTGAACTCCGCCCAGGGCATTCCGGCGCCCACGGAAACGGTGAGGTCGCGCGGCTCATAGGCCAGCACTTGATTCAGAGCCGTGGTCCGGATCTCCACAGCGGCATCGGTCCCGGGGCCGGCCCAACGGCTTTTTGTGTTGTTACCAAGGAGCCGGATGGCGCGGCCTCCGGCCATCGCATCGGCGAGTTCGGCCGCATTTGTCGGTTTCAGTTGTTGCATCCGTCGAATAAGCCAGTATAAACTCCTGCGATGCTACGAATTATTTTGGCACTGTCGGTGGCGGCGGCCGGCGCGGATGTCCGGGCTGTGCTGGATCAGCAAGCGGCGGCCTGGAACCGGGGCGATTTGAAGGCTTTCGTAGAAACCTACGAGGACTCGGCCGAAATCACATTCTTGGGCAAGGAGCTTTGGCGCGGCCGCGCGAACGTGCTGGCACGCTATGAACGAACCTATTCGACCAAGGAAAAGATGGGATCGCTACGGTTCGAAATCGTGGAGTCCAAGGCCTTGGGCGCAACGCATCATCTCATCCTGGGCAAGTTTTTCCTCACTCGCTCCGCGGCAGGCGGCGGCAACGCCACGGGAAACTTTACGCTGGTGCTGAAGCAGACGGCCAAGAGCTGGAAGATCATTCACGACCACACGTCGTGATTAGCGTTCCCGGCGGCCGGAGAGCGGCACGAAGACGGGTCCGCCGCAGACGGCCACACCCACCTGCTGCAGCGCCTGCAGGAAATTGAACAACAGGCCGTAGACCACCTGCTCGCTTAGGGCTTGTTTGCCTGGCAGACGGAAATTGGGCGAGAGCTCCTTGGCCAGGCGAAGACGGACGGAGTGGAGGGACAGCGCGCCGCCGCGGTCGCGCTTGTTGCCGATGGAGATGGGGGTTTGCAGAACCTGGCCGGTGGCGCCGTCGATGTAGAACTGGCAACGCGAAAACCAGCCGAGATTGGCGGGTTCGGCAGCGTCAAACAGCAGCAGAGGCGCTTCGCGTTCCTGCGTCCACAGATCGAAGATCACGGCGCGGGGGGTGTCCTGGAGTTCAACGAGAAAATTGGCCTGCTGCGAGAGCGAGGTGAGCGCCTCCAGATCGTACTCCAATAAAACGAGCTGATGAGGCCCCGCCTGCAAGAGTTGCATTCCCTCTTATTCTAGCGGCTTAGGATCTGTCGAAGGGCGGCAATCGTCACGCAAAGAACGGCGTGGCCGATGATTCCATATTGGACCCACTTGCAGGTGTACCGGACAATCAGGCCGAGATCGCGCATTCCGCTTTCGACAGTGCCAGCGCAATGCGCATCCGCCAACACGCCCGGTGACAACAACGTTCCAGGACCCCAGGCCAAAAGTCACAGTACAAATTCGATCAAGTCTTGGAATTCCAGGCCGAAGAGCAATATATGCGGCCAAGATGCCGCAACCTACAAAGGGAGACTCACAAAACAATGAAGAAGTTCGCTACGTTTATGGCCACCGCACTGATGCTGGCCTCGTTTGTCGCGGTCAACACGTTTGCCGCCGACGATCACAAGAAGGACGACCACAAGAAGGAAGAGAAGAAAAAGCCCCACTAACCAGTGGAATTCACTCCATAAAGCGAAACCGCCGGTGTTGTTCAGCCGGCGGTTTCGCTTTTCGGAGGATCGACGAAGGAAAGGCTTAGTTTCTGCCGCGCATACTGCGGCTCAGGAGGCGTTGAGCGCGGGCCGAAATCATGTCCGCGACGCGGCCCAAGAGTTCTGGGATGTCTTGCGGCTGGATCAGAAGCGAGTTGACCGGGCGGGCCCGGTCAAATGGCAACTGATGAGAAGTGGAGAGGATCGCGCTGGCCGGCCGGTAATCCACGGCCCGGGCGTGGGCCATTACGCGCAGACCGGACTCCGGAGACTCCATCTCTAAGTCACTCAAAACAAGGGCGTATTCGCGATCATCCATCTTGCGAATCGCTTCCGCGGCGGAGGCGGCGGTGTCGACGGCGTACCCACTGGCCTGCAGAACGGTTTGCAAGGTTAGGCGGGAGGTGGGATTATCGTCGACAACAAGTACACGCGCCATCGCGAACTGGGCGGTCATTGGAAACGGTGTACATTTGGCGGCGGCCACGAATGTTCTCCAACCCTAGTTTATGGGATCTGGGGAAAATTCCAAGTACCAAATTTAAGAGCGTCCTACTTACGTCGTCAAAACGGTGTCCGGGCACGGGGCTGGATTGCCAGTAAGCCTATGAAAAAAGAACATTTGTGATCTAATGAGAAGCCAGGATCGCCACTGAAAAATTTAAGGCTGGCCATAGGGAAAATAGTAGGAAAGTGGTAAGCAGCTAGCCCTAGAGTAATAGGGGCCTACGTCTTGATTGCAACCGTCAGCCCGTCGCGAAGCGGAATCAGGCTTGTGAAAAAGTCACGATTGGCGAAGATACGGCGATTAAACTGGTCGACGGCTTCCGTGGTTTCGTCCTGAGGGTTTAGCACGCGGGCGTGCCAAAGGGTGTTATCGGTAACCAGGACGCCGCCGGATC
Organism: Acidobacteriota bacterium; assembly: GCA_016871155.1. GTDB lineage: Bacteria > Acidobacteriota > Terriglobia > Bryobacterales > Bryobacteraceae. The sequence goes on along the minus strand of VFZO01000205.1, from coordinate 740 downwards.
GAAGGCGGGAGGGAGCCGCGTCCAGCACGGCCGGGTACCCCTCCTTGTCTACATCGTTGAAGATGAGGTCAAACTCGCCCGGAGTCCCGGCCAGCGCAGCCAAGGCGTCCCCGGTGTGGATCCGGATGCGCCGGGCAACGCCTGCGCGCAGGAAATACTCCTGGGCGCGGGCGGCGTTGCCGGGGTCGCCGTCCGAATAGTGGATTTCGGCGCCTTCTCCGGCGGCGCGGGCCATCCAAAGGGTGGAATAGCCGATGGCGGAACCCAATTCGAAGATCCGCCGGGCCCTGGTGAGGATGACCAACTGGGCGAGGATTGTGGCGCAGCCGGGACCGACGATCGGCACCCGGTTGGCAAAGGCGTAAGCCTCCATTTCGGCAAGGACCGGATCCCGCGCCGGCAGAAGATCCGAGATGTACTGTTCGATAGAGGGATTGACGATCATCCTTCAAAAACTCTGGCGAAGATCTTGTCTACATTGGCAAGCTGGCGGTCAAGCGAGAAGGATTTCTCGATTTGATCGAGGCTGAGGTGCGACCGGATTTCGGCGTCGGCCTCAATGGCTGCGCGGAAGTTACGTTCCTCTTCCCAGGACTTCATGGCGTGGGTCTGCACAAGCTTGTAGGCGGCCTCCCGGAGCATTCCCGCCGAAGCGAGATCGAGCAGCAACTGACCGGAGAAGATGAGCCCCTGCGTCAAGTTCAGGTTGCGCAACATGCGCTCCGGGTTGACACGCATAC
>VFZO01000204.1 GCA_016871155.1 Acidobacteriota bacterium | reverse complement strand
GCAACCTTCTGTGAACCGGAACCTAATGCTTGGCGGCGCGATCTCGGTGATCTTTGCCGTTAGCATCCTCGTGTTGCTAAACGTGATCCCTGGGCCTCACACACGGCTGGACTATTTGGTCATCGGCGCGGTGGCCACGTTTCTTTCGATGATCGTCCTCTTTGTGACTCTGCTCAAGTCCGGAGTGCCTGGCGCAGGCAAGGCGCCGCCACCCCGTGAAGAATCCGGCTCCGAGTAAGTAGAGGTGGTACGATCGGAGAATAGTCGCCGCGTTCGTTACGCCCAGACGAATGCGAGGAGCGCTTCGCCTGATCGCTCGCCGGTTCTGTAGCAGGAGGTCCCAAGCGGAGTTGCGCGACAACGTATGAGTTCCCGGCGTGTCTTGATTGCCGTAGGGTTGGGGGCCCTTGGTTTGCTGATTAACCAGTGGCCCTACATGGCGTTGTCGGGGGCTTGGTTTCTGTTTGGCGGCATCTGCTCCATGCTGCTCGTCCTGGCCGAAGGCCGGTGGACCGGCGTCGTGGCGGCGGCGATCGCCTACGCATTCACGACGCGCCAGTTCGGCGAACCGGTGTTCTGGGCGGTGTACTGCCTGGAGAGTTGGACCGTCCACTATCTGGTACGCCGCGGTTGGTCGCCTCTGCCGGCCGTGCTGTCGTACTGGCCCGCAGCCTCGCTGCTCTTTATTGCCCCCTACGCTCGTTTTATGGACGGCAGTTCCTGGAACTTCATTGCCCTCTATTCGCTGAAAGAAATCATCAACGCCATGATGAACTTGCTGATGGCGACCCTGCTGCTGCAGGTGGCGCCTGTGCGGCGATGGCTGCGCGGGCCAGACCCCGCCAGCGTGGACCGCCAGCCGCTGCGCTCCCATCTGGTTGAAACGATGGTGGCGGTCGCCGTCCTCCCGTTTCTGATTCTGAACATCCGGGAAGGCCGCGCATTTGAGCTGCGAGAGATGGGCGCCGCCTCTGATCAACTCATGGCGACCGCCCGCGCGGCGGCCGAGGCTACTGGAGCGTATCTGGACAAACATGCGAGCGCCATCCGGATGGTAGCCGGCACGTTGGAGCGTTCCGGCCGTCCGATTGGATCGGAGATGAATGCCCATCTGGATCGGGCCCACTCCGTCTATCCGAACTTCAGGAATCTATCGATAGCCGATTCCAAAGGTTGGGTCGTCGCAAGCACCATTCGGACGTTGCTGGACGGGTCCGACTACCTAAGCCGGCGTCCCAACGTATCGGATCGCAACTACTTTCGCCGCGCCATCGAGAGTCCGGATATTCAAGTGACGGATCCAATCCGTGGCCGCACAATCGGAAGCGACCCGATAGCCGGGGTCAGTTCGCGGCTGCGCGACGCCAACGGCCGGACGATAGGTGTCGTCTCCGGCTTGCTCAACCTCGACACTCTCGCCGAGACCGCGAAGGCGATCGAATCGGTCGATTCGGCCGGGTTGGTTCTCCTTGATGGACAGGAGCGGGTCGTATACGCCAGCGCCGGGACCCGTTTGAGCCACTTGGACTCAATGAGTGGCTCGCCGATGAGCCGTGCCGCGAAAGCCGGACAGGACGTCTTCTTCTTTGAAAGCGGCGGTTCAAATTTGGCCGCCCGCGTCCCAGTAGCCTTGGCGCCCTGGAGTGTGACCGTCTGGCGCCCGTCCGAGAGCGTGAACCGCGGCGTCATGAGCTACTATCTGACCTCGACGGGATTGCTTGTCTTGGCGACAGTTTGTGCGTGGGCACTGGCCCACCTGATCGCCGGGCGCATCACCGGCTCGCTGGGCCGCTTGGTCGAGCGAATGCTGCGGGACGATTCATCCAGCTCCCGCGACGCGCCGGTGACGGAGAGTGAGACAGCCGAATTCGCCGCGCTGCATCGGGAGTTCGAGAGTCTCACCTTGCGCTTGAAGACCTCCTACGTCGAACTACAGGCCGCGACCGCCGGCCTGGATGCGAAGGTCCGCGAACGGACCGCGGAGTTGTGGGAAGCGACCCGTCGCGCCGAGGATGCCAGCCGCACAAAGAGCGAGTTTCTCGCGACAATCAGTCACGAACTCCGGACGCCGATGAACGGCGTCATCGGTATGACCGATGCACTGCTCGACACGCCCTTGACTCCGGAGCAACATGAACTTGCAGAGACGGCGAAGGCGTCGGCTTCGGCGCTGCTCGGCCTGCTGAACGAGATTCTCGATTTTTCGAAGATCGAGGCGGGGCGTCTGGAAATCGAGTCGCTCGTGTTCGAGCCCGTGGAGCTTGTGGAAAACGCCGTTCGTGTAATGGCCTCCGCCGCCCACGAAAAGGGACTGGAAATTCACTGCGATCTGGATCGTTCCGTCCCTTCGGCAATGACCGGCGATCCGGCGCGGCTACGGCAGGTCCTCTTGAACCTGATTGGCAACGCCATCAAGTTCACGCCGGGCGGTGAGGTGATTGTCTCGGCGCGCTTGACGGATGGCCAGTTATTATTTTCGGTTTCCGACACCGGCATCGGCATTGCCGGGCCCGCCCAGCTGCGAATTTTCGATCCATTCACGCAGGCGGACTCCTCGACCACACGAAAGTTCGGCGGCACCGGCCTCGGCCTCGCGATCTCGCGTTTGCTCGTGGAGAAAATGGGCGGCCGCCTCCACGTCAAGAGCGTTGAGGGTCAAGGGTCCACGTTCGGCTTCCAGATCCCGGCCCTGGGCACGAAAGGGCCCGCCGTTTTCGACGACGCGTCGCTGCGCGGCGTTCGGGTGTTGGTCGCCGAGAGTAACGCTACCGCGCGCCGCGTCGTTTGGGAACAACTCGAGCGGTTAGGCGCTGTACCTTGCGTAGAGGAACCCTATTCGGCGGCGCTTGCGTGCCCGGATCTCCTGTCAACGGTCGCCACGGAGGCGCCTGTGGTCGTCATGGCGCCGGCGCTGGCGCCAGTGGCCGCCGAAAGCATTCGAAGGCCGGTCCGCATCCGCGACGTACGCGCGGCGCTGATCCGCGTTTTGGCGCCTGGTTTCCAGCCGGCTAAGCCACGCCAACCGCGCCGGGACATGGAGACGGACTTCGAGGCCGCCCGTGTCCTGTTGGTCGAAGACAACCCCGTGAACCAAAAAGTGGCCACCCGCCTGTTGGAAAAATGGGGATGCAGGGTTACGCTCGCAGAGGATGGCATGGAGGCGGTGCGGATTGTCGAGTCCGAGGCTTTCGACCTGATTCTGATGGATTGCCACATGCCAAGGATGGACGGATTTGAAGCCACTCGGCGTATCCGCGCCATGGAGAGCCCCCGAAATCGTACACCCATCATCGCCGTTACCGCCTCGGCCGCGCCGGCCGATCGAGCGATGTGTCTGGATGCCGGGATGGATGACTATGTGAGCAAGCCAATAGGCCGGAATGAGCTTTCAAAGGCGCTGGAGCGCTGGCTGGCCTGCGTATAGTTTGCCCTACAATAAGGAAGGCGGGCCCTTAGCACAGCGGTTAGTGCAGTGGACTCATAATCCATTGGTCCCCGGTTCGAATCCGGGAGGGCCCACCACGCAATTCCCTGTGATCTCGTTGCCCTATCTTATGGCGTTGAATAGCGTGTTCCCGCGTGGTTATGAAGCCTTTCTGGCCGGAACTTCAGGGGCGGCCTTCGCCAGAGAACTGGGCGTCGATTCGGGCGATGCCGGCTCGTACTGGGTATTGCGCGATGGTGGAATGGACGGCTTCCGTGCGGCGATGCGCATGACCGTAAGCCTGGACCGCAAGCTGGAGGCGGCGGGCCGGACTCGGGCCGAGCTGGAGGAATGGCTCGAGGATTTTCTGCGCGGCTAATTGTGCCGGCCGCAAGCCTTGCCTCGGCCCCCCGCCGTCTGCCAAACTCAATCGTTCATGCGTTTTTTTCTGTACGCACTGTTAGCGGCAACGAGTGTCACGGCGCAGCCGAAGGAGACGTTTTCCTATCGAGTGGAATGGCGCCTGATTACGGCCGGCCGGACAACGCTGCAATGGGAAGCCGGCCGTGGCGGGTACAATGGGAACCTGACCCTGCAGTCCACCGGACTTGTGTCCAGACTCTTCCGCGTCAACGACACTTTCGATACGCAGAGCGGCGCCAGCCTATGCGCCCAGCAAACTCACCTGCGAGCCGAAGAGGGCAGCCGCCGCCGCGAGACTCTGGTTCGCTGGACCGGTGGAACGTCGAACTACGTCGAAAAGGATCTGAAAAAGAACGGGGAAGTGATTCTGGAAAGAACGCTCGACGTCCCGCCCTGCGTTCACGATATCCTCGGGTCGCTGGCGAAATTGCGATCACTTACGGCGCTTGCAGTAGGGCAGTCCACCACGATTCCCATCAGCGACGGGAAGAAGTTTGCACAGGCTCGCGTTGAGGCCCAGGAGAAAGAAAAGATCGCTACCAAGGCCGGGACGTTCAACACGATTCGCTATGAAGCGTTTCTGTTTAACGGCGTCTTGTTTCAACGGAGCGCCCGGCTCCTCATCTGGATTTCCGACGACGCGCGGCGGCTGCCAGTGCAGATACAAGTCCGCATGCGCATCCACATTGGAAATGTGACGTTCGAGTTGGATAAAGTGGAGCCACCCTTATGATTCGCCTTGTTTCGTTGCTCTGTGCCGCTGTGTGTGCATTCGCGCAATCCGCGCTGCTTCCAGCTCCCGAGTTTCTAACACTCTCCGAACGCGTCAATCAATTGGCGCAATCGACCTCGGTGACTGCGCCGGGCTTGGCCCGCGCGGCGGCGCCCATGCTGGAAAACCTGAAACAGGATGATGCCAATGTCCGGCGGGCAGGCCGGCCATCGATCTCCACCACCTACGCATTGCTGTTAGACACGCGCGCCTACCTGGCGCTCGCCGACGGCCTGCCCAAGGCGTATCCGTTCTCGGCCGCAGGTAAACAGCAGTTCACGGAGTTGCGGGAGGCGCTGGACCGGTTGGAGGTGCACTTCCGGGCGCAACTGGAACAAACCGAGATCCAGCTTCGCGGCGCGGATCGCGACAACCTGCGCCGCTACTCGGAAGCCAACAAAACGTTGGCCGCGCCAACAAGGGAGCGGGTCCTGTTTTATGGCGATTCCATCACCGACGGCTGGCGCCTGAATGAGTATTTTCCTGGCAAGGATTTTGTGAATCGAGGAATCTCCGGCCAAATCACCGGCGAGATGCTAGGCCGCATGATGGCCGACGTCATTCAGAACAAGCCTGCAGCCATGCTGATCCTGGCCGGCACGAACGACATCGCCCGGGGCGCAGCCAACGAAACCATTCAGAACAACCTGACCATGATCGCCGACCTCGCCGAGAAATACGGAATTCGCGTCATCCTCGCCTCGATTCTGCCTACGTCGGATCACCACAAAGACACGAATCCTCGCTTCGAAATGACCAAGACCCGGCCGCTGGAGACGATTCGAGAGCTGAACAAATTCATCTCCTCGTTGTGCACAAAGCGCGGGTTTACGTATCTGAACTACTACGACGCGATGGTGGATTCTTCCGGTCAGCTCAAGGCCGAACTGGCGAACGACGGCCTCCATCCGAACGCCGATGGGTACCGCGTGATGGCCCCCCTGGCCCAGGCCTCGATTGAAAAAGTGCTGTCGGCGATGAAACCGGTGCAACAAACCGGCAAAAAGAAACGTCCGTAGAATGAATGGTGATGTGGTTCCGGCTGACACTCCTACTGGCTTTGGCCGCAACGGCGGACGGCCAGTCGCGCCTGACGCTGGATCAACTGCGGAGTTTTCTGAAATCCTCCGTCGACCTGCATCAGCCGGATAAACAGGTTGCGGAGTACCTGAAAAAGGCCAAACTCACGCAACGGCTGACTCCGCGCGAGTTTGAAGAGTTCGTCGCCATGGGAGTTGGTGCGCGTTCGATCGAAATTCTTCGCGAGTGGATCGCGTCGACAAAGGAACTTCCTGCCGCGCCTGCTCCGGTTTCGAACTCCCGGCCCGCCCCGCCGCCGATACCTCCGCCATCGCTGGCCGACCAACGGAAAATTCTCGCCGAGGCGACCGAGTACGCGCTCGGCTACAGCAGGAAGCTGCCGGACTTTATCTGCACGCAGGTGACCCGCCGTTACATCGATCCGTCCGGACTGGAGTTCTGGCGGAATTCCGATACGATCACGACGCGCCTCTCTTTCTTCGAACAGAAGGAGGACTACAAGGTCATCACCATCAACGGGCGAATGGCGGATACGGATTTTCGCGGTTTGGGCGGCGCCACCTCGTCCGGAGAATTCGGCACCATGATGCGCGAGCTCTTTGAGGCGAAAACGCAGGCCCGTTTTGAGTGGCAGCGATGGGCGACCCTGCGAGGCCGCCGAATGCACGTCTTTTCCTACTACGTGGCCCAGCCGAACTCGAAGTGGACAGTCTCGTATCAAAACACCGATCACGTCACGCCTGGCTACCGCGGTGCCGTATTCGTCGACAGAGATTCTTCGGTCGTCATGCGGATTTCGCTGGAGGCCGACCTGCCCCCGAGCTTTCCGATTCAGAACGCCTCGACGATGCTCGACTACGATTTCATCGATATCTCTGGCAGCCAGTTCATGCTGCCGCTGCGCGCGGAGGTCCGGATGCGTTCCGGCAAGGAACTGGTGAAGAATGAGGTGGAGTTCCGGCTATACAGGAAGTTCGGCACCGATACCTCCATTAAGTTCGATACTCCGGACCCGCTTCCCGAGGATGCCACGAAGGAGCAGCCACCGAAATGATCAGGACCCTCGCGCTTCTTATCTCCGCCGCGGCGTTCGCCCAATCGCCTCTGGACACCATGGGCTGGCTGGCCGGTCACTGGCGCGCCGATTCGCTTTGGGGCGGTTCGGCCGAAGAGTTCTTCACGCCACCGGCCGGCGGATCGATCACCGGACTGTTCCGATTCATCAAGGACGGCAAGCTTGCCTTTACCGAGTACATACACATCGAGTTGGGGAATGGGCAGCCCGTTTTCCGTCTGAAACACTTTAATCCGGGTTTAAAGGGTTGGGAAGAGAAGGACGCCAGCGTGAAGTTCACGGTCGCGCGCAACGAGCCAGGCCTCCTGGAACTCAAGTCGCCAGAAGCCGACGTCACCTATCGCCGGAGGGATGCTGGCAGCATTGAGGTGACGATGTGGATGACGAACCGGGGCAAGCGCTCCGAGACAACGTTCGTTTATCACCGCGTCCGATAAAATAGGCGGCGATGCTCACTCGCCGAACGTTTCTTCTCTCGACGTCGCTCGCCGCCCAACGAACTCAGCGCAGGCCGAACCTTGTCCTTATCTTTGCCGACGACCTCGGCTACGGCGACCTGGCCTGCTATGGGCATCCGACGATTCGCACGCCGCATCTCGATCGCATGGCCGCGGAGGGGATGCGGTTCACGCAATATTATTCTGCCAATCCGTTGTGCTCGCCGAGCCGCGCTTCGCTTCTCACCGGACGCTTGCATATTCGCTCCGGCATCAATCGTGTACTGTTCCCGTGGTCCGCCGGCGGCCTTCCGGAAAGTGAAATCACAATCGCACAGGCGCTGAAGCCGCTCGGTTACGCGACCATGATCGTGGGCAAGTGGCACCTGGGGCATCTACCGAAGTATCTGCCCACCACGCGAGGCTTCGATCACTATTTCGGCATCCCCTATTCGAACGACATGAGCCTGTCGCAGTGGCCGGTGGCTTACAACAACGGCCCGGCGAGGGAACGGTACGTTAACCAGCCGGAGATTCCACTGATGGAGGATACCCAGGTGCTGGAAAGCAATCCGGACCAGCGGCAGTTGACGCGCCGCTACACCGGGCGCGCCGTGGAGTTCATCCGCGGCAGCGCCAAGGCCAACCGGCCCTTTTTCCTCTACTTCCCGCACACGTTTCCGCACGTTCCGCTCTATGCCAGCGCGGAATTTGAAGGCAAGAGCAAACGCGGCCTGTACGGCGATGCGGTGGAAGAGCTGGACTGGTCGGCCGGCGAGATTTTCCGGGTGTTGAAGGAAACAGGCCAAGATAACAACACGCTGGTTCTGTTTACGAGCGACAACGGTCCGGCGCGAATGGAGAGCTCGCAGCGGGAGGCCACGGGCGGTTCGGCCGGACCGTTCCGCGATTTCAAGGGCACGACCTGGGAGGGTGGCGTTCGCGAACCGTTCCTTGCTCGTTGGCCGGGGCGCATTCCGGCGGGCCGCGTCTCGCACGCGTTCGCCGAGGCCTTCGATGTGTTTCCGACATTGCTGGCCGCTGCCGGCGGCGCGCTGCCCAAGGATCGCGAATACGACGGGGCTGACTTGAGCGGCGTGCTCTTTCGCAACCAGCCGGGCCGGGAACCGCTTCACTTTTACTACCAGGCCGACGAGATTCGCGGCGTGCGCCAGGGCGCTTGGAAGCTGCATCTGGCCGTGAGCCACACTTTTGGCGTTGACGGTGTCTCGGTGATTGAGCGGCCCCCGCTGCTCTACAACCTGGAGCACGATCCCAGTGAGAGGTTTAATCTGGCCGCCCGGCATCCCGAACGCGTTGGGGAGCTCCAGAAACTGGTGGAGGACCACCGGAGCGCAGTGAAAGCGGGAACGAATCAGAACTGATTCGCGTACTCGACGACGGCCTCCCCAGGCGCCGCCAAGCCCTGCGCGTGGCTTTAGAGGTATAACGGTACAAGTAGCATGCACTCTCGACGGAACTTCTTGGGCAACGTCGCCACCGGTTTGGCGGCCGCCTCGCAAACTCCTGGCCAGGTGATTGGGGCCAACGACAAGATTCGCGTGGGGATTATCGGCCCCGGCGCGCGCGGGATGGAATTGGTTCATCAGGCGATTCAATGTCCCAACGTCGAGTTTGGCGCGTTCTGCGACGTGTACACAGCGCGGCTGGATGCGGGTAAAAAGCTGGTTCCCACGGCGAAGACCTACATGGATTACCGCTACATGCTCGATGACAAGTCGATCGACGCGGTTTTGATCGCCACGCCCCAGCACCTGCACAAGGAACACTTCGTCGCTTCCGTGGAGGCGGGCAAGCACATTTATCAGGAAAAGACGATGGCGTTCGGCGTCGAGCACGCTAAAGCGATGCGCGCCGCCTACGACAAGAATCGCAAGTTGACCGTCGCCATCGGCCATCAGCACGTCTCCACTGGAATGGTGGAGGACGCCCGCGCCTGGATCCGCGACGGTGTGCTGGGCAAAGTCACCGCGATTGTCGCCGACCATTGGCGCAACACGCCACATGGCAAGCCGCAGTGGTCGCGCCCGGTGTATCCCGACATGACGTCCGAGAACATCCTTTGGAATAAGTTCCTCGGCGACGCTCCCAAGCGCGAGTTCGACCCGAACCGTTACATCAACTGGCGGTTCTATTGGGACTACTCGGGCGGCAACGTGTATGAGAACATGTGCCACACCCTGAGCATCTGGTACAGGGCGCTAGACCTTCAGATTCCGAAACAGGTGAACATGGCGGGCGGCCTGTACATTTGGAAAGACGGCCGCGAGGTGCCCGACACGATGACCGTTACCATGGAACACCCGGAAGACATTTTGTTCTCCTGGGTGTCCGGCTTCGGCAATGACCGGCGCGGTTTCGCCGAGGATGTGCTGGGTACCGGCGGTTCGCTCACACGCTCGAATCAGGTGCGCTACTGGCCGCAGAAGGTGAATAACCCGCAGGGCAACGAACGCACCGGGCTTACGAAATCGAATCCGAACGCCCACATGCTGAATTTCTTCGAGAGCATTCGCGCCTCCAAGGAGCCGAACTGTCCATTCGAGACCGGGTTCCGGGTGTCGATCGCCTGCCGCATGGCGGTGGAGAGTTACAGACAGGGCCGTGCGATGCGTTGGGACGCCGCCAAGGAAGAGATCGTGTAGCTGGGCCATGGACTTCTCCTTCTCCGATGAACAACGTCAACTGCGGCGTTCGGTGCGCGAGTTCGCCGAATCGGAGATCTCCCCGCACGTTCGGGAGTGGGACGAACATTCGACGTTCCCCACGCAGGCGATTGCGAAATGCGGCAAGCTTGGGTTGATGGGTTCCATCTTTCCGGAGGAGTACGGCGGCGCCGGTTACGGCTACGTCGAGTACGCGCTGCTCATTGAGGAACTCGCTCGCGTCGACCCGTCGGTCGCTTTGATCGTGGCGGCGCATACGTCGCTGTGCAGCAATCACATCTACATTGCGGGCAGCGAGGAGCAGAAGCGGAAATTCCTGCCCAAGCTCGCGTCGGGCGAGTGGATTGGGTGCTGGTCGCTGACGGAGCCGGAAGCGGGCTCCGACGCGGGCGGCACTCGTACGGCGGCCGTATTGGCCGACGGCCACTGGACCATCAACGGCGCAAAGACGTTTACCACCAACGCCCATTACGCGCAGGTGTGCGTGGCCATGGCGGTGACGGACCGGAGCCGCTCCCATCACGGAATTTCGGCCTTTCTGGTGGAAGCGGGAACACCCGGCTTTCGTCCAGGCAAGAAGGAAGACAAGCTGGGGATGCGCGCTTCCGACACGGGCGAGGTAATCTTCGCGGAGTGCCGTGTTCCCGAAACCGCTTTGCTGGGTCAGGCGGGTGAAGGCTTCATCGACGCGCTGCGTGTGTTGGACGGCGGACGCATCTCCATCGCGGCGCTGTCGATCGGCATCGCGCAGGGCGCCTTCGACGCCGCGCTGCGATACAGTAAACAGCGCAAGCAGTTCGGCCGGTTCATTAGCGAATTTCAGGCGATTCAGTTCAAGCTGGCCGAGATGGCCACGGATCTGGACGCCGCGCGGCTCCTGGTATTGCGCGCGGCTTGGCTGAAGGACCAGGGCCGGACGGTGAACCAGGAGTCGGCCATGGCGAAACTGAGCGCGTCGGAGATGGCTGTGCGCGTTTGCAATGAGGCGTTGCAGATTCACGGTGGCTACGGCTTCATAAAGGACTATCCGGTGGAAAAGTTCTATCGTGATGTGAAGTTGATGACCATCGGCGAAGGCACTAGCGAAATTCAAAAACTGGTCATCGCCCGGCAGTTGCTCAAGAACCCATGAGCCGCGAGCTGGCCCGCGCCATCTCCGCCGTGGAAGACGGTACGCTGCGCGTTCACGAGCTTCTGCGGCCCGCGCTTGTTATCGGCATAACGGGACCTCCGGGGGCGGGGAAGTCCACCGTCCTCGACACGCTGCTCGGCGAACTGCGCTCGGAGGAACGCAAGGTTGCGGTCCTGGCGGTCGACCCCACTTCGCCGTTTACGGGCGGTGCATTGCTTGGCGACCGCGTCCGCATGAACAACGCAGACAGCGGTGTGTTTATTCGCTCCCTGGCTAGCCGGGGCGCGGGCGGGGGATTGGCGCCCCGCATGCGGGAGGTGCTTTCGCTGCTCGCGACCCACGGCTTCGAAACGGTGTTGATTGAGACCGTGGGAGCGGGGCAGGAAGATATCGCGGTCACGCAGGTGGCGGACGTAACGGCACTGGTTACCACACCGGCCGGCGGCGACTCCGTTCAGGCCGAGAAGGCCGGGCTGCTGGAAGCAGCGGATCTGGTGGTCTTGAACAAGTGCGACCTGGCCGGCGCCGATGGCGCGGCGCGGGACCTGCACGACGCCACGGGCCTTCCGGTGGTTCGAATGGTGGCGAAGGATGGTACCGGCGCGGCGGAGTTGCTGGCGGCGCTGCGCGGGATTCGGCGCGGGCCGCAGCATGCAAGCGCATCGTTTCAGATCGACCACATCGGCGTCGCCACGTCGTCGATCGAAACGGCGCTCGGTTTCTATCGCGATCAGTTGGGAATGCGCGTG
>VFZO01000203.1 GCA_016871155.1 Acidobacteriota bacterium | reverse complement strand
GGATTAATGTAGAGGCCGCGCGGGATCGTCTTGTCGAACGCCGGCACCACCATGCCGTTGGCCGGATCTCCTACGCCCGGCGCGAACGCGCCGATGGCCGCCACCGGGAACTGTTCGCCCGTGCGCGGATGGACGCCCACGCGCCGTCCGCCGATCGTCGCCGGCTGAATCAACGCCACGGCCTTGGACCGGTCGTAGCGCGACGGATCGAATCCGGAAATCTCGTCGCCGCGCTGCACGCGCGCGCCAATCCAATAGAACCGCGCGCCGAAGTCCAGCGTCAGCCGGCGATTCACCTTCCAGTTGTCCTGCGCGAACCATTCGAAGATCGTGTTCCAACGAGTCTGGTAGGGCTTCGTCACCGGCTCCTGATAGGTGTTGAACACGCCAAGGTGCGCATTGGCGAACGGGTGGCCGGAATCGAGCGGGTTGTTCACATTGCGCGAGAAGTCGAAATTGCCGTTGAAGCTTCCCGCGCCGCCATCGGTAGCGAACTCGCGCTCGGCCGAAAATCCGAACTTCAAAATGTGCGCTCCCTGCGTCTTGGTCAGATTGTCCGACAGCAGCACCAGCATGCGGGATCCGGTCAACGGGAACCGCGCGTCGAACACCAGATTCACGGCGCCCGGAATTCCTCCGAACGTCAGGTTCGGCATCACGTCGAACGGGTTGTTCGCCGGCCGCAATTGGCCCAGCGTGAATCCGTTCTTCGTACGCTGAATGCGGGCCAACTCCTCGTCTTCAATCGTGTGCCACTCGCCCCGGCCGTTGGTGCCCGCCGTCAACTCGTTCACAAGCGTGGGCGAGAACACCGCCTGGTACCGGAAAACGACCTGCTTCGGATCGGTCTTGTAGGTCATCCGCGTCTGGTTCCAATTGGCGCCGCCGCCGGCCGGCGCCTGGAAGCCGGTGTTGGTATCGGTCTGAAACAGATAGCTGGCGAAGACCTGATGCTTGGGGTGCAGATTGAAATCGATCTTCAGCGTGCCCAGCCGCTGTGGCTGGCTGCTCTGCGAGTTGAACACGTAGTTATAGCGCCCGGCCGAAATACGTTCGTCGAAGAAGTTGGGCAGCGGGAAGATATTCAACAGCGCCCGGCCGTTCGGGTCCAGCCGCGACGCCGGGACCATGTTGCCGGGGAAGGGCACTCGCGATGCCGGATCCGCCACCGTGATGCGCGCCCCGTTCTGATCGCGCGACAGCGAGTAGTCGCCGCGCCGTTCCAACTCAGAGGGCATCGTCACCACGCGGCCGGAGTTCGTCGCCTCGATCGGCCAGAACTCCTGCGACCAGAAGAAGAACAACTTGTCCCGGTTGCGGTTGAACGCGCCCGGAATCGTCACCGGACCGCCCACGTTGTAGTTCCATGTGTTGTAGCGATAGCGTTGCCGCCGCACGCCCAGCCGGTTGTTGAAAAAGCTGTTGGCGTTGAACTGTTCGTGGCGCTTGAAGTACGAGCCCAGTCCATGAAAATCCTTCGTTCCCGACTTCGTCACAACCTGCACGTTCGCGCCCGAGTATCGGCCGTACTCAGCCTGAAAATTGCTGAGCAGAATCTTCACCTCGGCCACCGAATCCTGGCTGACGCTCATCAGCAAATTGCGCCCCGCGCCAATCTGGTTCAGCCCCATGCCATCCACGGCCAGGCTGTTCGAATCCGTCCGATTGCCGTTCACGTTGCCCGCCCAATTGCGCGCGATCAGGTCCGGCTCGTTCGGACTCACAACGCCCGGCAGCAGCGTCAACAGGCTCATTACGTTTCTGCCGCGAATCTGAATATTCTCCACCTGGCTGGCCGTGATCACGCCGCTGCGCTCGCTCGATGCCGTCTGTACCGTCGCGCCCTGCGCCACCACGCTCACGGTCTCGGTCACGTTGCCGACCGTCAACGCGATATCGCCGGCCGACAGCGTTTCCGACGCTGGCAGGATCAACTCCGTCCGTTCGGCGGCCTTGAATCCATCGGCCTTCACCGTCAGCGAGTACGCGCCGGGATTGAGGTTCGTGAAGCGGAAATCGCCGCGAGCGTCGGACTTCAACTCGCGCGTCGCGCCGGTGGAAGGCTGCTTCAGCGTTACCGTCGCTCCGGGCACCGGCAGCGCGGATGGATCCCGCACCGTTCCGACAATGTTTCCGGTAATGGTCTGGGCGGCGCAGCACAGCGTGCAGAATAAAATCGCAGCGAGAAGCCTCATCGTTAGATAATATTCCCTTCATGACTCGCCGTGGACTTCTCCTTGCCAGCGCCGCCCCCGGCGCTCCCGCTGTCCGGCACCTGCTGCCCGCGGCCACACATGAGCGTTTCCTCATTAAAGTTTCTTACCAGCAACCGCTGCGGAAAGCGCCGGAATTGCGTGTGGCCAACCGCCGCGTCTCCGGCGTCCGCACCGATAGCGAAGGACTCTTTTGGCTCTTCGATGTGCCGGGTCTGAAGCCGGCCACCGAATACACGCTCCGTTTGGAAGGGACCGATCCCTGGCCACTGCGTACCTTCGCGCCGCCCGACGCCACCGTCGATCGTTTCCGCCTGCTCATCTATACCTGCGCCGGCGGGCACGACGCCATGCCGCATCCGGTCACCGGCGCGCCAAACTACTGGGTCAGCGTGGAGCAGCGGCGGCGCCTGTTCGCCCGCGCGCTGCGCGAGAAGCCCGACTCCATGGTCGCCATCGGCGACCATGTCTACTGGGATCTCCGTTTCGGCCGCGCCAGCGGCCGGGCCGCCATGGGCCAGCAGCCCTGGGCCCGCAAACTGCTAGGCGCTGAATTCAATCGCGACATCCCTGTGATCGGCACGCCCAACGAACGCCTGCTGCGCATCGCCGTCGACCGCCAGATCGCCGAACTCTACGGCACGCTGTTCCGCTCCGTGCCCACCCACTTCATTCAGGACGATCACGACTACTTCGAGAACGACGAGGCGATTCCCGTGCCTCGCGACGCGCAATCCATCGCCGGCGTTTCGTTCCCGCCCGACGACTTCATGATGCGCCTCGCCCGCGCCACGCAGCATCTCTACTTTCCGGAACACCTGCCGAACGCCGACCGGCCGGCCGGCCTGCCCGGCGCCAGCGCGGCCGACCGCCCTTCCGGCCTCAGCGAGTGCTACGGCACTCTGCGCGCCGGCAACTTGGTGGAGCTTCTGCTGTACGATTGCCGCCGCTTCCAGTCCTTGCGCGGCCGCCACGCCGATCTGGTTCCGGATAACGTCGAGGCCTGGTTGACCCGCCGAATGGCCGATTCGCCGGCACGCCACGTCGTCAACGTGCCGTCGATGCCCATCGCCTGGAGTGCCGGAAAATGGGGTGAATGGTATCCGGACGTGCTGGACGATAAGGGCCGGCTCGGCACCGCCCGGAACAAATACTACTGGCAGGAGGGTTGGCGGCTCCAGCACGACAGGCTTTTGGATGCCGCGTCGGCCATGAAGCGCGCGCCGGTCTTCATGTCGGGCGACCTCCACGCCCTGGCCCACGGGACCATCGAGCGCAACGGCGGCCGGGATCTGCGGCGCAACCCGGTGCACTCCATCCTCACCGGTCCCATCTCCACCGGTCCAATGGGCTGGCCGTCGGCCGCGCGCGGCACACCGCCGCTGGTGGCTACCGGGCTGGAAGTCAACGCCACTCTGCCGCCGGACGAACACAACGGGTTCACGCTCGTCGACTTCACGCAGGAGAAGATCTCATGCCGCATGTACCGCTGGAAGCTGGGCCTGCCCGAGGCCGGGATCGACACCCTCGAGCCCTTTCACACGTTCGAAATTCCGGCTAGAGTTCTCTAATCCGGATGTTGCGGAACTCGACCAGCGAACCATGACCCAGGAATCCGATGTGGCCCTTCGCGCGCCGCACGCCCGGGTGCTTCTTCAATATCTCCGGATCGGTGACCTTTGACAGATCGCCCTTGGTGATCACCCTGCCGTTCAACGTCACCGTGATCTTTCCGCCCTTGATCCGGATCTCTTCGCTGTTCCATTCGCCGGCAGGCTTCAACGCGTCCGCGGTTGCCGGAATCACGTCGTAGACGCTGCCGTGGTGCTGCGTGGGCTTCAGCTTGCCCTTATACTTCGCGTGGTCGTGGTCGAGAATCTGGATCTCCATCCCCACGTAGGCGGCGTCGCCTTCGAGCGGCGCACGGATGCCGATGCCGTTGTTGCCGCCGGGCTCCATCCTGAAATCGAATCGCAGCACGAAGTCCGCGTACTCCTTGGCGGTGAAGAGATTGCCGCCGCCCTCCAGCGGGCAAACGATCGTGCCGTCCTTAACGATATAGCCGGGGCCGCGCCCGCGCACCAGTTGCCAGCCGTTCAACGACTTGCCGTCGAACAGATCCGTAAATCCTTTCTCGGCGGCCGCGAGGGCGAAGGCGGTGGCGAGGAGTGTGATGAGTTTCATGGGGATTCCTAACGAGACACGGCGCCGGCCGGACTGGGGCTCCGCTCTCCGTTCTTTTGCGATTGGTAGTTTTGTGAAATCGCGGCCGGGAAGTCCGTCTGCAGGATCTCCTCCACGCGAGCGATGATTTTTTGCACAACCTGCGGGTTCCCGGCCGCGACGTCGAACGACTCGTCCGGATCCGTCACGACGTTGTAGAGTTCCGGGTTCTTCAGGTAGATGTTCTTGCGCCCGCCGGCGGGCGCCGGACTGTAGGTCACGTTGTTGTAACGGCTGAAGTGCAGCTTCCATTGGCCCCAGCGCGCGCACTGGACGTTTTCGCCGTCGAAGTACAGCAGCACATCCCGTTCCAGCGCCGGCTTCGAGCCATTCAGCAGCGCCGTGATGTCGATTCCGTCGGTGGCCTTGGCTGGCTTCGCCGCACCCGTCATCGCGCACACCGTCGGCACGATATCCATTGTCGAGACCAGCGACTGGCACACCTTGCCCTTGGCCACGCGGCCGGGTTGCCATGCGATCAACGGGACGCGAACGCCGCCTTCCCAGGTCATCCCTTTCCGTCCGCGCAGCCGGCCTGCGCTGCCCTGATACCACGGTCCATTGTCCGAGGAGAAAAGGAACAACGTGTTCTTCTCCAGACCATGTTTCTTGAGCGTCTTCATGATCTCGCCGACCGAGTTATCCAGTTCGGAGACGACATCGCCGTAGATTCCGTATGGGCTCTTGCCGCGAAACGCCGGGCTGGCGGCGAGCGGAATGTGCGGGTAGGTGTGCGGGAAGTAGAGGAAAAACGGCGACGCCGCGTTGGCATCGATGAAACGAATCGCACGCTCGGTGTAGCGCGGCGTCAACGTCTCCAGCGTGGCCTGCTCCTCCACCACCTTTTCATCGTCCATCAGCCACCGCGGGTTCATGTCGTTTGAATACGGGATTCCAAAGTAGTGATCGAATCCCTTGTACGCCGGAAGATTGGGCGGCGTGTGGCCCAGGTGCCACTTGCCCACGCACTGCGTCTTATAGCCCTTTGCCTTCAGAATCTGCGCGAGCGTCTGCTCGCCTTCGGCCAGTCCGCTGCGATCGGCGGGGAACAACACACGCGGCACGCCAACGCGCGTCGGGTACCGGCCTGTCAATAACGCCGCCCTGGAGGGCGAACACACCGGGTTCGCCGAGATGCAGTGCGTGAAGCGCATCCCTTCCGCCGCCGCGCGGTCCAAATGAGGTGTGGAAAGCGGCGAGCCATAGCAGCCCAAGTCGCCCCAGCCCAGATCGTCGGCGTACATCAGAATGACGTTGAGTGGTTTCGGCTGCGCGAACGCGGCCGCGGAAGTCGCCAGAAAGGTGCGGCGGGAAATCATCGGATTTTTATTGTACCGTCGCACGTGGCCCGCAAACGATGAGGTACACTTTTGTTTTGGAGGTGGATCTTCCCTACCGGGGCGAACTCCGATAGTATCTCAGCGATTCTTCGAGGCGCGGCCAGCAGCGTCGCCGCGTCATTAGTGAACTGCGTAGTCCCTGGGGAATGTCTAGCCTGCAACACCGTCCTGCGCCATCCGGGCCGCCACCGGTATTGCCTGGAATGCATTGCCGGCGTGCCGGCGATGACGCCCGAGTATTTTTGCGATCGGTGCCGCACTCCGTTCGTCAACGATTCGGCCCTTGACCACTTCGGGGTCTGCCTGCGCTGCCGCACCGGCCTTTCCGGTTACGACTACGCGTATTCCTACGGTTTCTATGAGGACCTGCTCCGAGAACTGATCCACGAATTCAAATACGCGTTCGTCGAACCGCTCGGCGCGCCGCTGGGCGCCCTGATGGCGCGGGCGCTGCCGCTGGATCTTCGTGTCGATGTGATCGTTCCCGTGCCGCTGCACTGGAGACGGAAGATCTGGAGAGGATTCAATCAGGCCGAGGCCTTGGCCAGGCCGGTTGCCAGAAGGTTGCAGGCGCCGGTTGTCAACGCACTCAGAAAAACGCGTTACACCGAATCGCAAGCCCAGTCCACACCCTCCACCCGCCGGTCCCAGTTGACCGGCGCGTTCGTTCTAGCGGACCGCCAGGCCGTGGAGGGCCGGCATGTTTTGTTGATCGACGATGTTTTGACCACCGGTTCCACTGTCACCGCGTGCAGCCGGTTATTGCGAAGCGCGGGCGCCAAGACGATAACGGCTCTGACGCTTGCGCGCGTGGACCGGCGCATGACGCCGTCCATGGAAGGATTGATGGCTCGAAACGCTTCTGGAGGAACGAACTAATCATGGGGAGTTACGACCGGCTTCATCAGCCCGTGCTCGTGCTGAACGCCAGCTACGAGCCGATCAACGTGTGCGCGGCGCGGCGGGCGCTTGTGCTGGTTCTAAAAGGCGTGGCATCGGCGGAAGAGCACTCCACGATTCCGGTGCATTCCTTCAAGAGCCATTTCTCGTTGCCCAGTGTGATCCGGTTGCTCGAATACCGGCGCATCCCGCAGCAATCCCGTTCGCTCTCCCGCAAGAATATCCTGCTGCGGGATCGTTACACCTGTCAGTACTGTCATAAGACGCTGCCCTCGGTCGAACTCACGCTAGACCATGTGATCCCGCGTTCGCGCGCGGGCGCGTCGTCGTGGGAGAATCTGGTGGCCTGCTGCCACCCCTGCAACAATCGCAAGGGGAGCCGCACTCCGGATGAAGCGGGGATGAAACTCCTGAAGGTGCCGCGGCCCTTCAGCCTGCATACGTCGCGCCACCTTATGCGGATGCTCGGCAACGCCGACGCCCGCTGGAGAAAGTATCTCTTCTATTAGTGCTTCTTGACCGGGCTGATGATCACGTGGGCGTTCCGGCCTTCCATGCGAGGCTGGCCGTCCACTTGCCCATGCTCGGCCAGATCGGCGGCGAAGCGCTGGAGCAGTTTTTGTCCCAGATCGGTGTGGGCGATTTCCCGGCCGCGAAACTGAACTACGGCCTTCACACGGTTGCCCTCTTTTAGAAACCGGATGGCGTGGTTGCGCTTGAAGTCGTAGTCGTGATCGTCGGTGTTGGGCCGGAACTTCAGTTCTTTCACCTGGATGACGTGCTGCTTTTTGCGCGCGTCGTGCTGCTTCTTCTTCTGCTCGTACTGCCATTGGCCATAATCCATGGCCTTGGCTACGGGCGGCTCGGCGGTCGGGGCGATACAAATCAGATCGAGGCCCAGTTCCTTGGCCTTGCGGATCGCCGCGTCGGTCTTCATGATCTCCACGGAACCGTCGGGGAAAACAGCGCGCACTTCCCTGGCCCGGATCGTTTCATTCACGTTTTCACGAATACGCTTGGGCGTCCGGGGGGCGAAAGGTCTATTTGGATACATCGAGCTCGTTGCTCCTAGTGTAATCGAAAACCCAGGCAAGTCCAACAATTCGTTACGGATTTGTTTGTGTGGTGCGATGCGGGCCGAAAATTTACGGCTACCGGAGGCTCCAAATAAGCCGCCCGCTGGTAGTCTTTAGCTATGCGGTGGTTCCCGTTGCTGAGTGGTTTTCAAGGGGCGCTGTTGCTCGCCGGCCCTTGCGATCCTTCCGCATCCACCCGCGCGCTCTTTCAGCGAATGGACTCGCCGGATTTCACCGGCGACCGCGCCGCGACCCTCGAGCGAGCCATCCAGGTCCATCGCCGGGACGTGCCTCTTCACCACGCATATCAGGACCTGAATCTGCCCGGCGGCCGCGACAAGCTCATCAGCCGATATGCTGCAAGCCCCGCCGACCCCGTGGCGCTTTACCTGCTGGCGCGCTCGAAGTTTGGTTGGAAGACCCCCGAAGCGATTCAGCATTTGAGGAAGGCGCTTCGTCTGCGCCCGGCGTTTCCTTGGCCCCACCTCCTATTGGCCGAAATCCACGCCTCGCCGAATTTTCGAGACGACTTGAAAAGCCGCCTGCATTGGGCGGCTTTCCGCAAGGCCTGTTCATCGACGCCGGCTTGGTGGAGGACGCTTCATTTCGCACCGGACCCGCTCCTTCGCGCCGAGATGATTCAGGCGCTCCGAACCACGCTCAGCGGGCGAAGAGACTTGGAGGCGCTGCGCGCCTGGGGCTGGCTCTGGCAATTCGAAATGGCGATCACGCGTTCGGACCAGCGCGCGGCCATCGCCGAGCGCGCCAGAACGGAATTGGCGCTGCTGGCCGGAATCGAACCCAAAGGTCTTCAATGGGCGGAGGTTCAGGAGCAGGCATCTTGGGCGCTGGATGACCAGTCCATCGCGATCAAAGGCCGGGAACAGATGGCCGCGCTTTACCCCAACTCCAAGTTCTCCGCGAACGCCGCCCACATCGCCTTCTACCGCCAGTACCCAAGCTCGCGCTGGGCTTCGCCTGAGGCGGCCGCCGCCGCGAAAGCGGTCGCCGAAAAATGGCCAAACGATATCGACGGAGCGCATCTTTATTGGCGGATCGTCAATGCCTGGAAAGCCGCACCCACGGCCGTGGCCCAGGATGCCGCGTCACACCTCGCGCTGCTGTTCGAGCGTAATCCCGGCGCGATTTCCACGTCTCCGCCCCCGCAAACGGACTTGGCCGCCTTCATTGTGGAGCGGGGCTTGAACTTGGACGCCGTCCCGCCGCTAGTCCATCAGGCACTTGCGCGAGCCGAAGCCGCATATGGTCCACAGGCGCAAAGCGATTTGCATCCGCCCGCCGCGGAGAACCGCTTGTCGATGAAGGAAAACTGGTACTTGATGAGCTATTTTCCCCTCGCCGAAGCGTACGTGGGCATGAGGAATGTCTCCAGCGCTTCCGACATCCTCTCTCAGGCGCGCGCGATCCTGGACCGGCGCAGACCCGGTCCCGGATCTCCGAGTGGAGACATCTCCCGTCACGCGGAATTGGAGGCGCTCTACTGGTACCTTGCGGCGGGGTTACTGGAGCGAAAGGGAGAGCCCGGTCCTGCGATGGAAGCCTACCAGCGATCGCTGGCCTTGTTCCCTCCCCGGCGGCCGCGCCCAGACCGCCGCGACGAGGTGATGAGCCGGGCCCGGGTGCTTTGGCGGCAACTTGGCCGCGACGAACAGGACTGGAACCTCTGGGCGGGGGCGCTTCCCGCTTTCAACGCCGGCAGCGGCCCTATAAACGCCTGGAAGGTGCTGGCTTCCAAGCGGCCCGGCTTTGTGTTGAAAGACATGCATGGTACCGTCTGGGACCCAGCCGAGTTGCAGTCGAAGACCACTTTCATCAACTATTGGGCCACTTGGTGCTTGCCTTGCCGCGATGAATTGCCGTACTTGGAGAAACTCATCGCGCGGCTCAAGGACCATCCCGGCGTGGCCGTGATTGTCCTCAATGTTGACGATGATCCAACCTTGGCCGCGCCGTTTTTGAATAACCTCGGGATCCGTGTCCCCTCCGTGGCCGCGCGCGATTTCGCGTACGATTTCCTGCCGGCCATGGCGCTTCCCAGTAATTGGATCGTGAAGCCGGATTCCAGCCGGTTGTTCTATACCGGGGCGGCTGGCGATGCCTGGGTGGAGCAGGTTCTGGCGGCGCTTACCGGACCGGACCTGGACAGCCTCAAATAGCTTTTCAGACCGCGGGAAGTTTTTTCCCGGTCCGGACGTCTTATCGGAGTGCCTATGAGACTTCTCGATTCGTGGTGGCTCGACGTCAAACTGGGCGTTCGTATGTTGGTCAAGTTCCCTGGGCTGACGTTTGCCGGCGTTATTGGGATCGCGGTGGCCGTGGCCATCGCCGCGGGCGGAGTCAGCGTTGTGCAGGTCAATATGCTCCCGGCCTCGCTGCCCCTTGATGAGAGTGCCCGCATTGTCTCCATCGATTTGTGGGATTCGCGAGCCAACTCGGTTGAGCCCAGAGTCCTGCACGAGATTCCCGCTTGGCGCGAAGGGCTCAAAACAGTTCAGGACCTCGGTGCCTTTCAGGATCTGTCACTCAACCTGATCGAATCCGGTGTGCCGCCCGAGAGCGTCCTGGTCGCGGCGATAAGCGCCTCCGGGCTCCGCGTAGCGCGTGTCCGGCCACTGCTTGGACGGCTGCTGAACGATGCCGATGAGCGGGCGGTGTTGATTGGAGAGGAGGTATGGCGCAACCGTTTCGGGAGCAGCGCCGCCATTCTCGGCCGGACGATTCAGCTGGGAGCCGGCTCATACGAGATCGCCGGCGTGATGCCAAACGGTTTCGGTTTTCCGGTTCACCACCGTTTCTGGGTGCCGCTGCGCGCCGCCAGCGTTTCCGAGCCGTTGACTGGACCGGCGGTGGCTGTGTTCGGACGCCTGGCGCCTGGCGCGGCCATGGAGGATGCACAGGCCGAACTAGCGGCGGCGCTGCAGCGCCGTGCCGCCGAACGGCCAGGCTTGTACGCCAACCTGCGGCCGCGCGTGGCTTCGTATGTCCTCGCGACTCTCCAAATGCAGGGCAGCGACGATATGGCCGGCATTGTCGCGATGCAGGGAATCGTCGTTGGCCTGCTTGTACTCGTGTGTCTCAACGTCGCGGTTCTGGTGTACACACGCACTGCGATGCGGCAGGCTGAAATCGGTCTGCGCACGGCGCTGGGCGCCCCGCGGTCCCGCATTGTGTTCCAGCTTTTTCTGGAAGCGCTGGTGCTCTCCGCAGTGGCGGCGTTGGCCGGTGTTGGCATTGCGGCTTTCGCGTTGCACCGGATTGCCGGGGCCACACAACACATTGCGGCTGAGCTGCCATTCTGGATCTCCTTCCGCCTCTCTCCGGCCGCTGTCGCCTACGCCGGCGCGCTCAGCGTTCTGGCGGCCGTGATTATCGGCGTTGTTCCCGGACTGCAAGCGACGGGCCGCGAATTGCGATCCGGGCCGCGAATCGCCGGCGCCGTGGAGACCGGTTCGCGGCTGGGCACGATTTGGAGTCTGTTGATCATCGCGCAAGTGGGCTTTGCCGTTGCACTGCTGCCCACCGCCGTTGCGAGTGTTGTGCGGAACCTGCCTCTTACCTTGGCGGGTCCCGGTTTTGCGGCCGGGGAGTACCTGACCGCGCGGCTCGACCAGTTCCCGGAGCGGCACACCGAGCTGATGCGCCAGTTGGCCGCGGACCCCCGAATCTCCCGAGCCACGCTTTCAAGCAGCGAACCCGGCGACGAGCGCCCGGCGCGGATTGATACCGAGAACGCGGCGGGTACGGTTCACGAGGTGAAGTTCAATCGCGTGGACGTCAATTTCTTCGAGGCATTCGACGTGCCGGTTCTGGCAGGCCGCTCATTTCAACCCGGCGACGCTTCGGCGGCGAGCGGCGCGGTGGTGGTCAATGAGCCGCTGGCCAATGAACTCTTCGGCGGCAACGCGCTGGGCCAGCGCATTCGCTACGCCGGAGAGACCGGCGGCCGATGGTACGAGATCGTTGGCGTCGTGAAGAACTTCCCCGG
>VFZO01000202.1 GCA_016871155.1 Acidobacteriota bacterium | reverse complement strand
TGGTCGAAAGAAGCCATCCGCAGGCACTGGCCCGCCCTCGGAAAGGGGATTCTGATCAAATCCGGCACGGGAGTGAGGCGTTGGTGTATACTGTGGGGGTCCGGGAGACCCAAAATGGAAATCCCGGTCCAAACCTGGCTAACTTCCCGGCGGCGCACCTGGGTTTTCTGGGTTAGTTCATCGCTCCGCCGGGATCTTTGGTGGGGCATAGCGCAGGTCCTGGCGAATTACACCGGCAACTCAACCTCGATCTCATCGACGGCAGGCGTGGGGGTGTAATAAATAGAAACAAAAGCACTTCCTCTGCGGCGACCACCCCGCTTCCGTCTGGCCGGGCCCCGGCCTTCCGCATCTCCATACTGGCATGCTTGGGAACGCCAAAACACATTCAGGTTGCCCCGTTTCCGCGCGGCAAGGCCCACTGTTTCGGTGACATCGCGGCGGGTGCGCCGCACTCCCTGCGCGAACCCCAGCAGCGGAAGTCGTTCATTCCAAGCTCTTTACCAACCCACTTCGAACGTCACAAACGTTTCTGGCGAACAATGTTTTAGGTCGAGCAATATCCCAGTCGAGTGGCCAAGAAAGGCCCGGAAAACGCTCCCGGCGCGCTCGGGCGGACGGTGCAGGTGAAGCGGCCGAACTCCCGCTTCGCCTATTATTGCGACCGCCTCTGGCGCGGATCGGAGGCCCGAAAGCACTAGTTCCCGTTGACCCTCGATGGCTTCGAACCGGGAGCCTCAATGTAGGCCGACCCGGATTTTCCGCGCTTGACCGGCCCGACCTCATGGAATAACATTGTTATTATCATGCGGCATTTGCACGTGAGCATTCGACGGATCGGGAACTCCCATGGAGTCGTTATCCCCAAGCCGGTCCTGGCGCAACTGGGTCTGGACAGTAAGGTGGGCGCGGAAATGACGATCGAGGACGGCGCTCTCGTGCTCCGTAAACCCGCAAGCCCGGCACGCACGGGCTGGGCGGAGGCTGCGCGGAGGATTGCCGAAACCGGCAACGACGAACTCGTGATGGGCGAATTCGGCAATGCGGGCGATTCGGAGTTGGTCTGGTGACCCGTGGCGAAATTTGGCTCGTGAATCTCGATCCCACTGTCGGGAGCGAAATCCGGAAGACGCGCCCATGCGTTGTAGTATCGCCAGCCGAAATGCACGATCATCTGCGCACGGTGCTCGTCGCGCCCATGACCACGGCCGGTCGCGAGGCGCCCTTTCGGATCGGCATCACTCATGGTGGCCGGCGGGGCCTGATCCTGCTCGATCAGGTCCGCGCCGTGGACAAGACCCGGCTGGCGAAAAGAGTGGGTGCGGTCTCGGCAAAGACGCTCACCGCCACGTTGAAAACGCTCCAGGAGATATTCGCACAATGAGATTCCTCCACTCAGGAATGCCCTTCGGACTGTTCCATTGCAGACGCAGGGCCGAATGAAGCAGGGGCCGTCGCCCGGCTTTGCGCCGCTCTAAACGTATCGAACGTCAATTAGTCGTCGCCCGCAAAGATTCACGCTTCCTCCACAATCCCAGAATCTGCCCCCCCCCAAAAAAACCATTCACCAAAAAACCAAATTTATTTCTAATTTATTTATCAACAACTTACAAATTAACCAAACGAATTGCCTTGTTCCCGTCTGCTAGCTTTTGAATAGGAGGGGCCCTGCGCCCCTCTTATTCATTTCAGGGAGATGAGGGTCAAAATGACGCGGGAGCAGAAAGCGGAAATTGCACGGTTGAACGGCATCAAATCAACCGGGCCCAAGGCGGAGGCCGGCCTGGCCAAATGCCGCGCCGTCCCGTTGCGGCACGGTCTGTATGCCGTCGACGGGAACGCCATCCCGGGCGAAGAGACCGAGACCATGCGCATGCTGCGGGAGGATTTGTACCGCAATTGGGCTCCGTCGACGCTCGAAGAGTGCGGCATTTTAGATGAAATCATTCATATAAGTATCAAGCTCCGCCGGCTGATGGCGTCGAGCACCGCCGAGCTGGCCCGCGCCGTCTCGGTCCGCAAAGAAAACGAATCCCTCGTCGACGCCATCGCCTCGGCCGAAATCGCCGGCGCAGCCTCAAACTCGGTCCAGGCGCAGTTCGACCGCCGCATCCAGACGCAAATGCGCATGCGCTCCCGCCTCTACATCGACCTCGAACGCCTCAAAAAGCAGCAGCGGCGGCAACAGCGGTTTATCGGCACCCCGGAGATCTCATCCCCCGACGTGCTGGTCACGGCCGACGCGCTGGCCGCGCCCGCCGCGGCGGCCGAAACGCCCAAGCCCGACGGCGTGCTGGAATGGGCCGAGTCTGAATTGGGTTTCACCGCCGACGAGCACCAGGCGAAGTTACTCACAGCCGACGGCGGCCGCGTGCTGATGCTCGGCGCGCGGCAGGTCGGTAAGTCGACCGCCGCCGCGGTAAAGGTCATCTACGAAGCCGCGCACACGCCCGGCTGCACAATACTGCTGGCGAGCCCCAGCGGACGCCAATCCGGGCAGATCATGGAGAAGGCCAAAGCCTTCGCCCGCCGGCTGTGTGAGAACCTGCAACCGGCCGACAAAGGCTGCGACGGATTCCGCCTGCCGAACGGCGCGCAAGTCGTGGCGCTGCCGGATAACGAAGACACCATCCGCGGGTTTTCCGATCCCCATTTAATCGTCGTCGACGAGGCGGCGTTTTTGTCCGAAGAGTCTTATCAAGCCCTGCTGCCCAGCCAGGCGGTTGGCAACGGCCAACTCATTCTAATGAGCACGCCGGGCGAACAATCCGGCTTCTTCTACAAACAATGGACGGGCGGCGGCGAAAGCTGGACGCGCATCGCGGTCAAAGCCACCGACTGCCCGCGCATCGACCAGGAATTCCTCGAAACCGCGCGGCGTCTCCACGGCGAAACGCAATACCGTCGCGAGTTCGAATGCGAATTCCTCGCCGGCCCGGACCAACCGCTCAGCCTCGAAATCATGCAACGGATCCTCCGTCCGGGAACGGTGCAGGTGTTCTGATCATGACAACCAGATTGGAGGCTTTTTATATCGGTGTCGATCTCGGCCGGCGCATCAGCCATTCGGCGATCGTGGTGGCGGCGATGGTGCGGCATTTCTCGCCGCACCGGAATCCGGCGACCTATGAATACGAGTCGGTGCTCAAGGCGGAGCTGTGCCATGTCGAACGCGTCCGGCTCGAGGAGGACTATCTTCGCGTGCTGGGCCGGCTGACGGCCGTCACCAAGCGGCTGGGCGTGGCGCACCCGGGCGTCGATGTGAATCTGGTGATCGACTCGGCGGGCCCGGGGCCGATCGCGGTGGAGATCGTCCGCGCGGCGGGGCTCGACGCATCCGTCTATCCGTTGGTGATCACCGGCGGCGATCAACCGAACCAATTGAAGGACGGCACGCAGAGCGTTCCACGGCGCGATCTCATCACCGCGCTGCGGTACGCGGCGGAGCTGGGGCGGTTGACGATGGCCGAGAATTTGGAGTGGGGCCCGGCGCTGATCGCCGAAGCCGCCGCGGTCCAATACGGCGCGAGCCAGCAAAAGGAGCACGACGACCTCGTCCTAGCAGCGGCAATGGCCGTGTGGAAGGCAAACCGAAGGAACCCGGAATTCCTGCGCCCAGCGGGCAGGCAGTATGTCGCGCAGGGGCCGCTGTTCTGAGGCCGGAAGGCGGCCCCGGACGCCGCGAGGGAGGCTGCGAACGGTTTAGTCTTGGACTGGCCGGATGCGGTTGGAACCATTGGTTCCAGACCTCGGCGATTTTTTCGGAAATGATACAGTGAAGGGCTTGCCGACAGTGCAGAAAAAACCGATGAGCGGATGGCGCCGCTGGGGCATCGTAGTGCTGCTCAGTTTCGGAATGATCATCGCCTACATCGACCGGGCGAACCTGAGCGTGGCGTTGTCGGCCCCGGAATTCAAGAAGCATTTTCAACTCTCCGATGCCGACCGCGGCGTGCTGAATTCGGTCTTCTTTTGGTCCTACGCGTTTCTGCAGATTCCAGCCGGTTGGCTGGTGGACCGCTTTGGCGTGAAGATTCCCTACGCGATCGCGTTCGTGTTTTGGAGCCTCACTTCGGCGGCGACTGCCTTTGCCACAGGAGTTGGGCAAATCATGGGCCTGCGGTTCCTGTTGGGAATCGGAGAGGCGCTGGTCACGCCGGCCAGCATGCGGTGGATCCGATTCAATATTCCGGAGCGGTCGCGCGGATTGGCCACGGGCATCTACATGGCCGGGACGAAGTATGGGCCCGCAATCGGGACTCCCTTGGCGGCCATGCTGATGCGCGAAATGGGCTGGCAGCAGATGTTTCTGATACTTGGGTTGGGGTGCATGGTTTGGCTGCTGCCGTGGCTCTTGATGGTCAGGAACGACGACCGTGAGTTGGAAGCAGCGCAGGCGAAGGCGGCGGCGGGGCCCCCGATGGCGTTTCGCGATGTGTGGCGGACGCCTGTGATCTATGGAATTTTCTGGGGGACCTTCTGCTACAACTACTTCGTGTTCTTCTCCCTGACCTGGTTGCCGTCCTATCTGCGCGAACGCCGCGGCATGTCGGAGACGGACATGGGCACGATCGCCGGGTTTAGCTTCGGCGGCATGGCGACTGTGGCGATTCTGGCCGGCGCGCTGGCCGATTGGCTAATCCTGCGCGGCTGGAACGCCGTCAAAGTGCGGAAGAGTTTTACCGTCGCGGGTTTGCTCGTGGCGTCCACCGAAATTATCGGCGCGATGAGCGATTCGCATACAGTTGCAATCTCGTTCGCGATTCTCTCGCTGTCCGGACTGGGGCTGGCGACGGCCAACTACTGGGCGCTCACGCAGACGCTGATGCCGGGCGCGGCGGCGGGCCGCATCGCCGGCGTCCAAAACATGGCGTCAAACCTCAGCGGAGTCGTGGCGCCGCTGTTGACCGGGTGGTTGTTGCAGATCACCGGGTCCTACAACGCCGCGATGATTGCCATCGTGCTATTCCTGGTATCCGGCGCGCTGGCGTACATTGTACTGGTGCGCGAAAAGTACGCGCCCGGAAGGAGAGTACTCGCATGAAATATTGGCTGGTTGCGTTCGCCGCTGCCGCGGCGACGCTTGGCGGACTGAGCGTCCTGGGCTGGGCGCCGCCACAAAAAGTGAAACTGGAAAACGCGAAAGTCCGCGTGAAAGAGGTGCTCTACGAACCCGGCGTGCCGCGCGAACGCTACATCCGCCCCACCGATCAGGTCATCGTCTTCCTGGACGAATCGAAGTACGAACGGATCGACTCGGCGACCAAGGAACGCACCGTCCGCGAACGCAAGAGCGGCGACGTGATCTGGCACGATAAAGGCGAGGACGCGCCGATTCTGAAAAACCTCGGATCGAAGCCGTACCGGACGCTCGTGATCGAGCTTCTAAAGTAATGTTCGCCAAAGCTGCGGTGATCGGCACGGGCATGATGGGCCCGGGCATTGCGATGACGTTGGCTCTGGGCGGTGTGGAGCCGGTGATTCTGGGCCGGACTGAGGAGAGCGCGGCGAAGGGGCTGGAGTACGCGCACCGCGCGCTGGAGCTGTTGCGCGCCAACGGGCTGGCCGGCGAGGCTGCGCCGATACGAGCCTCGGCGAAGTTCGACGAAGCGGTTGCGGCGGCGGACCTCGTGGTCGAGTCGGCGCCGGAGGATATGGCGTTCAAGCAGGATCTGTTCCTGCGCCTGGAGGCCGTGGCGAAGCCGGACGCGGTGCTGGCGTCGAATACATCGGGGCTCAGCATTACCGCCATCGGCGAAAAGTGCGCGCGGCGGCACAGAATACTCACGACGCACTTCTGGAACCCGCCCCACTTGGTGCCGCTGGTCGAAGTGGTGATGAGTCCGTTCACGGACCTGGCGGTAGCGCAGACCGTGCACGGTCTGCTGGCGCGCTGCGGCAAGGTGCCGGTGCTGGTGAAGAAAGACACGCCGGGGCAACTGGGCAACCGGATGCAGATGGCGCTGGTCCGCGAGGCGGCGCATATTGTCCGGGAAGGCATCGCCGATGCGGAGGCCGTGGACCTGGCGGCGCGCATGGGCTTTGGCATCCGGTTGCCGGCCTACGGCATTTTGGAGCATCAGGATATCGTGGGGCTGCCGATGTGCGCGGGAATTCTGGAGTACGTGGCGTCCGATGTCTATAACGGCACGGAGGCCAAGGCGCACCGGGAACTGATCGCGCAAGGGCACACGGGCGCCGCGGCGGGACGCGGTTTCCATGAGTGGCCGGCGGGCAAGGCCGGCGAGGTACGCGCACGCCGCGACGGCTTCGTGATGCAAGTATTGAAGTGGTGGAAAGCTACCAGCTAATCGCCAGTTCCACGAAGGTCCGGACGCAGACACCGCTCGGCCCTTTGGGCATATAGGGCTTAGCCTCTTCCAGCCACGCGGTGCCGGCGATGTCGAGATGGACCCACGGCGTATCGCCGGCCCATTCCTTGAGGAAGTACGCCGCGGTGACCGCGCCGCCCCAACGGCCGCCGATGTTGCCGATGTCGGCGAAGGGGCTCTTGAGGTAGTCGCGATACTCGTCGTCGAGCGGCATATGCCACATGTTTTCGCCCTGAATTTTCGCGGCGTTCAGGAGTTTGGTAAGAAACGCATCATCGTTGGAAAATGCGCCCACATGGATATGGCCGAGCGCGACCACGATGGCGCCGGTGAGAGTGGCGGCGTCCACCATATGCGTGACGCCTTCTCGCTTCGCGTATTCGATCGCGTCGACGAGGATAAGGCGGCCCTCGGCGTCGGTGTTCAGAACCTCAATGGTTCGGCCCGACAGCGACGTGACAATATCGCCGGGGCGTTGCGCGTTGCCGCCGCACGCGTTTTCGACGGCCGGCACGTAGGCCGTGACTGGGATCGACGGATAGAGCCGGGCGATGGCCCGCATGGCGCCGAGAACGGCCGCGCCGCCGGCCATATCGTACTTCATCTTCTCCATGCCGTCGGCCGGTTTGATCGAGATGCCGCCCGTATCGAACGTCACGGCTTTGCCGATCAGAGCGAGGTGGTCCTTGGACTCCGAAGGCTGAGACGGCTTGTAGCGAAGAACAATCAGGCAGGGCGGGTTCGCCGAACCCTGCGCGACACCCAGCAGCGAGCCCATGCCGAGTTGTGTCATCCGGTCGCGATCAAGGATTTCGCATTCCAGGCCTTCGGCATGCGCCATCGTGCGGGCGCGTTCGGCGAGAACCAACGGCGTCAGGAGGTTGCCGGGCTCGTTGACCAGGTCACGGGTGAAGTTCTGTGATTCGCCCAGGATGTTTCCGCGGACGAAGGAGTTGGTTAATTGGAGGTCCGGGACCTTGAGAACCACGAGTTGGAACTCTTCGATTTCGGTCCGCTCGTCCGGCTTGGACTTGTGACGGTCGACTTCGTAGTTCCCTAAGTGCGCGCCCTCGGCGGCGGCGGACACGAAATCGTCCGTAACGTAGGGCTCGTCGAGCGCCAGAGTCAGGATGGACACGCCATTGGCTTTCGCTTTTCGCAGGGCGGCCGCGATGACGCGGCGCAGCACGGCGGGAGTGAATTTCGCGGCCGGGCCCGCGCCAGCCAGCACCAGACGCTTCGCCGCGAAACCGGCCGGGCGATGGAGCACCGTCGTCTCGTAAACCCGGCCCTTCGCTTCGCCGGAGGATTCGACTTCGTCCAGCCAGCCGTTGGAGGCCGCGCGGACGGCCTCGTAGGAGGCGGTTTGCGGACGGCCCTCCGCCTCAAACTGCAGCACCAGCAGCGTGCCGGTTTCGACGGTGTGGAAATCCTGATTTTTGCAAATAACTCTCATGGGGATTCGTTAGTGAGCCTTCGACCGGACCAGCGCCGCGCGCGCCTCGGCGTTCTGTTCGCGGGTTCGTTCGGTTTCGCGCTTGTCGTGCAGTTTCTTGCCGCGAGCGAGCGCGAGCTCTACTTTGATCTTTCCTTCCTTGAAATACATCTTGGTGGCGATCAGGGCCAAGCCCTTCTCGCGTGTTTTGCCGTGCAGCTTGTCGATCTCTCCGCGGTGCAGCAGGAGTTTTCGCTTGCGCAACGGAACGTGATTGTTCAAGTTGCCGTGCGAGTACTCGCTGATGTGAGCGTTCAGCAGCCACGCCTCGCCGGCTTCGACCGCGCCGAAGGCGTCCTTGAGCTGGACCCGCCCGGCGCGGCAGGCCTTGACCTCGGTGCCGGTGAGCGCGATTCCCGCCTCGAAGCGTTCGAGCAGGAAGTAGTCGTGTCCGGCGGCGCGGTTGTCACTGATGATTTTGTTACCGGACCCCGGCTTAGCGGCCGCCAAACTCCACTCCTCGAAAAACGTATCAACGAATCCGCGCTCCGGCGCGTCAAGAACTGGCAGGAGGTGTCGTCCGCGACGGCCTCGCGCGTAGTTCGATTCTACCACGCTCTCTTTTGGAAAACCCCGCAAGATGCTGAAATTTCGTGAGTTATGTAGCTTGTTGGCGGCCTCGACGCTGCTCTGGACGTCGATGATTCCGGCCTACGCCAAGACCAAGAAGGGCGAAAAGCTGTACAAGGCGGCCCAGAAAGCCGAGCAGGCTTTGGACCATGACAAGGCGCTGGAGAACTACGAACTGGCGTTGAAGGAGGACCCGGCGGACACGTCCTATCAAATGGGCCTCCGGCGAACCCGGTTCGCGGCGGCGACCGCGCGCGTCGACCGGGCACAGAAGCTGCGCGAAGCGGGGAAACTGGAAGAGGCACTGATCGAATTCGAGAAAGCGTACCTGACCGACCCGGCTCTTCCCATCGCCATCCAGGAGATCAAGCGGACCAAGGCGATGGTGGACTACCAGCGCCAGAACGCCGGCAAAGCGAAGGCGGAGGACGCTGGATTGACCCCGGCTCAACTGGCCCGCAAGGAGAACGAAGAGAGGATCGCGCGGATTCAGGGGGTGCCGGAGTTGCGGCCGCTCTCCCGGCAGGTGACGTCGCTGAAGATGAACAACCAGAACGTCAAGGTTCTGTATGAGACGTTGGCGAAGCTGACCGGCGTAAACGTGATCTGGGATCCGGAATATCAACAGCCGTCGAGAAACTACAACGTCGACCTGACGAACACAAACCTGGAGGAGGCGCTCGAGCACCTCTCGGTGATGACGAAGACGTTCTGGAAAGCGTTGTCGCCGAACACCATCTTTCTGACCAACGACAATATCACCAAGCGCCGCGACTACGAAGACAACGTCGTGAAGGTGTTCTTCCTGCAGAACATCACCTCGGTGCAGGAGCTGAACGAAATTTCAACCTCGGTGCGGTCAGTGACCGAAATCCGGCGGCTCTATACGTTCAACGCGCAGAACGCCATCATCGCGCGGGGCACGGTGGATCAGGTGGCGCTGGTGGAAAAGCTGCTGACGGATTTGGATAAGCCGAAGGCGGAAGTGGTTGTGGATGTGGTCGTGATGGAGACCTCGACGGGCCGGACACGGGATCTGGCGGCGTCGGTACTGACGGGGGGCTCGCCGGGCATCAACCTGACAGTGAACCCGATCGGCTCGGACGGCAAGGAGTTGACGGGGCTGCGGCTCACGGAACTGAAGACGCTGCGGCCGGCCGACTATACGGTGAATCTTCCGAGTGCGCTGCTGCAGGCTGTGATGACGGACCGGAACAGCAAGGTACGGCAGACACCGCAGATTCGCGCCGCGCATGGGCAAAAGGCCAGCCTGCGGATCGGTGAAAAAGTGCCGACGGCGTCGGGCTCCTTCCAGCCGGGCATCGGCACGGTGGGCGTGAGTCCGCTGGTCAATACGCAGTTTCAATACCTCGATGTCGGCGTGGTGATGGACATCACCCCGCAGGTCCACGGCGATAACGACGTGACCATGCATGTGGAGATCGAAATTTCGAACGTCGTCGAGCGCATCGATATCGGCGGCATCCAGCAGCCGGTGATCGGCCAGCGAAAGATTGTCCACGATGTGCGGGTGCGAGAAGGCGAGATGAACTTGATCGGCGGCCTGGTGCGCACGTCGGACACGCGAAACGTCTCCGGCATTCCTTTGCTGATGGACATCCCGTACCTTGGCCGGCTGTTTTCGACCGAGACGATCGAGCGGTCCCAGAACGAACTGGTGATCGCGCTGGTGCCGCACCTGGTGCGGACCCAGGAAATCACGCCGGTGAATCTGCGCGGCATCTACGCGGGGAACGACCAGGTACCAAAGCTGATCTACAAGCGAGCCGATAACGACGATGCCGCTTCGGCGCCCATCGGACCAACGATCCCGGTGATGCCCGAGACGGCTCCGCCGCCGGTGGATCCTTCGAAGCCAGTTCTGCCGCCGGCGGCGCCCGTGGCGCTGACGTTCCAGCCGGAAGGAGTGGTGACGCGCGCGGGCTCTCCGGTGGTTGTAACGGTCCACGTGGCCCAGGCCGTGGACCTGTTCCAGGCGCCGATGCGATTTAAATATGATCCGAAAAAGCTGAAGCTGCAGGCCGTTACGGCGGGCGCTTTTCTGTCCTCGGATGGTCAACGGGTTACGTCGTCCCATGACGATCAACCGGCGAAAGGCGAAGTGGCCGTGCAGTTGAGCCGCGTGGCCGGAGCGGGTGGATTGACCGGGAACGGGGCGCTTCTGTCGTTGACGTTCCTGACCGTCGAGCCGGGGATGACGTCTATATCGGTGATGGACACGGCGCTGCAAACAGCGAAGCTGCAACCGGTACCGGCGCGGCCGGTCATCATTCCGGTGGAGATCCGCTGATGCTGTTCGCGAGCGAGGCACGCAAGCGCCGCCAGCGCGGAATGACGCTGGTGGAGCTGATCGTCGCGTTCTCGATTTTGTTGATTCTGACTTCGATGGCCCTGCCGCTGGCGCGGTCTCGGGTGCGGCGGGACAAGGAGCGGGACCTGCGCTCCGCGCTCCGGGAGATGCATGCGGCGATCGATAAGTACAAGGACATGGCCGACGCGGGACAACTCGGACAGTTGAATGCGGATAAGGACGGGTATCCGGAGTCGCTGGACATTCTGGTGGAAGGCGTGAAAGTGACCGGGCAGACGCAGGCCGTTGGCGCCGCGAGCGCGAACCTGGGCGTAGGCCAGGGGACCGGAAACGGAGCGAGCACCGGAAGCGGCAGCGATAGCGAGAAGAAGGTCCGGTTCCTGCGGAAGATCCCGAAGGACCCGTTCACTGGAACGACGGATTGGGGCAAGCGGAGCACGCGCGACGACCCGAAGTCGACGGCGTGGGGCGGGCAAAACGTGTTTGCCGTGTTCTCGAAAACGATGGAGAAAGCAGCAGATGGAACGCCGTACTCGGAGTGGTAGGCACCGGCGTGGATTCACGCTGGTGGAGTTAATGGTGGCGATGGCGGTGGTGCTGGTGGTGATCTCGGTGGCGGTGCCGCTCTATCAGAAATCGCTGGTGCGGGCCAAGGAGAGCGTGCTGCGGCAGAACCTGACATCGATGCGGACGGTGATCGACGAGTACACCTACGACAAGCAGAAGGCGCCACAGCAGCTCGACGATCTGGTGAAAGAGGGCTACCTGCGGCAGCTTCCGCTCGACCCGATTGTGGGCAACAACACGTCGTGGAAAGTGATCATGGAAGACGGCGCGGCGACAGTGAGCCAGAGCGAACCAGGCATCTTCGACGTGAAGAGTTCGTCGGAAAAAACGAGTCTGGAAGGCACTCCGTACTCGGAGTGGTAAACTGAGAGAGTAGACGTCGTTGTCGCATCGCTCCCCGATCGTTCAATGGTAGGACACCGGCCTTTGACGCCGTGAATCGTGGTTCGAGTCCATGTCGGGGAGCCAACTTCTGAAAGACGTACTTTTTCCTGCCTGTTTTCGTTGA
>VFZO01000201.1 GCA_016871155.1 Acidobacteriota bacterium | reverse complement strand
TGCCGCCGTCGGCAACGGGACGCATTTTGCTGATCAGATGCAGCAGAAACAGCAAGCTGCCATCGCTCACACGCGGCAAACCCGCGCCGAAACGACCTGCATAGCCACGCTGTTCATGTTCTCGGCGAACTTCTGCTTCTACCTTCTTCCACTCCACTCCAAAAGGCGGATTGCTCAGCATGTAGTCAAACTGCTTGCCACTATGCCCGTCTGTACTCAGAGTGTTGCCGTAAATGATGCTGTCAATGTCCTGTCCTTTTATCAGCATGTCCGCTTTGCAGATGGCGTAGCTTTCGGCGTTCAGTTCCTGTCCATACATCACCAAGCGTGCCTGCGGATTCAGCTGTGCCAAGTGTTCTTCTGCAATGCTCAGCATGCCGCCGGTGCCAGCGGTGGGGTCATACAGCGTGCGAACAATGCCGGGCTTGCTGAGCACTTCGTCGTCCGCACAGAACAGCAAGCTCACCATCAGCCTAATTACCTCGCGGGGAGTAAAATGTTCGCCAGCTGTTTCGTTGCTGAGTTCCGCAAACTTGCGAATCAGTTCTTCAAACACCCCGCCCATGTCTGCGTTGCTGACAGCATTGGGGTGCAAGTCAACCGCAGCGAACTTCTGCACGATTTGATACAGCAGATTGGCGCTCGCCAGCTTTTCCACAGTCTGCACAAATTCGTAGCGTTCAAAAATATCACGCACATTTTCGCTGAACGCTTCCACGTACTTCTGTGTGTTGGCGCGAATGTTGCTGCTGTCGTCCAGCAATCGCTGCAAGTCCAGCGGTGATGTGTTGTAGAAGCCCATTCCCGCCACGCGAGTCAGAAAGGGTGCTACTGGCAGATTCAGCTTGCGCTTGCTCTCCCATTCAGCCAGCACCGCAGCTTTGGTGGGTTCCAGTACGCAGTCCAAGCGTCTAAGCACGGTGAACGGCAGAATCACTTTGCCGTAGTCGCTCTGCCTGTAATCGCCGCGCAGCAAGTCTGCCACGCTCCAAATAAACGCACTGAGGTTTTGGTCCGGCATGGACATTGATTTTATCTCAGCAACGGCATGGGCTGGATTTTGGTGGTTTTGATGGCAGGGTGCGGTGCTGGGGCGGGCGAGCAGGGTGGATGCTGCTTTTACTGGCTAACAGCTTGCGTGTCACACGTTGCTGTCACACGTTGTGATTCTAACACTCGTAACCTATTGAAGGCAAGATAGTTGCAGACAGCAGCGCCACACTCAAAATCCCGCGACCTTCACTGGTCATGTGGGTTCGACCCCCACCTCCAGCACCAGAATTCGTTTCGCGGCTGCCCACATAAGAAGCGGGTCTCTCCGAGATCTCAAGTCTGTGCCTATGGGGCCTCAAATGCCCTTCGCTCGCTGGTTAGAGCCTGGCAGGGTGTTTCCACCGGCTCTCGATGCTCGGAGATGAGCCTGCTCTTCGGTCGTGCACCCGGTTCACGCCTGGCTGGCGCTGCGCAAGGCGCCTCGCTCCCTTTTTCCGCTAGCGCAAGGCCGAGGGCCGATGCGCCGTTCACGAGGCGAAAGCGGGGAACGGATTATCATGGGGAACACACCATGAGCATCGTGAGCGCTCGTGAATTGGCCAGCCGTCTCCGGAACCGCGAAGTCTCCGCGGTCGAGGTG
Source organism: Acidobacteriota bacterium (assembly GCA_016871155.1). GTDB lineage: Bacteria > Acidobacteriota > Terriglobia > Bryobacterales > Bryobacteraceae. The sequence continues at coordinate 10,177 of VFZO01000201.1, read as the reverse complement.
GTGCGTGAACATCTGGCCATCATTGAGCGCCGAAACCCCGAGTTGAACGCCATTGTCACCTTGACGGCGGAGAACGCACTGGCCAAGGCACGCGAGGCTGACGCCGCGGCCGCACGAGGCGAGTTCCTCGGGCCGCTGCACGGCGTGCCGGTGGCTCACAAGGACTTGCAGGAGACAAAGGGTGTCCGCACCACCTACGGGTCGCCCTTGTTCGCCGATTACGTGCCTGATTTCGATACGGAGACCGTCCGCCGCATTGGTGCGGCCGGCGCGATTTCGCTCGGAAAGACGAACACGCCGGAATTCGGAGCGGGCTCGCAGACATTCAACCCTGTGTTCGGAAAAACCAGGAATCCATACGACACCTCCCTGACCTGCGGCGGGTCCAGCGGCGGTGCGGCCGTGGCGTTGGCCACCGGAATGGTCGCACTGGCCGATGGGAGCGATACGGGAGGGTCTCTGCGAAATCCCGCGTCGTTCTGCAGCGTCTTCGGCCTGCGGCCTACTCCCGGGCTGGTCCCGGTAGCGTTTGAAAGTCCTTTGACGGTGGACGGTCCAATGGCGCGCTCGGCAGCGGACGCTTCGCTCCTGTTTGAGGCCATCGCGGATCTTCCAGGACACAGTGAATTGGACCGTGACTTTCGGGGGACCCGCATTGCCTGGTGCGGCGAGATGGCGGATGTTCCCTTCGACCCGCGAGTCCTTGCCGCCGTGGAGGTGGCCCGGCCGCGCCTGCAGCGATTGGGCTGTGTGGTCGAAGAGGCGCAGCCCGATTTCAGCGGGGCCGACGCTGCGTTCCGCGTTTTGCGCGCTCGCGAATTTCACGCGCGCCACGCATCGAAGCAACCCAGGAACCGGATAAAGGAGACGGTAGTCAAGGAGATCGAACGCGGCGAGCGGTTGACGGCAGAGGAGATCCAATCCGCTCTTGAGGCGCGGCGCGTATTGATGGAACGAATGCGGCAGTTCTTCGATTCCTACGACTTCTTCGTCCTGCCCACCGTGCAGGTCTTGCCCTTCGACATCGACCAGCCCTATGTGACCGAAATCAATGGCCAGCCGATGCAGGGGTACATCGACTGGATGAAGTCCTGCTATTACGTCACGATGCTGGGCGGCCCGGCCGCTTCGGTGCCGTGTGGTTTTTCACCGGAAGGGTTGCCCGCCGGCTTGCAGATCGCCGCCGCGCCCGGCCGCGACTGGGACGTGCTTCAGCTTGCCCACGGTTTTGAGCTGACCGCATGATTTGCCCCAAATGCCAGGTACTGGTCCTCGACGGCCACGCTTTCTGCGGCAAGTGCGGCCGCGCCATTTCCAACGACGCCGCTACGGTTACAGTCACAACGCCGCGAACGGCGGTGACGGCGCCATCGGCCTCCACTGTTGACGAAGGCCGCTTCCCGCCTGGGACCCTTCTGAATCAGCGGTATCGTGTCATCGACATCGTCGGTGTCGGCGGCATGGGCGAGGTATACCGGGCCAACGACCTGATTCTCGGTCAGCCCGTGGCCCTGAAGTTCCTGCCGTCCGGAATGGCCCGCGACGAATCGGCGCTGACCCGTTTTCGCAACGAGGTCCGCACGGCGCGCCAGGTTTCGCATCCCAACGTTTGCCGCGTCTACGATCTCGGCGAAGTGGATGGTGCGCCCTATCTGTCGATGGAGTATATCGACGGCGAAGACCTTTCGACGCTGATCAAACGGATCGGCCGCCTGCCGGCGGACAAGGGCGTGGAATTCGCCCGTCAACTGTGCGCCGGCCTGGCCGCGGCGCACGACAAAGGCGTTCTGCACCGGGACCTGAAGCCCTCAAACATTCTCATCAGCAGCAAGGGCCACCTCGCGATTACCGACTTCGGCTTGGCCGGCCTGGCCGAGCACGTCCAGACCGACGCACGCAGCGGCACGCCAGCCTACATGGCGCCGGAGCAGATATCGGGCCTGGAAGTGACTTCGCGCAGCGATATCTACTCGTTGGGTCTGGTGCTGTTTGAGATGTTCAGCGGTAAGCGGGCGCACACGGCTGCGACACGCGCCGAGTTGCAACTGATGAAGGAGACGCCGCTCGCTACCGCGATGGCGGAGATCGTCAAGGATTTGGACCCGGCCATCGAGCGGGTCATCGAACGATGCCTGCAGCCGGAACCGCTGAGGCGTCCCGCCTCCGCGCTGGCCGTTTCCGCCGCGCTGCCGGGCGGTGATCCGCTGGCGGCCGCGCTGGCGGCGGGTGAGACGCCGTCGCCGGAGATGGTGGCCAATTCGGGCGATAAGAATGCGATCTCGCCGCGCAAGGCGCTGTTGTTCGTTGGCCTGGCTGTTGCCGGTTGGATCGGCGTCGCCTATTTCAACAGCCACCTCTCGCTGCTGGACAAGATCCCATTTGACCAGCCTCGCGACGCGCTGGCGCAGAAAGCGAAGGAGGTGCTCGTTCAGCTCGGCTACGATGCCAAACCGGCCGATACCGCCTACGGCTTTAGCCGGGACGAAGCCTACATTGGCCGCCTGTCCGCCGAGTTTGGCGGCAAGGCATGGGACCACCTCTCCCATACGCGGCCGTCTCCGGTTTACTTCTGGTACCGGGGGTCGCCGGAAATCCTTTGGCCGACGGCGCCTAGCCGGGTTTTCGTTCGCGAATTTGAACCACCGGTTACGACACCCGGAATGACTCGCGTGGTGCTGGATCCGGAAGGCCGGCTGCGCGCCCTGCAGGTTCTGCCACAACCCGGCGGCGAAGGCGCATTCGAACCTTTTGACTGGAATCGCCTGCTCCGCCTGGCCGAGATAGACCCGGCCAAGTTCACGCCCGCTCCGCCTGCCGCGCTGCCGCTTGTCACATTCGACCAGCGTGCGTCCTGGAAGGGCCGCATCTCCGACATGATCCCGCACGACTTTCGTGTGGAGGCCGCGGCCTACCGCGGCAAGCCGGTCTACTTCAACGTCTTCATCGATTGGGGCGCTACTCCGGCCGCTGCCGGTGGTGCGGTTCTAAATGTGCGCGTATTTCTGCAGTTTGGATTGATTGGATCTCTGTTGCTCTTCACGTTTACCCAGGCCTATAAGAACTTCAAGAACGGCCGCGGTGACCGTATCGGGGCCTACCGGCTCGCGCTTTTCGTCGCGGCGAGCGCGCTCACGGCTCTGATGCTTCAGGCCCGGTATGCCAGCATCGACCGTGTCGTCAACAACGGAATCATGCATTGGCTGGCCTACGCGATCTTCGACGGGGTCCTGTTCGGGGCGATGTATCTCGCACTGGAACCGCCGATTCGCCGCCGGTGGCCGGATCTCCTGGTGGGCTGGACCCGCGCCGTTTCCGGGCAGTTTCGCGACCCATTGCTCGGCAGGCACGTTCTGTACGGAATGGCCGCTTCGGCGGCCAGCGTGCTGCTGGGCATTGGTATGGAAATTTTTGAGAAATCGTTCCGCCTGAATCCCGTGACGGGAGACTTGGATGTCTTCAACGGAGTACGGTTCCAGCTTGGCGCGTTCATTGCGGTGATTACAAACTCGTTCACGACTACGACATTGCTCCTGTTCCTGGTTGTAGGTCTTACGCTTCTCCTTCGGCGGCTGTGGCTGGGTGCGTTGGCGGCGGCCGTGCTCATCGCGCTGATCAACAGCCTTGGCGCGCCCAATCCCTGGCTACGGTTACTCGTTGCATTTCTTGGCAACGGCATCGCGATCGTATTGCTGCTCCGCTTCGGATACCTGGCCGCCAGCATCGTAGTGGCCGTGGGATGGGTGTTCGAAAATTTCCCTCCGGATTTGAACTGGAACGCCTGGTACGCCGATACGCGCGCGATTAGCACGCTCTTCTTCGCGGGCCTGCTCGGCTATGGATACTTTACGGCCACGCGGGGGTACCGCGAAACGAAGCCCGGCGAGGATTTATGATGGAGGACGAATGATTTCCCGCCGCACACTCCTTGCCGCCGCAGTCCCCGCGGCGCTGCAGGCCCGAAAGTTCAAAACCATCGGTTGTCAGCTCTATACGCTGCGTTCTGTCATCGACGCGCAGCCGGGGGCGATTTTAGGCCAATTGCAGGAAGCCGGTTATACCGAGGTGGAAGCTGTTCGCGCCAATCTCGCGAAGATCTGGGACGCTTTGAGGGCCACCAAGCTCAAGCCGGTGAGCCTGCATATCGACACGCCGTACTTCACCACGCAACTGGACAAGCTGGAGCCGGCGCTGGACGATGCCAAGTCCATGGGTTTCCGTTATGTGGTGTGCCCGTATATCGCGCCTCAGGATCGGGGCGGCGTGGATGTGATCAAGAGACTCGCCGATACGTTGAACAAAGCGGGCGAGAAGTGCCGGGCCGCAGGCACGTTTCTCTGCTATCACAATCACGCCTTCGAATTCGAGCCCGTGCCAGGTGGAGGCAAAACGTTGCTGGATGTGCTTATGGAGTCGACCAGCGCAAGCCTGGTCGGCCTGGAACTCGACATCATGTGGTCCGCCGTGGCCGGTGTCGACGCCGTGGACGTGCTGCGCAGGTACAAGGGCCGCGTTCCGTTGCTTCATGTGAAGGATCTGGCGCCGAACATCGAAAAACGATACAACGAAAAGGTCCCGCGAGAGGCTTTTAAGGAAGCGGGCAACGGAATTCTAAAGCTGCCGGAGATCTTGAAGGCGGCCCGGGAAAATGGCACGAAACATTTTTTCGTCGAACAGGATCAGACTCCAGGCGATCCGATGGCCAGCCTGAAGCAGAGCATCTCCTACCTGAAGAAGCTCGACTTGTAGCCAGCTCTTACAATTCACCGCCTTTCCGATAAGGCGGGATGAGGCCTATTGCGACAAATTGGTCACATCCTGGCGCTGGTAGCGCTGCCGCTGTCGAACGAGCTTATCGCCGGTACGCCTCATTCGGTCAGTCTCCGATCCCTTCTGTCGGTCTCCGAGGAGTGGCGCTGGGCCGAACTGGGCGTCTCCAGCGGACTGCCATCGGCCCGCGTTCGCTCGCTGGTGATCGATCGCGCGGGAGTTCTTTGGGTAGGCACGGATCAGGGGCTGGTGTGGTACGACGGCTACCAATTCGTCCCCGCGGTCCTAACTGGCGGAGAGACGCAACGCGTGGACGTCCGGCAGGTAATCGGGCTGACCAGCGGATTGGTGGCAGCGTTGGTGGACAGGGAGGTCTGGATTGGGGGACAGGCGGGCTTCACTCGCTTTGCCATTTCCCAGGTACGGTCTTCCTATATCCAGATTGCACCGCTCGAAGACGGCGGGGTCTATGTTCTGGGCGGGCAGGATCGCTACGTCTATTCCGATGGGACGCTAAAACGGGACGAGGCTGTGCCGTGGAATCCAAAAGTGTTGGCTACCGTCTTCCCGGACCGGGACGGCCGGCCCTGGTTGTCGTCCGATGGAAGCATTTTCCGCCGGATCCGGGGCGAATGGCGTAAGGAGTATGGCCGAAGCGGCCACCTCACGCTAAGTTGGTTCCTGGAAAACGGCAGCGTCGCGATTGGAGCGGTTCGATTTTCCGATGAGGGCGCCGGCTTGATCGATGGGCAAGCGCTGGACCTCTCGACACTCCGCATTGTGACAGCGGACCGGCCGCGCGCCATGGCTCTCCACGAAAACGGCGAGGCCATCGCAGCGTTTGAATCCGGGAGCGTCATGCTCCGGCTGGCTGGCAAGTGGCGACCCGTTCCGGAGGGCTTTAGCGCCGGACTCATACGCAGCGCCACAGCTTTCGCATTCGACCCCTCCGGCGATCTCTGGGTTGGCTCGAACCGGGGACTCACTCTGTACCGGAACGCCTCCCAGCCTCTGCGTCAGCGGATGCACGCCGCGGGAGACGAACGAAATCTGGTTCACGACCTGGTTCACCGTTCGAACGGCGAGCTCTGGATGGCGACAGCGGGCGGTCTGGAGATTCAACGCGCCGGCGGAGCTTGGGAGTCCGTCCGGTCCGCATCCGGCGTTCCGCTGCGAGAGCTCACCGGCATTGCCGAGGACGGGTCCGGCCACATTTGGCTGACGAGTGGAGCATCATTTGGAGGCGCGCTGCGATTCGACGGCGCCGAATGGCGCCGCTTTGGCCGGAGGGAAGGCCTGACGGATCTGCCGATTCATCGCGTACGGCGAGACGCGGCCGGCAACCTATGGCTGTTGGCCACCTCACCTCTTTACCGCGGACGGCCTGCGGAAGCAGGGGCGTATCGTTGGACTGGTTCCGCCTTTGAACATTGGGCTACGCCGCCGGCCGGCGATCCGCTCGGAGCTTCCGGTGTAGCGCGGACGCCGGACGGCGCCATCTGGTTCGCCACCACCGGCGGCGTTTGGCGATGGCAGGAAGGGCGGGCGGAGTCCTACAGCGGGAACGATGGCCTAATGTCGAACCGCGTATTCGATGTTGCCGCCGCCCCGAACGGCGACATTTGGGTCTGCTATCAGCGCTCCGGCGGAGTTACGCGCTTGCGGCGCCGATCCCCCGGAGTCGCCGAAGTGACTAACTTCGATGAGTCCGGTGGCCTTCCGTCGCCGGAGGTCTGGTCCGTGGCGGTCGATCCAAAGGGCAGCGTGTGGGCCACCACCGTGCGCGGTATCGCCGTTAAGGCCGGAGGTCCCTGGGTGCCCGCGGGCCTTGGCACTGGGGTGGACGAGGCTCAGACCTGGCCAATACTGGTTGAGAAAGACGACATCTGGATTGGCAGCATCGGGCAAGGGCTTCTCCGGCTCGGCCGCAAAGACCGCGAGGCGGGCGCCCCCCGCGTCCGGTTCCTTAACGCGCAATTCGGCGGCAAACTCTGGACCGTGGAGTGGCGTGCGCTGACCCAATACGCGGCGCTTCGGCCAAACGACATTCCCACGCGCTTCCGGGTCGACGGCGGAGAATGGTCCGAATGGTCCCGCGTGCGGTCGGTCTCGTTTTCCGAAAGCGAATCGGGCACTCATTCGGTCGAGGTGCAGGCTGCGGGCCCGCTTGGCGATGTGGTCGAGCGGCCGGAGTTTTATTCTTTCGAAATTCCGCATCCGTTCTTCCGCCGGCCGATTGTCCAGATTCTTGCCGGGCTGGCCCTAGCCGTGCTGGCGGTGGCCGTATTCCTTGGGGTTCGGGGCCGAGTCCGGTATACGCGGGAGCTGGAGGCGGCCAAAACGCGAGCCGAGGAGGGTGCGCGGGCCAGGAGCGCTTTTCTCGCCGTCATGAGTCATGAAATCCGTACACCGATGAACGGCGTGTTGGGCATGACCGGCCTTATGCTCGATACACGCCTCGACGAACGCCAGCGCGGCTACATGGGCACCATTCGCGATTCGGCGGAAGGACTGCTGGGCGTCATCAACGACATACTCGATTTCTCGAAGATCGAGTCCGGAACATTCTCCATCAACCCGGCACCGTTCGATCTGGCCCAAACCTGTAATCAGGTGGCGGCGTTGCTGGCGCCGCGGGCAGCCGAGAAGGGGCTGCAGCTCATACTGGACTACCGCCCGCTGGCGGCCCGCGAACTGACCGGCGACCAGAATCGCATTCGGCAGATCCTGTTGAATCTGGTGGGCAACGCGATCAAGTTCACCGAAAGGGGCTTTGCGCGGGTTGTGGTGGACTCCGAGTCCGGCGGAATCCGTATCTGCGTCGAGGATTCGGGCATCGGAATCGACGCGAGCAACATTCCCCTCCTGTTCCGCGAATTCAGCCAGGTGGAGAGCTCCGCGGCGCGGCGGTTCGGTGGAACCGGACTTGGTTTGGCTATTTCCCGAAAGCTGGCCTTACACATGGGTGGCGACATTCACGTGGAGAGTAAACCGGGCGAGGGATCCACATTTACGTGCGAATTGCCGCTAGTTGCCGTCCGCCCACCCGCACCTCCTGAACCGTTAGAAGGCCGCTGCCTGATCGTCCATCCGGACGCGCTCGTTCGAGAGACCATCGCCGTGTTTTGCCGGGAGGCCGGGATGCCGGCCGACTGTTTCGCCCCGCCGGACATCCTGCCACGGGAGGGGTACCGGGCCGCTTTCGCGGCTGAAAGTTTTTCTAGCCAGATCGCCGCCCTGAGCGCGGTTGTGATACCCATCGCTCCCGGAGACCTTCTCTCGCGATGCAAAGTGATCCTGGATGTCCGGAATGGCACGCCCGCCCGATCCGATGGTGAGTTGCCGAGGACGGCTGAGTTTTCCGGCCGCGTGCTGGCCGTCGAAGACAACCTGACCAACCAACGTGTCATCTCGCTGATGCTCTCGAAACTCGGCTGCTCGGTTTCCGTCGCCTCCAACGGACAGGCGGCGCTGCAGTTCTGCGAGACCGAGCGGTTCGACCTGATTCTGATGGACGTTCAAATGCCCGAGATGGACGGGTTGGAGGCCACGACCAGACTTCGTTTTTTCAACGACTGGCGCGCAGAGGTACCGATTGTGGCGTTGACCGCCAACGTTCTGGAAGAAGATCGTGACCGCTGCACGGCCGCCGGCATGAGCGGCCATCTAGCCAAGCCGGTGCGTCAGGAGGATCTGTTGAACGTCCTGGGCCGGTACCTTACGCCAACATCGGCGTTCCCCAGCGTGTCCGATACACGCGCTTAACCAGTAGATTCGCGCCGGCATCGCACAGAATACTCTCACTCTCCAGTCCAACACGACGTTGCCGCCGGTTCGCGAGATGATGTTCGCCGGATGGCAATGCAGAGCCGAGCAGTGATCCGCCAAGATGTCGCAGGCCGGCATTTGGCGCGATTTCACGCAGTCCGCGAAGTTCCTCAGGTGCCCGTTGCCGCAGTCGCCAGCATCGTCGTGTAGCGCAAGCTGGCCCTTGTGGCCGTAGGTCTTGAAGCCCCACGTACGGTTGCAGCGGCCGATGTCCACGCAGCCTTCAGTACCGCAGATAAACACACCGTTGCCGGTCGAATCCTGCCCGTACGGAGTCCAAATCCGCGTCTCCCAGTTCAACGAGTCCGCGCGTACCCGAACACCACGATCATCGTGCCGGGCGTTTGCTGATCGTCGACGAAGAGGATCTTGTGCTCCGATCCGCTGGTTTTCTTCGGATACGGCTCACCTCGCGCCGAGCGCGCAATGTCGATCTAGTGCGCGCCGAACGGAGTCCATGGCGCCGGGCCTATCCACGTTTCGGAGTCGACGCCGGGCGGCACCGGGCCGTCTTGCTTGTGGCCGACGTCATCGCGAAGCTGGATGTTGAAGGCCTTGGCCATCAGCACCTTTTCGATCTTTCCGGACTGGGCGCCTTCGACACCGCGAATCTGGACTGCTAGCTGCGGGATTGCGTGCCCAACTCCTGCAGCTTGGCCATATTGGCTTTCATCCCGATCGCCTGGGCCGTCTCGAGCGAGGCCCTCTCGGTATCGTACGTCCGCACGCGTACGAACCCAGAATCGCCAGGCCGCGGCCGCCAACTCCAACGATTCCGGAATTCACCTGGTCGCTTGCCGCGACCCTTGGAGGCTGCGAAAACGAGCTGCTCCGGTCGATCCTAGAGAGAGTCGCCGCCTCCTATCGCCTCTTCAAACAGAGATCGGGACAGGCGCCTGTCCCGATCTATCAAAATCGCGTTTGCATCCGGCCGGACTAGAAGCTTGCCACGGCCGCGGCTTCGTCGTCGAACACCTCGAACACCGTATAAAGTTTGGTGATCTGCAGAAGGTCGTGGACGCGCTTGGTGAGATTGAGAAGCTTTAACGTCCCACCCGAGTTCGATACCGTGGTGTAGGCCGAGACGAGTTCGCCGATGCCGGAGCTATCGATATAGGTAACGTTTCCGAGGTTGAGAATGATCTTCTTGTTTCCGGCCTCCACCTGGCTTCGCACGGTATCGCGAACCGCGATGGACCCTTCGCCGAGCGTGATCTTGCCGCCCACATCCACCACACTCACCCCGCCGCTTTGACGGGTGCTGACTGTTGCGCTCATGTTTTTCTCCTTATGAAGTCTCTCTGGACCCTCGGCCTCTCTAGCCTAACGTAAGAGGCCCCCCGGCTGTGCCGGGGTGGCAGTAGCAGTTTGACATTTCCGGGAGTCCATCAGAGAAACTCCAAACGTGAGCCGCCAAGCACACGAAAGGAGAATCCTGATGGACGAAAACCAAAGTCTAAACCATAGTAAGTGGGACTGCAAATATCACGTGGTGTTCATTCCGAAGTGCCGTCGAAAGACCCTATACTCGGGCCTTCGGGCACATTTGGGTCCGGTCTTCCGCGCCTTGGCTCTGCAGAAA
>VFZO01000200.1 GCA_016871155.1 Acidobacteriota bacterium | reverse complement strand
ATTTCTGGACGAGCTCTACATAGCGGGCAGGAGGCCGGGGCGGCTGCGAGGCGCGATCGTTGTGGGATTTCTGATGGCCAGCGCCGGGTACCTGACGCTGAGCGCTGTGCGGGACCCCTGGCAGGCGGCGGCTGCGGTGGCGTTCGCACACGCGGGAACATCGATCACTTGGGTTTTCTCCACAACGCTGCTGCAGCTTTGCACGGACGACAAGTTCCGCGGCCGGGTGTTTTCGGTGGAGTTCGGATTCAGCGTGCTGATGATGTCGGTGATGTCGTCCGGCGCCGGAGCGTTGATCGACCGGGGCGCCTCTCCATTCGACGCGGCGGCGATGACGGGAATCGTTATGCTGATACCGGCCGCCGCCTGGTTGTTCGCTCTCCGGTTGTGGCGATCGCCGTAATTCCGTCGAAGCCTTCGTCGAACGCTGGCGGCTGCATGCGCGAAGACATCGCCTCGATCGCAGTGGCGGGCACGACGCGTTCGCGCAGTGTGTTGCGGCGAAGGCATTCCTCAAGGGGAGTATCGAAGAAAGCGGCATGAACCGACGCGCCGGCGCGCCGGCCGATTCGGATGAATGGGCGGCGAAACGCGCGGGTCAGATTCGTGGCGTCGATGAACGTCTCCGGAGCGCCAAGTTGCAGACGGGTTTTCAGAAGCTCCCGCAGGAAGCGGAAAACGTGGACGTGAATGGACTGGTCCGTCTCATCGTCGCGCAGCGTGGCGCGCAAGGCGTCGGAGGAGAGCACTCCCTTTTTTCCGGCGACGAAGGTGGATTTGCCGCTGGCAGGCAGGCCGATGAGCAGAACAACTCGCTGCCTAGGCAACGGTATAGCGCTCCGCGGCGAGTTGGCGCGCGGCGATTTTTCGCTTCGATGCGAACGCATCGATGGGCTCGTACTTGGCGACGCGGCGAAGCGCGGCCAACTGCGTGCGAAGCGTGTCGCCCTCCGCTGAAGCGGCCAGCACGGCGCGGCCGGAGGATACGACGATCTCCATGGCTTCGCGCAGGAAGACATCGGCGATGGCCTTGGCCACTTCCGGGCTCCCCATTTTTCGCACGCGGAGCTGCACTGACTCCATGGCGAACGTGTTCATGGCCATGTCGCACAGAGCGGCAAGAATCTCCTGTTGTTGTTCCAGATCGGCAAGATGGCGCTGGTAGGCGGCGCCCAACGCTAACAAGGTGGCTTTCTTAGCGCCGGCGACGATCGCTTCGTTTTCGTCCCCGCCGCCCATGCTCAGGGCCGGGCCGGAGAGGAGTTCATTCTGCAAGTTCTTCACGGCCGCGACGAGCGGGAGTTGGCCGCGCTGGGCACGCTTTAGAATCATGCCCGTGGCGAGCATGCGGTTGATCTCGCTGGTGCCCTCGAAGATCCGGTTAATGCGCGAATCGCGGTAGGCACGTTCTACGGCGTAGTCCTGGTGATAGCCATACCCGCCGTGGATTTGCACGCCTTCGTCGACGACAACGTCCAGCGCTTCCGAGGCGAACACCTTGATGAAGGAGCACTCGGTGGCGAACTCCTCGACGGCTTTGAGGAGCACCGCCGCGGCGCCGTCCTGCTTCCAATTCCAGTCCGAGAGCTTGCTCTGAATGAGACCGGTAACACGGAAGTTCATCGACTCAGTGGCGAAGATTTGAATGGCCATGCCGGCGAGCTTCTGCTGTATGAGGCCAAATTCGCCGATGGTCTTTCCAAAAGCGGCGCGCGTCCGGGCGTACTTGGCGGAGATGCGCAAAACATTCTTCATGCCGCCTGCGGCGAACGGACCGAGCTTGAGGCGGCCAAGGTTTAGGATGTTGAACGCGATGATATGGCCGCGGCCGATTTCGCCGAGGACGTTTTCGACCGGGACCTTGACGTTATCGAGATAAACGGCCGTGGTGGATGAGCCCTTGATGCCCATCTTCTTCTCCTCGGCCCCGGAGCTGACGCCGGCGAACTTGCGCTCGACGAGAAAGGCCGTGAACTTCTCACCGTCGATCTTGGCGAACACGGTGAACAGGTCCGCCGAGCCGCCGTTGGTGATCCACATTTTTTGGCCATTCAGAACATAGTGTGTGCCGCTGGGATCGAGGCTGGCGCGTGTTTTGGCCGCGAGCGCATCACTTCCGCAGTGAGGCTCGCTGAGGCAGTACGCTCCGACGAGTTCCCCGCTTGCCAGTCGCGGGAGATATTTCCGCTTCTGCTCCGCGGTGCCGAACAGAAGCACGGGAAGCGTGCCGATGCCGGCGTGGCCGCCGTGCCAGCCGGCGTAGGAGCCGTCCTTGGCGAGACCCTCGGCAACGACCATCATCGAGACGAGATCCATTTCCATGCCACCGTACTCTTCGGGCACCGTGACGGCGGTGAGGCCCAATTCGGCGGACTTGCGAAGAACGGCGACGGCCACGCCCGGTTCGTGATGCTGAATTTTCTCGAGATTCGGCACAACCTCACGTTCCCAGAACTCTTCGGTTGTGCGCGCGATGGCGCGGTGCTCTTCGGTCTGGTCCTCCGGAGTGAAGACGGAAGAGGGGTCGTAATTTTCGATCAGAAACGATCCGCCACTCGCCATGCTAGTTCATCCTTTCGAAGATTCCGGCGGCACCCTGGCCGCCGCCTATGCACATTGTCACCATTCCGTATCGATGCCCGCCGCGATCCATCTCACGCAGGATGGTGGCTGTGAGTTTCGCTCCCGTGCAGCCGAGCGGATGGCCCAGCGCCAGCGCGCCGCCGTTGACGTTCACGCGATCCATGGGCAGGCCTCCCTCCCGAATCACGGCGAGCGCCTGGACGGCGAACGCTTCGTTGAGTTCGATGACGCCGATTTGATCGATGGTCAATCCGGCCATTTTCAGCGCTTTCGGAATCGCCACAACCGGGCCAATCCCCATGATTTCCGGGGGCACGCCGCCAACGGCGAAACTGACGAAACGGGCTTTCGGCTTCAATCCCAATTCCTTCGCGCGCCGTTCGGACATGACCAGGGCCGCAGCCGCACCGTCGGAGGTTTGCGAGGAGTTGCCGGCCGTGACGGAGCCCTTCGCATGAAAGACCGGCTTCAGCTTGGCGAGCGCTTCTGGAGAGGTATCGGCCCGCGGGCCTTCGTCCTTGACCACCTGAAATTCGCGGCTGGCGGCCTTACCATTTTCTACCGCCATGGCACTGACGGAAACGGGGACCATCTCGTCATCGAACTTGCCGGCAGTCTGGGCGGCCACGGCGTTCCGGTGCGAACGGAGGGCGAAAGCGTCCTGTTCCTCGCGCGTGATGCCGTATTTTTTCTGCAAGTTCTCCGCGGTCAATCCCATGTTGATGTAGATCTCCGGACGGTTGTCGGCAAACCACGGATTGGGAACGAACCGCTGGGCGGAGAACGGCAACATGCTCATGCTTTCCGCGCCGCCAGCGAGCACGATGTCGGCTCCGCCGGAGCGGATTTTTTCCGCGGCCATCGCGATGGCCTGCAGACCCGAACTGCAAAATCGATTGATGGTGACGGCCGGCACCGAGTCCGGCAGGCCGGCGCGAAGGGCGGCGATACGAGCGATATTCGTTCCGCTTTCCGCTTCGGGCGTGGCGCACCCTAAGATCACGTCCTCCACCTCTTCGAGTGCCACTTGCGGGCAGCGAGCCATCAATCCGCGAATGGCGATGGCGGCCAAATCATCCGGACGAACCGTTCGCAGACTTCCCTTCGGCGCTTTGCCGACCGGGGTCCGCACACATTCCACGACTACCGCTTCAGGCATCGACATTCTCCCTTTAGTTTCGCAACGGCTTTCCGGTTTTCAACATGTGCTCCATGCGAGCCTGCGTGCGAGGATCGCCGCAGAGGCTAAGGAACGCTTCACGCTCTAGGTCGAGCAGGTACTGTTCGCTCACCTCGCTTTCGGCGCTGAGCCTGCCGCCGCAGAGTATGTGGGCGAGTTTTCCGGCGATGACAAGATCGTAGTCCGTGATGTAGCCGCCCTGGTGGCCGATCCAAGCACCCATCTTGAGCAAGGCGATGCCGGGCTCACCGGCGACCTTGATATTCGTTCGCGGCGCGGCCGGGCGGTAGCTGGGCACCATTGCCACGGCGGCGGCGCGCGCATCAGCAATGAGCCTGGCGGGGTTCATGGAGATCCCTGCGGAGGCATCGAGAAGACCGAGTTCTTTTGCATTGTCGGCACTGGAAGAGACCTTGGCGTAGCCGACGGTCTCGAATACTTTCTTCGGGTCCCCGTGCCGCAGAATCATTTCCTTGCAACCGCCGCCGCCCGGAATGAGGCCGACACCGACTTCCACAAGGCCGGCATACAACTCGGCGGACGCCTGCACCCGCTGGCCGCTGAGGACGATTTCGCAGCCGCCGCCGAGGGCGCGGCCGTGCGCGGCGACGACAGTGGGAACCGGGGCGTATTTCACAGCCATGATGGATTGTTGGAAGCGATGAATGGCGAGATTCAGGTCGTCCCATTCCTGCTCCCGCGCAACGAGAAGCACCATCATCAGATTCGCGCCGGCACTGAAAAGTTCGCCTTGATTGCCGATCACCAGCGCCTGGAAGCCCTTATTCGTTTCGTCGAAGGCGGCGTGGATGAGGCTCATCTGATCGTCACCAAGCGAGTTCATTTTCGAATGAAACTCGAGGCACAGTACTCCTTCGCCGATGTCGATGAGCGAAGCACCGGCATTTGTCTTTACGGTGCCCCGCGCGCGCTTCACGTCGCTGAGCACAATGACGCCGGGCCGCTCCGGAACGCGGGCGTAGAGGCTGCGATTGAGATCGAAGTAGTCGGTGCGCGGTGTTCCGGACTCATCGGCGGAGCGGTAGAAGCTTTTCGCGCCGCGCTCCAACATGGTCGTAACGGAGTCCGGCAAGGCCAGACCGTCTTTCTCTATCCGGCGTGCCGTCTCGACGAAACCCAGCGCATCCCATAACTCAAAGGGGCCGAAGGTGTGGGCGTAGCCCCAGCGCATAGCGCGGTCGACTTCGACGATCGTGTCAGAGATTTCGGGAATCCGCTCGGCCGAATAGACCATGACGTCGCGAAACAATTTCCAGAGGAAACTTCCCGCTTTATCGGAGGCGGCGACCATGGCGCGGAGGCGCGCAGGCAGGTCTTCGAGCAGCCTCGCCTGTTCAACGGAGGCGAACTTCGGCTTTGCCGCAGGGGCGTATTCGAAAGTCTGGAGGTTCATCGCGTGGATGGCCTTCTCCGGGCCGACGCGTTTGTAGAAGCCCTGGCCGGTCTTGTCGCCGAGCCAGTTACGCTTGAGCATCTCCTCGAAAACCGGATGGGCGAGGAAGCGGTGACGCCAAGGGTCATCCGGCACCATGCCGTGCAGGTTGTTGCCGACATGTACCCAAATATCCGCGCCGACAATGTCAATGAGGCGGAACGAGGCGGAGTTCGGGAGGCCGATGAGGGAGCCGGTCAGCGCGTCGACCTCTTCGATGGTGAAAGCGTCCTCCATCGTGTACTGGAACGAGGTGGAGCCCCAGAAGGCGCCGATTCGATTGGCGATGAAGTTGGGGGTATCCTTGCAGGGCACGACGCCCTTGCCAAGACGGCGTTCGAGAAATTCGCCGACACCGGCGAGAATTTCGGGAGCCGTGGCGACGCCGGGAATCACTTCGCACAGCTGCAGGTATCGAGGCGGGTTGAAGAAGTGGGTGCCGAGGAAGTGTCTGCGGAAGCCGTCGCTGAAGCCTTCGGAGATGCGGGACAGCGGAATGCCGCTGGTGTTGGTTGAGACGATGGAATCAGGCGCGCGGAGTTGCTCGACGCGGGTCCACAGCGCGCGTTTCAATTCCAGGTTTTCTGTGATTGCTTCGAGAATCCAGTCACAAGCGGCGACGCGGCCGAGATCGTCTTCGAAATTTCCCGGCGTAACGCGAGCAACGCCATCGGTGGTGAAAAAGCCGCCGGGCCGGCCCTTCCAGGCGGCTTCCAAACCTTTCTTCGCCGCCGCATTGCGATCGGGGGCGCCCGGAACGACAATATCGAGCAAATCGACCGGAATTCCGGCGTTGGCGAAGTGCGCCGCGATTCTGGATCCCATGGTGCCCGCGCCCAGCACCGCTACCCTTTGAATGGACCTCATTTCCATGAAAGTGTAACAGGCATCCGGGCTATGATGAAGGACTTGAGCGTTCGAAAGCAGTGGCTGATTCCCGCTTTTGGCTACGCCGTCTCGATTCTCTGCCTGTTCGTTGTGTACCGGGGGTTCGATTGGGAGGCGGAATGGCCGCGCATTCGCCAGACGCCGGTAATGTACGTGGTGGCCGCCGTGGTTTGCGACGTCGCCGTCTACTGCGTGCAGGGCTGGCGGTGGAACGAACTGCTGCGGCCCATTGGCCAGTTGCCGGTGTGGCGCACGATGCAGGCGATCTATATTGGACTGTTTGCGAACGAGTTGCTGCCGCTGCGGCCGGGCGAGGTCATTCGCAGCTTTTTGCAGGCACGATGGACGGCGGTGCCGCTGTCGGTGGTGATCTCCAGCGTGGTGGTGGAGCGGCTCTTCGATGGGATTTGGCTGATCCTGGCGTTCTTCGTCACTTCCCTGTTCGTCGATCTGCCTCCGTTACTGGTGATCGGCAGCAGGATTCTGGGGATTCTGCTGCTGGTGCTGGGCGGTACGCTGGCTTTCGCGATTCTGCGGCGAGCGGCGGCGGAGGCCTGGATGAGCCGGACTATATGGGCGCAGGGGTTCCGGCATCTGCTCGACGCGCTGGAATCTATGGGGCGGTCGCCATCGTTCTACCGCTCGTTCCTGATCAGCTTCTTGTACCTGGCGCTGCAAGCGGGCCCGCTGTACTTCATTCAACTTGGATTTGGCCTGCATCTCTCTTTTGGCGAGTGCGCCGCGGTCCTGGTGATTCTGCGGCTAGGTTCGATTCCGCCGCAGGCGCCGGGGAATGTCGGGTCGTTCCAGGCGCTGGCCGTGCTGGGTGTCATGTTGTTCGGCGTGGACCGCCAAGCGGCAACCGGATACGCCACGCTTCTGTTCCTCGTGATTACGGTGCCGCTGTGGGTGGTAGGATTCTTCGCGCTGCTGGCGACTAAAATGAAGCTGAGCCAGCTACGTCAAGCTGTGGAACCGGAACTCTAAAATGAAACGACTTTTTCTGACACTTCTCCTTACCGGCGCGCTGCTGCCGGCGCAACAGAAACTTCGCATCCTGGCGATCGGCGCCCACCCAGACGACTGCGACATCAAAATGGGCGGCACCGCGGTGCTTTTCGCCAAGCTCGGGCACGCTGTAAAGTTTCTGAGCATTACCAACGGCGACGCCGGGCATCACGAGATGGGCGGCGGGCCGCTGGCAAAGCGGCGTTACCTGGAGACACAGGAGTCGCTGCGGCGTTTGGGCATCGAAGAGTATCAGGTGCTGGACAACCACGACGGAGAGCTGATGCCGACGATCGAAGTCCGGCGGCAGGTGATCCGCGCGATTCGCGAGTGGAAGGCCGACGTGGTGATTACGCACCGCCCGAACGACTACCACCCCGATCACCGGAACACCGGAATCCTGGTGCAGGATGCGGCGTACATGGTTGTGGTGCCAAACGTGGTCAGCGGGACGCCGCCGTTGGCGAAGAATCCGGTGTTCCTCTACTATTCGGACAATTTTCAGAAGCCAAACGTGTTCACACCCGACATCGTGGTGGACATCGACGCGGCATACGAGAAGAAGATCGACGGCATGGACGCGCATGTGTCCCAGTTCTACGAGTGGCTGGCATGGGTCGAGGGACGCATCAACGAAGTACCCAAGGACCCGAGAGCGCGGCGGGAATGGTTGAAGAGCCGGCGAAGTTCGGGAGTGTCGCCAGTGGCTCGCGCGGTGCTGGAGAAATGGTACGGCCGCGAACACGCCGCGAAGGTGAAGTTCGCAGAGAGCTTCGAGATCGGCGAATATGGGCGGCGGCCGAATGACGACGAGTTGCGCCGTCTGTTCCCGATGCTCGGCAAGCCGTAATGAAGTTTCAGGACTTGCCGCCGGTGGAGGCGCTGCTCGTCGACCTGCGCGCGGCGTGGCCGCAGTGCCCGCACGCGCTGCTGCGTATGGAGGCGCAGCGCGCGATCGCTTCGGCCCGCGAACGGCTGCGGCTGGGCGAAGCGGTTCCGCCGATCGCCGAGGAGGCCAATCGCGCGATTCGGCGCTTAGTGGAACCGTCGCTGCGGACGGTCATCAACGCAACCGGTGTGATTCTGCACACGAATCTTGGCCGGGCGCCGCTGCCGGAGATTACACTTCCGGGCGGCTATTGCAACCTGGAATACGATTTGGCGGAGGGCCGGCGCGGGAAGCGGGACGCACACGTAAGCGGACTGCTGCGCGCGTTGCTGGGCGCAGAGACGATCGTGGTGAACAACAACGCGGCCGCGGTTTATCTGGTTGTGAACGCGTTGGCGGCGGGCGGCGAAGTAATCGTGAGCCGGGGCGAGTTGATTGAGATTGGAGACGGGTTCCGGATTCCGGATATTTTGCGCGCGGCGGGCGTGACGTTGGTGGAGGTGGGGACGACGAATCGAACGCGGATTGACGACTACGCCGGCGCGATTACGGCAAACACGCGGATGCTGCTTCGCGTCCACCCGAGCAATTTTCACTTAAAAGGATTTACGGGCAAGCCGCCGCTTGGGGAGTTAGTCGCGCTGGGTAAAGAACGGGGCCTGCCGGTGTATGAGGATCTAGGGTCGGGATGCCTGATCGATTTGAGGCCGTTTGGCATCGACGAGCCACGCATTGAGGCTAGCCTGGCCGCGGGCGTCGACATTGTTTCGTTTAGCGGCGACAAACTGCTGGGCGGCACGCAGGCCGGCTTCGTCTGCGGCTCAGCGGAGCTCGTGCAGAAGGCCCGGCGGCATCCGATGTATAGAGCGCTGCGATTAGACAAGCTTTTGATCGCCGCACTCGAGAGGATGCTCCGGACTTTGCTCCTAGAAGACTACGACGCGGTGCCGGCGCTGGCGATGATCCGGCTGCCCAAGGCGGCGGTAGAAGCGCGAGCACAGACGGTGGCTGCTTCCCTGCCCGCTTCGCTGCGAGCCGAGGTAATCGATGGCGAATCCGTGGCGGGAGGCGGATCCACGCCGGATCAGGCGATTCCAACGGCGTTGATCGCCATTCCCGGAAGCGCGACTCGCCGGGAGAGGGCGCTGCGGAAAGCGTCGACGCCGGTAATCGCGAGGATCGATGAAGACCGGGTGCTGTTGGACTTGCGAACCGTCGATTCGCGAGACGATGCGGCGCTTACAGCGTTGGTTGCCGGGAATCCCGGCGAACCCAGCGGAACGCCCTGACCGAGTTCTTCCAGAAGTATTTTTCGGAAGCGGCTAGGGACTTCGCATCAAAGTAGGCGCGCAGGATTTCGAGGGCCGCCCTGTTGCGGCCCGAATAGACGAGAAGGTCCTCGCCAAAGATGTCCCAAATGAAGTCCATCACGGGCTTGTAGGCTTTGACATCGTACGGAACGTCTCCGGCGTTGCGCGGGCGGTAGAGCCCGGAGACCTTCACAAACACGCCGCGCTGTTTTAGCTCTCGCAGCGTGGCGGCGTAGCCTTCCAGCACCTTCGGCTCAGCGGGCAGCCCCATGGCCTGCAAGTGACCGAGAACAATGCGTAGATTCGGCACTTTATCCTTGAGACGAAGCGTGGTCTCGATGAGATCCAAGCGCGGGTTGGCGACCTCCAACGTCAGACCGGTTTCGGCGAAAGCCTTGAGGTTATCGATGCACTCCGGCTTCTGAATGGCGGCGACGAGATCCTGGCCCTTCCACACGTTGCCGTAGCGGATGCCGAGAAAGAGCTTGTTCTTGCGGTAGCGTTCGAGATACTCGCGGAACTCCGGTTTTACGGGATCGAGATTACCGACCATCCCAACGATCATCGGCTCACTTTCGATCATCATCAGGACCCACAGATTGTCCTCCACCCACGGGCTCGCTTCCACTTTGATTCCACCGACGATGCCGAGCGGAACAGCGGACTCGCGAAAATCCTTTGGCAGGAAAGGCGGCGCGTTGGGTGTGAACGGGAAGGGCGATCCTTGCGGGCGCGTGGGATCGTAGATATGAAAGTGGCTGTCGATGATTGGAAGCGAAGGCGCGGCGGTCAAGGAAGCGCTGAGGAGCAGGGTTCTTCGATCCAAGTTCATTGGGCGATTCTATCCCATACAATGAACACAGCCGACCCGTAATGCGATCTATTCTCCTCTTCTATTTCGTCGCCCTGGCCGCGCCCGCCGACGAGTTCACGGCCAAATACTGCGAGACGTGCCACAACCCGGAAGCGAAGATGGGCGGATTGTCGTTGCGAGGGGTGGCTTCTTACTCGCCGGTTGAGATTTGGGAGAAGGTTGCGAAACGGATCCGGGCCGGAGAGATGCCTCCGGCCGGCGCCCCCAGGCCGGAGGCGGCCGCGCTGGCCGCCTATGTTGCCAGGATTCACAATACGCTCGATTCGGCGCCGGCTTACGCTGGCCGGCCAGTCGTGCGCCGGCTGAACCGGACCGAGTACAAGAACGCAATTCGCGACTTGCTGGCGCTGGATCTACCGCTTACCGGCGACCTGCCGCAGGATCCGTTTGCGGCGGGTTTCGATACCATCGCCGACGCACTCTCGATGTCTCCACTACTGCTGGAGCGATATTTGAAAGTAGCCCGCCGCGTCAGCGAGTTGGCGATGGGAACGGGCGACGCGACACCGGTTGTGGAGATCTTTCCGGCAAAGGACACGCAGGCCGCCTGGCAGGGCGAAGGCATGCCGATCGGCACACGCGGCGGCATCCGGGTGACGCACTACTTTCCACGCGACGGGGACTACGACCTTCGCGCGTTTCTGGTGAAAGAGAGCTTGACGCCGGCCGAGGGCGTTCGATTCTTCCGGACACGCGTTTCGAAGGTGAAGGCGGGAAATCACACCGTGATCGTGACCTTTCCCGACGAGTTCGCCGAGCGGGAGGGGCCGGTATCGAACGTGAGCGGAATCGGCGGAGCGGCGTTGGGCGGGCCGTTGGATGTGCTGGGCAGCGCGGTGCGGCCGTCGATCGATTTCCGAGTGGACGGCAAGCGGGTGAAGCGATTCGAAATTTTTGGGATGAACGCGGGTGAGGCCGCCTTTGACGGGCAGCCGGGCCCGCCGGCGCTGGCACGAATCGAGATCGCCGGACCATACAACGCGGCGAGCGGCACAGAGAGCGTGAGCCGGCAGCGGATTCTGACCTGCCGCGACCATACACCGGCGTGCGTGGAACAGATCCTGCGGCCTCTGGTGCGCCGCGCATTTCGCCGCGACGTGAACGACGATGACCTGCGGCCTTTCCTGGCGGCTGCGCGCGGTGCGGCCGATTTGGATTCTGGAATCAGCGCCGCACTGCGAGAGATATTGCTGTCGCCGGATTTTCTGTTCCGCCTGGAATTCGACCCTCCGGGCGCAAGGCCGGACGATCCGCGCGAGGTGACACCGTTCGAATTCGCTTCGCGGCTGTCCTTCTTTTTGTGGAGCACGATTCCCGACGACGCGTTGCTGAATGCGGCCGCGGCGGGCCGGGTGGACGAAGGGGAAGTGCGGCGAATGCTGGCCGATCCCAAAGCCGGCGCGTTGATCGACAACTTCGCCGCGCAATGGCTGGGACTGCCCGCGCTGCAAGAGGCGGAGCCGGACCGGCAACTGTTTCCAGTCTTCGACAAAGGACTGGCCTCGGCCTTTGCCTCCGAAACGCGGCTGGTTGTGACGAGCCTGATCCGCGAGAATCGCAAATTGACCGAGTTGATCGACGGGGGCTATACGTATCTCAACGACCGGCTGGCGGCGCACTACGGAATTCCCGGC
>VFZO01000199.1 GCA_016871155.1 Acidobacteriota bacterium | reverse complement strand
ACGATGGCGGTGCAGCATCCGGTGGCGGTGGCTTCCAGCAACGCCACTGCGCAATTGCTGAACGGCTGGCCGGCCTACGAGTTTGGCGACGGCTCAACTCCGGCCAAGGGCCTGCTGCGAGGCAGCGGGGGCGAGCCGCGCGTGCGCTTTTACACGCGCGGCTCCGCCGACGCCCCAAACCGGTACAGCGTTGAATTTCAGGATGCGTTCAACGAATTCCAACAGGACAGTCTTTCGGTTGTGGATGTCGACGACGTGAAAGCGGTCGGCCAGGAGACCAGCGCGAGTTTGCCGGCGTTGGGCCTCGCCAACTTCGATCAGGCGTCGCGTATGTTAAAGCTGGCGTTGTTGAAATCCGTGAAGGGGAACTTCTACGTGGAGTTCGAGACCAGTGTGCGAGGCTTCGGACTGCGGCCCGGGGACCTGATCACGCTGACTTATGCGAAAGAAGGACTGTTACGCCAACCGTTCCGCGTACTGCGGCTAGCTCCCGGGTTGAACTACCGGACGACCACTATTACCGCGCAGATCCACGACGACGGGTGGTACGTGCAGACGGCGGGCAATGGCGCGGCGTCCAACGGCCGCCAGCCCAAGTTCGAACTGGGGCTTCCGCGGCCGTTGGGCGGATCGCTGGTCGACACGGACGGGGTTCCGCAGTTCGGCGTGACGGAAACGTTTGAGGAAGGCACCGATGGCTCGGCGCAGATCCGCTTGACGGTGGAATTCACTCCACCGTCGAAACCGGCGTCGAGCCGCGCGGGTATTCCGCTGCTTGGCTTCAATGCTTTGGCGCAAGGTACGGGCGGAACGCTGGCCGGCGATCAGGCGCTCTACTACGGTGTGACTGGCGTGGACGGCGACGGAGCCGAAAGTGCCCTTTCGTTCATCGTGCGCGCGGTGGTGCCGGCAGGAACGAACACGAACACGGTGACACTGCAGTCCCTGAGCTTCGGCGCCGGAACGCAGGCGTTCCACGTCTATCGCGGGCCGAGCCCGCAGGAGCTGCATCGCATCGCATCGGACGTCACAGTGGCCAACAGTTTTGTCGACACCGGCGCCACCGAAGGCCTGATCGCACCTCCGGACGAAAATTACTCGCACGCCAACTTCCATTGGCGCTGGGAGTTGCAGGGGCCGCGCGTGGCGAACATCGCCACGGCCGGCTCGGTGGGCAACACAACGCTGACGATGCTGAGCAATGAGTATCGAGGGCAGATCGTGCGGATCGTCTCAGGCAAAGGCGCGGGGCAGGAGCGGCGAATCGCCTCGAACTCCGCCACGTCACTGGCGCTAGAGCGGGATTGGGCCGTGGTTCCGGACACTACTTCAAAGTTCGCCATCGCCGAGCCGAGCTGGAACTTCGGTGCGGCGACGGCAACTTCGCCGGTGACCTTTGTCGTGCCGAATCGCGAAGGCCAGACGGTCCAGATCTCGGGGCGGTCGGCAAACGCAAACGACAGGGAGTGCCCCTTCGAGTTGTGCCCGTTGACGGCGTGGCAACTGCTTGGTGCGGCCGGATTGGCGCTGGACTCCGGAGTTCCTCCGCAGCCTACCTTCAGCATGCAGACGAAGGGCGATGGCACGATCGACCTGCTCGGCGTGAGCTTTCCTTCGTTCGACAACACGAGGAGCGTAACGTCGGGGACGCTGGTAGTCCGCTATTGGGATGAGCTGCAGAGCCCTTCGAATCGCGTGTTAGTGAATGCAATCGACGGCACCCAAACGGCGCTGACGGTCTCGGCGTCCGGCGTGGTGGCCGGCAGCTACCTCCAGATCGACGAGGAGGTGATGCGCGTGCTGGCGGTCGCGGCGGGCGGCGTGGTGTTGAACATCGCGCGCGGCTCGCACGGCACCGCTGCGGTGGCGCATGCGGCCGGCGCAAAGGCGTATCTTCTCGAAGACCGGACCGAAATTGTGCCTTTCGCGCGCAACTTCTTCGGCTCGCCGGCCAGCGGCAGTTTCAACTACACGGTGTACCTGCCGAATGCCCGCGTAGCGACGGCGGACCTTTTTGTCACCAATCTGCGCGGCGATAGCCCAGTGGACGAACGGAACTTCACAGCGGCGACCGGCCTGGGCCTTCGAACGATGAACGGAGGCCAGATCAATCTGCAACTCGAAGGGTTCCTGTCGATCGAAGACGACGCGGTGCCGCCCGTCGTGATTGAAAACTTCATGGCAATGCAGGACATCTTCGCCGTCGTGGCCGATCCTCCAACGGAGTTTCCAGTTGAGATCCGGCTGCGGCAGGACACCGACGAGATCTGCACGCTGACAATACCTATCAACGCCACCGCGTCGAACGTCGTGGAAGGCTTCGGATTGCCGCCGCTCCGGGCCAATTCGCTATTGCACCTGGACATTCGCTCGGTGGGTCAAACCGCCACGTCCAGCCCAGGCGCCGACTTGACCGTAACGATTCGACTCTAAACTGCCATGCCGGAAACATTGGACAAACTGCGGCCAGACCGCGATCTGCAAATCTACTTCGAACGGCCTTCGGCCATCGCTGCCATGAGTGGCGCCTCGCCCACTGGCTTCACCGCCAGCGGCACGTGGCGCCAGCAGTTCGATTGGTGCGTGGTGGAGTGGAACCGCGACAACGTGATTGAACATCCGCTGTTCCGGAACCTGCCGGACGGCGACCTGAGCGGGCTGACGCTCAGCTACGAGGAGACGCGGGAGAACTGCATTCCGATGGACTCGGATCTGTTCCCGACCGTCGACTGGCCGAACCTGCGCCTGTGGGTGGACACGGCCGGTGTTGAAACGTTTCACCAGGTCCCGCTGATCGACTATGCCACACCGATTGAAGGGGCCTACGTTCAGGCCACCGCGCAATTTGAGTTGAAAGGTTCGATTACGGCGGGCGACTATGCCGGGCTGACCTGGCTGCAAGAGCACTACACCCACGAGTGCACTGCCGGCGATACGCTGGCTTCCGTCGCCGGGGCGATTGCCGGCTACGTGAATGCGTTTTCCACCACCATGACAGCCGTGGCGGCTGGAGCGGTGATCACATTAACTACGACTTCCCTGCTGGGGGCCAATGGTAACCGGTTAGGGGCGTACGGGCATGTAGGCGGCGCACGGACCGAGTACTGGGACGTCTGGCATCGCACGTTCAGCGGTGGCCAGTCACCGGCGAAGTGGCGTGTGGTGCTGCCGTTTAACGCGCTGGTCGACAAAAACAACGTAACCGTCCCGACGCAGAAGGTTCGCAAAATGCGATGGACCTACTCGGCGGAGTTTCAGACCGGCGCGTATGAACGTACCGAATTCGCAGCCGTGGTGTCGAACTGGGCGGTCACGGGAGCCAATCGCGGCTATCGTGTGGCCGGGCCCGGCTCGCGCCGGATTGAGGATAGCTCGAAGAAGGTGAGCTACTTCGGCTCGTATTGGAACTGGACGAAGGGCAATTTCTCCGGCGGAACCATCCGCTGGACCGGCATGTACGGAGACAGCGTGACCATTCCGTACCGGTCGGCGCAAACACACGAGCTCTATCTGGGGACGCGCTTGCTGAACGGCGGCGCCGACATTGCACTGCGCGTAGACAGCGAAACGCCGCGAGTGCTGAGTCTGCGCGCAAGCGGCGAAGATACTCTCATGCGCGTTCCGCTCGGATCGTATGGTCCGGGCGAGCACACGGTGCTGATTTCGCACAACGGCCCTACGGGCAATGCATTCTACTTCGATTTTCTCGAGGTCGCGATTCCGTCGGCATTCGTCGAAAATCAGCCTGTGGAGCCAACACTGACCGCGGCGACAGACTGGGACACAGACCACTCACTGGCGGTACCCGCCGAGCGGACGGCGTGGATGATCCACTCGCTCGGCTTTCGCGGCCGCGTGAATCACTACGTGGGTGCACTGATTTTTTACGACATGTACAAGCAGGGGCACCAATACGCAAGCGGCACGGTGGACTTCAACGGCACGCCGGCGCCAAGCGGCATCACACAGATCCAAATCGGACGTGTAGGAGTTCCGGAGGCGACGATCACGATCTCGCATCTGAACCTGTTCGGCGACACGGCGGAGACGATCGCCAAAGCCTTCGAGCTCGAGTTCAATCGCGGCTACACGGGCATTCGGGCGACAGCGTCGGGCACGCGCCTCACGATCTACTCGCGCCGGATGGGGCTCGATGGGAATCTGGTCACGATCGGCGGCTCACCGGCGAGCGGCGGCTTCTCATTGAGCTTCTCCGGCGGGACCCTCAGCGGCGGCGTGGAGGGAGAGTGGCGAACGGACCTGACGGCGAATCCTCGCATTAACCGCGCCTGCCGGGATTGGAGCCTCCGGTTCTATGAGGCCTGTAAGGCCTACGGGCTCGACATGACCGCAGCCTTCTCGTTGGAGTTGCAGCACGGCGACCCTTCGCCGGCCGCCGGCATCGCGCAACGGTATTGGAACGGCGAACCCTGCCAGTTGAACACGCCGGCGCTGCAGACGAATTTTTCTCCGGCGAGCCGTGCGTATTGGGAGAAGGTCCATATGGAGATGGCGGACATTCTGGTTGCGGCCGGCTATGTGCCCTATCTCCAATTCGGCGAAGTGCAGTGGTGGTACTTTCCAAACATGCTGCCAGGAATGCCGGAGATCAGCATGCCCTACTACGATCAGTACACGAGGGATCAGTTCCAGACGCGGCACGGCTTTCCCATCCGGTTCATTGGCAACGGGCAGGCAAATCCGGCGTCGTTCCCGGAGGAGGTGGCCTTTTTGCCAGAGTTGATCGGCGAATTCACCGATGCCATTCGAGCGCACGTGAAGACGGCTCATCCAAACTGCCGGTTTGAGGTGTTGTACCCGACCGACGTGAACGATACCCCGTGGGGGCGGCTGGTGAACTATCCGAACGCGGCCTGGACACCGGCAAAGCTGGACAACCTGAAGACGGAAAGTTTCAGCTTTACGTTTTGGCGCGATTTAAAGAAGTCCAAATATACGGTCGGCTTCGGCGCCACCAAAGGGTTTCCGCGAAACAAGCGGAGCTTCCTGGTGGGACCGGGCGACTCCACAACGCGCTGGGAGAAGGAGGCCGGATTTGCCCGCGCGCAAAATCTGGAGTCCATAGTGCTGTTCGCGCTGGACCAATTCTGCCTGATCGGCTATCCCGTGCCGATCTGGAAGAAGCTGCGGAAAGGCCGGCGGTTGGGGTAAGGTTGATCGCCGTCCTCTAATTGAGGCATTTGCCGAATTAATAGCACGCTACTGTTGCATTTGGTCCGCTTCTAGCTTACCCTGGTTGTTATGAGCAGCGGACGCACTCTCATTCTGCCGGCGGCCTTCGGCCCCGGCGTCGTGCGCGCTCTCGTTGTATCCGGCATTATTCCTCTCGTAGTAGTAGGAATTATTGGGGTAACCGTAACAGGTCCCGCCTAAGTGGCACCGGAATAAACGGCATCCAAGCCACCGGCGGGACAAAAACCCAGCCGGTGGCTTTTTTCGTTTGTAGGCAATACTCGAGGAGTTTCCAAACCCAATGTCCCAATCGCAACTGATGAGCGGCTCCAAGATCCTGCTGGAGTGTCTGGCGCGCGAAGGCGTCGACACGATCTTCGGCTATCCGGGCGGCGTCACGATTCCCTTCTACGACGCCATGCTCGATTCACCGATTCAGCATGTCCTGGTTCGGCATGAACAGAATGCGGCCTTCGCCGCCCAGGGCTATGTGCGCTCAACGGGCAAAGTGGGCGTCTGCTGCGCCACCTCCGGTCCGGGCGCCACGAACCTGGTGACCGGTTTGGTCGACGCCATGATGGATTCGATCCCGATCGTCGCGCTCACCGGCCAGGTGCCGACCAAGCTGATAGGGTCCGACGCATTCCAGGAAGCCGATACGTTCGGCATCACCCGTTCGGCGACCAAGCACAACTATCTCGTAAAGAACATTAACGAACTGCCGCAGGTGATTCACGAGGCGTTTTATATCGCCAACAGCGGCCGTCCGGGCCCAGTGCTGGTGGACATTACGAAGGACGTCTTCCAGGGTAACGCGCACTACTCGCCGGTCACGTCGATTCATCTGCCCGGCTACAAGGTTTACACGGAAGGCCACACGGGCCAGATCCGTCGCGCCGCTCAAATGATGCTCGAAGCCGAGCGGCCCATGATCTACGCCGGCGGCGGCGTGGTGCTTTCCAACTCCAGCGACGAACTTCGCGAATTGGTCGAACTAGTGGACGCGCCCACCGTTCTGACCGTGATGGGACTGGGCGCCTTATCGGCCGAGCACCCGAACTTCATCTCCATGCCCGGCATGCACGGCAGCTACGCCGCCAACCTGGGAATGTACAATACGGACCTGATCATCGCGCTCGGCGTCCGTTTCGACGATCGCGTCACAGGCCGGCTGAACGCATTTGCTCCCCATGCGCGAATCATTCATGTCGACATCGACCCGGCCGAGATCGGCAAGAACCGCAACGCAGATCTGCCGATCGTCGGCGACTTGAAGCGCGTCATGCCCAAGCTCTCCGCCGTGTTGCGCGAGCTGAAACCGGAGTATCTTGAACGGCCCGGGCTGCGCGCGTGGTGGAAGCAGATCCGCGAGTGGATGGAAGAGCACCCGCTGCGCAAGCCGGTGGTTTCGGCCGACGAGATTAAGCCGCAGCACCTGATGGCGGAGATCGACCGGCTGACCAACGGCGAGGCCATTGTGACCTCCGACGTCGGCCAGCACCAGATGTGGTCCGCGCAGTTGATCCGGTTCAACAAGCCGCGTCTTTGGATCAACTCCGGCGGTCTGGGCTCGATGGGCTTCGGGTTGCCGGCGGCCCTCGGCGCGCAGTATGCGAATCCGGACAAACTCGTTGTCGCAATTTGCGGCGACGGCGGATTCCAGATGTCGCTGCCGGAATTGGCCACACTGCAGAACTACGGCCTGAACGTGAAGGTCATAATCATGAACAACGGCTACCTGGGCATGGTTCGCCAGTGGCAAGAGCTGTTCTACGCCAACCGCCTCTCCCAGGTCACGCTCGATTCGTTCCCGGATGTGGAGAAACTGGCTGCCGCCTACGGCTTTGCCGGCCGCACGGTCGAGAATCCTCGCGACCTGGCGGAAGCCTTGAAGACAGCGTTTGAAACACCCGGGCCGTATCTTTTGAACGTGCGTGTGACGCCAACGGAGAACGTGTTCCCGATGGTGCCCGCCGGCGGAGCGATCAACGAAATGGTCATGGGTCCGCCGCAGCCGGCGGCCCTGACCCGCTAGGAGTATTGGAATGCTACAGATCATCAGTTTGTTAATGGAAAACAAGACCGGCGCGCTGATGCGCGTCACAGGCCTGCTGACGGCGCGCGGCTATAACATCGACAGCCTAACCGTCGCGCGGACGCTGGACCCGGAACTCTCGCGCATGACCATCGCCGTCGGCGTGGAGCCCCATCAGCGCCGCCAGTTGATTAAGCATATGAACAAGCTCATCAACGTCCTGCAGGCCACCGACCTGACCGACTCGCCGTCGGTAACGCGCGAGATGGTTCTGATGCGCGTCCGTTCGGCGCAGGAAAGCCGTACGGCGATCTTGAAGGAAGCCGAAATCTTTGGCGCCCGCGTGGTCGACTCGACCATCGAAGGATTCGCCCTGGAGGCGACCGGCGACATTGAAAAACTCGATGAGTTCATCGACATCATGCGGAGCTACGGCGAGATCGAAGTGACTCGCAGCGGCGCCGTGGCCGTATCGTTGGAAGCGAAGAAACTACGCCTTTCGCCCCCGGTTCCCCGTGGCGGCGAGGAAGCGCGGATGGAAGAAAAGAACGGAGTCATTTAATTCATGTTGAAGCGTTTTTACGAAAATGACGGGAACCCGTCGCTACTCAAGAATCGCGTGTTCGCCGTGGTGGGCTACGGCAGCCAGGGCCACGCGCACGCGCTGAATCTGCGCGACTCGGGAGCCGATGTCATCGTCGGACTCTATCCGGGGTCCAAGAGCTGGGCTAAAGCCGAAGCGGCCGGCCTGCGCGTGATGACCGTGGGCGAAGCCACCAAGGCAGCCGGCACGATCATGGTTCTGGTGAGCGATCACCTGCAGCCGGAGATCTACGAAAAGGAGATCGCGCCGAACCTCGCCCCGGGCAAGACGCTGATGTTCGCGCACGGTTTCTGCATTCACTTCGGCTACATCAAGCCGCCCGCCGACATCGACGTGACGATGGTCGCGCCGAAATCGCCGGGCCACCGCGTGCGTGAGTTGTTCACCGAAAACGTCGGCGTCCCCGGCCTGGTGGCCATCGCGCAAGACGCCTCGGGCAAGGCGCTGGAAAATGCGCTGGCGTACGCTCTCGGCATCGGCTGCCTTCGGGCCGGCGTCATCGAGACCTCGTTCAAGGAAGAGACCGAGACCGACCTGTTCGGTGAGCAGACCGTTCTTTGCGGTGGCACCAGCGAGCTGATCAAGGCTGGCTTCGAAACGCTGGTGGAAGCCGGCTACGCCCCGGAGATGGCCTACTTCGAGTGCCTGCACGAGTTGAAGCTCATCGTCGACCTGATCTACGAAGGCGGCCTGAACTACATGCGTTACTCCGTCTCCGACACGGCCGAGTACGGCGACTACGTCAGCGGCCCCCGCGTCGTCACCGCGGAAAGCCGCGCGGCGATGAAGCAGATCCTGAAGGAAATCCAGGAAGGCAAGTTCGCTGAGACCTGGATCAACGAGAACCGCGCCGGACGCAAGAAGTTCCTGTCCATGCGCGAAGCCAACCAAACGCACCAGATCGAAACTGTGGGCAAAGAGCTCCGGGCTATGATGCCCTTCCTCAAAAAGAAGAAGGAGACTGGCGTACCGGAAGCCTAAACAGCGACGGGCCAGCCGCCGATTCAGAAAGTACATACCATGCGAATCTCTACCTTCGACACAACGCTCCGCGACGGCACGCAAGGCGAAGCCGTCTCCTTCTCCGTCGAGGACAAGCTGATTATTAGTCAGAAACTGGATGAGCTGGGTATTGACTACATTGAGGGCGGCTGGCCCGGGTCCAATCCGAAGGACAAGGAGTTCTTCGCCCGGGCAAAGAGCGAGTTGAAGTTGAAGCACGCGAAGCTTACTGCGTTCGGATCCACGCATTTCGCGAAGAATTCAGTGGACAGTGACGCGAATGTCCGCGAGCTGCTGGGCGCCGAAACACCCGTCATCAGCATCTTCGGCAAGACGTGGGACTTCCACGTCACGCGTGCGCTGGGCATTACGCTCGACGAGAACTTGAAGATCATCCACGACACAGTCGCGTATTTGAAACAGCATGGGCGCGAAGTGGTTTACGATGCGGAACACTTCTTCGATGGGTACCTCCACAATCCGGAATACGCGCTGAAAACCTTGAAAGCGGCGCAGGACGCAGGCGCCAACGTGCTTTGCCTGTGCGATACCAACGGAGGCACGGTGCCGTCGAAGCTGGTGGAGGCCGTGGCCGAGGTTCGCAAGCAGTTCGACGGCATCATCGGTATCCATCCGCACAACGATTCCGATGTCGCCGTGGCAAACGCTCTGGCGGCGGTAGAGGCTGGGTGCACGCACGTCCAGGGCTGCATGAACGGCTACGGCGAGCGGTGCGGCAACGCGAATCTCTCGTCGATCATTGCGAATTTAGAACTAAAGCTGGGCCACACCACGATTGGCCGCGACAAACTGGCGAGCCTTACTTCGGTAGCCCGATTTATCGCCGAGCTGGCCAACCTGCAGATACCGTATGGCCAGGCGTATGTCGGCCAGAGCGCATTCGCACACAAGGGCGGCGTGCACGTCAGCGCGGTGATGAAGGACTCGGCGACGTATGAGCACGTTCGGCCGGAGTGGGTCGGCAACCGCCAGCGGGTGCTGGTGAGCGACCTGTCGGGCCGCAGCAACATCCTGTACCGGCTGAAGGAGAAGGGCCTGGAGGATAAGCTCGACGAGAACTCCCGCAAAATCATGCTGGAGAAGATCAAGCAGATGGAGTTTGAAGGCTACGAGTTGGAAGCCGCCGAAGGGACGTTCGAACTCATGGTCCGGGAGGCGTTGAATCCTGGCAAGATTTTCTTCGATCTGGTAAGCTTCGATGTCGTAACGAAGATGGGCCGCAGCGGCGGATCGCTGACCATGGCGACGGTGTCGCTGCAGGCGGCTGACGGCCTGCATACTGAAACGTCGGTGGGCAATGGTCCGGTCAACGCACTCGACAACTGCCTGCGCCAGTGCCTGGTGGGGCAGTATCCGGCTGTTGCCAACGTGAAGTTGACCGACTATAAAGTGCGCGTCATCGATTCGAAGAAAGGCACCGCGGCCAAGGTTCGCGTGCTAATCGAATGGACGGACCACAAGCGCTGCTGGGCCACGGTCGGCGTCTCCGAAAACGTCATAGAGGCGTCGTGGAAGGCGCTGGTGGACGCGATCCGGCTTGAGTTAATGCGGCTGGCGGACAAGAACGATGCGATTGAAAAAGCGGTGGAGGATTACTGCTGGGGAGTCTAGAGCGATGCCCCTTCTACGCCGAGCATCAGCCGGCGGATCAGATTGATCGGGATCGCGCCCTGTTTCACGAAGGTCGCGTGGAACTCGTGAAGCTGAAACTTGTCTCCGCGTTTGCGCCGGTAATCCTCGCGTAGTTTGTACACTTGCAACTTACCGAGCGTGTAATAAAGATACGTCGGGTTATAGGCGCCGCGGAGGGATTCCTCATAGGCGTTGGCCGGCTCTTGCATCGCCTGCTCGACGAACAATTTCGCACCTTCCTCCACCGTCATGCCGCGAGTGTGCAACTTGATCCCGACAACGTAGCGGACATCGCGCAGGAGCGCTTCATGCAATTGCGCAAGCTTCAATTTCGGGTCGCCTCCGCCAAAGCCTTCCTCGAGCATCATCTGCTCGGTGTAGTGGGCCCAGCCTTCGGCGTTTGAACCACAGCTATACAGCTTTCGCGTCTTGGTCGGGAACTGCGGCGCGTAAATGAACTGCACGAAGTGGCCGGGAAACGCCTCATGAATGGTGATGATGTCCATCACCGGTTTGTTGTAGAGGCGCAGATGCTCTTCCTTGTGCTTCGCATCCCAATCCTTCTCCACCGGCGTGACGTAGTAGAACGCGTCCTGCTGACCCTTCTCATAAGCGCCAGGTGTATCCATGGAAGCGAAGCTGCCGGATCGCGCGTAGGGCGGCGTTTCTTCCACCCGCGGCAGCGCCATCACCGGCAAATCGATAATTTTCTTGTCGACGAGAAACTGCTGGATGCCTTTGAGCGTCCGGCGCGTGGCGGGAATCAGGTCTTCAGCGGTTGGGTGATCCTCCGAAATCGAGGCCATCACTTGGGCCGGCGTCTTCTTCGGGTCAATCAACCTGGCGGTTGCGACGAAAGCTGCATAGTCCTTCTCCAGATTTCTTTCCCCAATTTCCAATATTCGGTCCAACGGCACGTCAACCATCTCCTCGAGCAGCAGTTTCCTCGAAAAGGCCGCCGAGCCGATTGCGAAGGCGCCTGTCGAACGCGGCAGCAGATCCGTTTTCAGCCACTTTGCAGCGTCTTCCATGGCAGCCGCTGCTGCGTTGTTGGCCTTCTCAAAACGGGCCCAGGCGGCGGCATCTCCGGCGGCGGCGTCACGCGCCCAAGCGGCGACAGTGTCCCTGAAGAAGCCCACCGAGCCGCCCGCCATCCGGATCGCCAGGTCCGTGAACTCCTTCGGCGGATCAGCGACATTGGCCTTCATCGCCGACAACAGCTCCGGAACTTTCTCCAACCGCAGAATCACGGAATCCAGGCGTTGACGCACGGGCGCAAAGTTGCGCTTCATCAACGAATCAATGGCGCCGCCGGGCGCGCCGGCGTAGCCCATCGGGTTCGACTTCCAACCGCGAGTCTCAGTCAACTCCATCAGTTCGGCGCGGATCGCGTGG
>VFZO01000198.1 GCA_016871155.1 Acidobacteriota bacterium | reverse complement strand
GCTGAGAAATTTATGGGCTCGCAGGTCACCCCCGCCTTGCGCAGCGCGGTAACCGCTTTCTCAACCGCGGACGCCATCTCACGCTCTACCTCCAACATTGGCTCGGGCACGCCGAAAGCAAAGTCCTCCTTCCGTCTGACTGGGTGACCCATCGCTTCCCAGAGAAGGAGCATATCGGCAGGGGTATGTGTGAAGAAGCCAAGCGTATCGAGGCTCTTCGCGTACTGCAGACATCCATCCAGTGGTATCAGCCCGAAGGTCACCTTGAACCCGGTTATGCCGCAATAGGAAGCAGGCTTCACTGTGGATCCGCTGGTTTGCGTTCCAATAGCAAAGGGCACCATGCCGGCTGAGACCGCAGCCGCTGACCCGCTGGAACTCCCGCCTGGCGTGTGATTGAGATCGCGAGGATTTCGCGTAGGTGGTGGGTCCCGCATCGCGAACGCGGCCGTCTGCGTTTTCCCCAACAAAACGGCGCCGCGTTCACGAAGGTCTCGGACAATCGAAGCGTCGTAGGCCCCGGTGCGTCCCTTGTACACGGGGGAGCCGTATTCTGTCGCCAAGCCCTTTGTCTCAAAGACATCCTTGGCGCCGAATGGGATTCCCGATAGTCTTCCATTACCCGTTGCCTGCTGCGGAAGCACCTGGACCCACGCGTGTATAGAAGTATCCGATTTCTTAATGCGCTCCTGGCACGCTCGCAAACCTGCCTGCCTGGCTTTGGCGTCCGCGCGAATCCAATCTGCAAGCGTTTCCAAACGTGACGTTGCGGCGGAGGGCAGCGCCGCCGCGGCGCCTGCAAGAAACAGTTTCCGGCGATTAAACCTGTCAGGCCAATCCACTGTGCTCTCGATGATATCACTGCAGGCACGCTTCACGTCGTGCGGAATGCCCGACAGCAAACATGCCATGTTCTGTTGTGGAATCGATTCAAGCGACCGTTCCCGGTTGGTCTGTTACGCGTACAGAGCTCGGATCCATATGACACGATAGCGAAGTCCCATTATGGGAAGTTGCAAATGATCGGACGCTTACCTTCGCGCCTACGGGGGGCTCCCTCCGAGCAGGCATCGCCTGGCGCCACCGGGAGACCTATACGTCTCTCCGCGAGTGCGTGAAAAGGGGTAGAATAATGGCCGGGTTCGGCTTGACCCCGACCCCAAGACAGGAGTTTCAGGGTGAAAGCAA
Organism: Acidobacteriota bacterium; assembly: GCA_016871155.1. Taxonomy (GTDB): domain Bacteria; phylum Acidobacteriota; class Terriglobia; order Bryobacterales; family Bryobacteraceae. Next base: position 10,729 of record VFZO01000198.1, on the reverse strand, counting down.
TGAGCCTGCATCCATTCAGAATCGCACCGTTGTTCCGGTTGGCGTGTCTGTGGCCAGCCCTTCTCCATGGCCAATCGGACTTCGGCTCCATCCTGGGAACCATCACGGATGGGAGTGGGGCAGTGATCCCGGGCGCTCGAGTCAGCGTCACCAGGCAAGACACCGGTCTTTCCCGCACCATCGTCAGCACGGCGGCCGGTGAGTACAACGTCACGAATGCGGCGCCCGGTCCGTATACGGTCACCGCGGAGCTAGCCGGTTTCAAGAAATACGAGCGGACGAATGTACAGTTACTGGCACGTCAGATTCTGCGTGTGGACATCGGGCTGGAAGTCGGCGAGACCGTTGAGAAGGTGACGGTCAATGTCCCGGTCATTCCGGTGAACAGCGAAAGCACGACCATCAGCGAGAGCATATCTCCCACTAAGCTGAAATACAACCCTTGGCAGTTGGCGAACAGAGCCATGCTGTCCACGTTGGCCCACCAGACTCTGGCCGCGACCGGGGCGGGGGGAGGCCAATGGAAAATCAGCGGCGCCCGGGACAATCAGGTCCGAGTCGCCGTGGATGGCCGGGTAGTGCTAGATGCTTACGCTCTGCCTCTGAACATGGTGCAAGAGGTGACGGTGACGCACGTCAACGCAAATGCGGAGTATGCCGTGCCCGCTACCATCAGTGCGACCAGTAAGTCCGGAACGAACGAATACCATGGCGGGGCGGAAGTGGTGGTGGAGCATCTGCGGCTCAATTCCATAGGCCCCAACTACGCCCCGCGGCCGCCTGCGAAGGGAAACTATTTCAGCTCCTTCAACGCCGGTGGACCAGTCATGATCCCGGGAGTCTACCGCGGCCGGGACCGCGGCACGTTCTTCATTGTCGACTACGACAGAAGAAAGAGCGGCCTGCCGTCGAGCGCTAACCTGAGCAACTTCCCGACGGTAAGAATGCGGAGCGGCGACTTCTCGCAATTGCGAACAGCGGGCGGCGCGTTGATTCCGGTCATCGATCCATTGAGCGGCCGGCAGTTCGAGGGAAACGTCATTCCGGCGAGCCGCCTCAGTCCGGTGTCCCTGAAGATCCAGCAACTGATTCCCACGCCCAACCGCGGCGGGCCGGAAGACACCTTGGCGAACTGGGTCGGATTTCAAACAGGAATTGACCGGCAAAACAGACAGTTCCTGCGCCTGGATCACAAGATTTCGAACAAGGACACCATTAACTTCGCGTACAAGCGATATTTCGACTATGGCACGCGCGACGTGCAGAACGGCACCTCGGGCTACATCGAGCAGCAACTCGCCACGTCCTACTCCTTCACGGAAACGCACGTCTTCAGTCCGCGTACCGTCAACGAGTTCCGGTTCGCCTACGATCGCCTTTGGCGCCCAACGATCAACCGTACCAACGGCCAGGAGATGGTGAAGCAATTCGGGATACAGGGCATCGATAGCAGCCTCGATTTCACCGGCATGCCTGATATTCTAGTCAGTGGCTTCTCCGCTGCCTCTCAGCGCTGGAATCACAACATTCTGACTACGGACCGCTTGGCCGCTCTCAACAACCTCACGCATTTCACGGGCAGGCACACCATCAAGTCGGGGTTCAACTACTATCATTTACCTAATCGTGTGGAAGGCACGACCGGCAACGTTTTCGGTACTTACAACTTCAGCGGACGCCTTACGAGAGGTACGCTCGCCACCGCGGGCAACTCGTGGGCAGATCTGTTGCTGGGATACCCCGACTCCACGAGCCGGATTACGCCGCGAGACGCCATCTTGCCGGTGAATTTCGCGCTGGGAGCTTACATCCAAGACGACTGGAAGATCACGCCAAGGCTGACGCTGAACTTCGGGCTCCGCTACGACCTGGAGGGCGCGCCGCGGGACCGCAATGGTCTGTACTACAGTTTCAATCCGAAGACCGGAGCGATCGTATTGCCCGACGAGAACGCCAAAAGCAAGGTGAGCCCCTTGTTCAACCGGCTGATCCCACTTGAAACGGCCAGCCAGGCCGGGTACCCAGCGCACTTGGTGAGAACCGATAAAAACAATTTCGTGCCCCGCCTGGGTTTCGCCTTTCGCCCGTTCAACAATGCGAGGACAGCGATCCGCGCGGGTTACGCGATCTTCACGTCGGGGAAACTCGCGAATCTGCAAAGGGATGCAAGCTCGGCCCAACTGCAGACCGCGGGCCCGTTTTCGTTATCTGAGACCTTCCAGAATACCCAGCCGGGTGGGGGCACGGTGGGCCCGCCGGCGCTGAGTTTCCCAAATCCGTTCCTGGCGGCCGGCCAGGGCTCAGCCGCGGCGTCCTACGGAATCAGCTTTCTAACGCCTGACTACCGCGACGCATACATGCAGCAGTGGAACCTCACCTTCGAGCAGGAAGTCATGAAGACGGCCGTGAGGCTCTCCTATGTGGGCAGCAAAGGAACCAACACGCTATGGTCCCGCAACATCAACCTGCTCCGGCCGAGCAGAATCCCGTTCAATATCTCCGGGTGCGGCGTCCCGGGTCCGCGGCCCGGCCCCACCTGCCGGCGCAATTACTTCGGATTCACCAGCGTGGACATGATCGACGGCGGCGGCAACGACCGGTACAATGCCCTGCAGGTCGAGTTCACTCGTCCTTTTGCGAACGGGCTTCAGTTCGGCGGCGGCTGGATCTGGGCCAGTAAGATCACCGATGCCGACGTGGCAACGCGTCCATTGGGCGTGGTGGGAGTCGATCCGTATGACCGGTCTTACGGCCGGGGACCGGAGAATCTGATACCGCGCCATCAATTCAAGTATGACCTCACCTGGGAGCTTCCCTTTGGCAGGGGCAAGCGCTTTCTGGGTTCGGCTTCCGGCGTGTTGAATCAAGTCGTAGACGGCTGGGCGTTGTCCTATCTCGGGAGATCCATGTCGGGTATGTTGTTCAGCGTGACGTACAGCGGGCCAGACCCATCGGGAACCGGGACTTTCGGCGGCCGCGCCGACCGGATCGCCTCAGGCAAGGTTTCCAACCCTTCGACTACTAACTGGTTCGACCCCTCGGCGTTCGTTATCCCACCGTGCGGTCCGCCCGACCCTAACTACCCGGGCGTCTCCTGCATGCCGATCGGACGCTACGGCAGCTCCGGGCGCAATATCTTGAATGGGCCACAGTTGAGCGCCACCCGGAACGAAGGAGTCAACGATTTCCTCTCCATCTTCAAACGCTTCCCCGTGTGGCGCGAAAGAGCGAACTTCCGGATGTTCGCCTACCTCTGGAATCCGTTCAACCAGTACTATCCGATCTTGAACACCAATCTTTCAGACGCTCAAAATGTCGGAAAAGTAACATTCACGGGGCGGCGGACAGTTCAATTTGGCGCAAAGCTCATGTTCTGAGTTTTGTGTCATGCAGCGCCGTCCTCAGGGCCGAGAGGCGCGCGGCCGCAGCGGCGCGATGCAGCGGGCGTGCGTCGCCAGCCGGCATCGATCGAAAAACAGCCGCATTGCCGGTTCCGAACCCGAGTTCGAGTTCATGTTCAGGGGAACCCCTGCGTCTGAATGCAGCCAGTAGATTGTGAGGTTCGCTAGTCGGAAACTCCAGCGTTCCGCTTTACCAACCGATCGCGGACTCGTCGCGGCCCGGCGCCGCACCGGCTTGCAGCGTCCCAGCGGGGCGATCGAAGAACACGGCGCGAACGCTACCGATGCCGAGCGTATCGTGACCGGTGATGACGTGCTCCATCCTCGCAAGAGCATCGCGCGTCGTTTGCGGAATTCGTCCGCTCAACGCCAGATTCTTCCCCACCGCGCTGGGATGGCGGTACGCCTTGAAAGCTTCGGTGCGGAACCACGGCTGCTCGAGCGCGGTCTGCACGTCCAATCCGAAGTCTGCCATGTGAATGAAGAACTGCAACTGAGCCTGAGGAATGGTATCGCCGCCCGGCGTACCGAAGACGCCGAACGGTTTGCCGTCTTTCAGCGCGAGCATGGGACTCCATCCGGTGCGTGGAACCTTGCGCGGCGCGAGGACATTGGCATCGGCGGGATCCAATTTGAACAGGGGCATCCAGTTATTGAGGAAGAAGCCGTCGCCGGGTCCGTCGATGTACATCATGTTGCCGAATCCTCCGGAAACGGAGGAGGTGATGGATACCATGTTCCTCTCGGAATCGATCGCACCCACCCAATCTGTGTTGCCGCCCGGCTTGATCTCGCCGCGAGGCGCAGGATCCCGGGCACGGTCCGCCCGCAAAGCTGCTCGCCTGGTGGCGGCGAACGGCTTCGACACCAGGAGCGGCATCGATTCGGGGAAGGCCCGGTCTTCGACGCTCCAGTCACGGTCGGCGAAGGCCAGTTTCATGGCTCCCGTTACGTGGTGGATGTAGGCGGGGGAAAGGTGGCCGAGGAGCGAAGGTCGAAACCCTCGAGGATGTTCAAGGTTTCGAGGCCGATGTGATCGAAGGACCACTGGGGCCCTTCGTAGAGTTCGTAACCTCGATAGCTGGCATGCAGGGCAGGGCCTTCCCGGGCGGCAAAGGCGGCGAAGTCGTCCTCTTCGAGCAGACCGCCGTGCCGCTTCAGCCAGGCGGCGACTCCGCGCGCTATGGGTCCGCCGTAGAAGGCTCTTCCCCCATCTCTGGCGATCAGCCGCAGAGTGTCCGCCAAATCGGGTTGACGCAAACGCGTGCCGGCTGGCAACGGCTTGCCGCCGGGATACCACACCTTGCGCGTGGACTCGTATTGTTTCATGCGGTCCTGCGATTCGTTTAGCAGGCCCCCAAAATAAGGCGTCACCGCGAATCCGTGTCCGGCCAATTCGATTGCGGGTTCGATCAGCTTGGCGCGTTGCAGCTTTCCATATTTTTCAGACGCCTTGAGTAGCGCGGAAACCAGACCCGGCACAACCGGCGCCAGCGGTCCGTCAGCGGGTAATCCGCCCCGTGTCTGATCGAACCGGGAGGGCGTGGCATTTCTGCCCGACCAGCCAGAGCCATCGATGCATGCAATACACCTGTCCGGTGCGCGCCAGATAAATCATGACCATTCCGTGTCCGCCGATGCCGGTATTGCCCGGCTGCACCACCGACGCGACGAACGTGGCGGCCACCGCAGCATCCACCGCGTTTCCGCCCTGTTGGAAAATGCGCGCGGCAGCCATGGAAGCAAGGGGATGACCCGTGGCGGCGGCCCAGTGCGTGGCGAACACCGGCGCCTTCCAGGTTTGCGAGGATGCGGCCGGCGCCAGCAGAGCAGCGGCGATCGCCGTGAGTGAGATGGTTGTCGACATCGTCATCATATGGAATGCCAGGTAGGCTCTCACCAGTATGCGATCGCTTCGGCGATCTCACCGAGATGGCGGCCGTTCCAGGTGACATCGGCCAGAACCGGCAGAGAATGCGTGGAGAACACGGCCGGGAAGCTTACTTCCAGATCGCACTGCCAAACCGCCTTTGCGGGAACGTCCGACTCGGCGCAATCGGGCGCGATCGTGACGCCGGCCACGGAGCGGAACTCCAGGCGGCAGGCTCGCGGGACCGCCTCATGATTCGTCACCTTCACCGTGAATCGGACCCGGCTGCCCGGGCGCACGCGCACTCTGTAGGGGTAAAACTCGACCCACTGCCGGTCCATCCCCATGCTTGCTTCCGGCCGGTCGATGATCGCTTCGAAGCAACCTTGCCACTCGTCCATCCAGGCCCGCCAGCGTTCGACCGCCGCGCGATCGCACACCACCGCGCCCCCGTGGCCGGTGAGCAGAAAGTCAGGCGAGTGAGCGAGAATCTGGCGCGGCATGTCGCCGTAGCTCGATACCGGAGTACGGTTTTTCGGAATGAAGGAGTAGACGAAGTCTCGCTTCTCACGAAAACTGACGCCGGAGATGTTGTCGCCCACCGAAAGAAACACCTTGCCGTCAGCCTCGAGTCGGATCAGGTGATGGTAGAGCGTCTGCCCGGGCTGCTGTTCGATGTGAAACCGGAATCCGCTCCACTCAAACGCTTCGCCGCGATTCACGGTCGCGTCAATGGGGATCGCCCGCTCCACCGTGCAGGGCATCTCGAAGCGTTCCGGGTGCTCCAGGATGTCGCGCAGTTCCGGCGAGCAGGCGACTTTCGTTCCGTAACGCGCGCGCAAGGCGGCATATCCGGCCAGGTGATCGTCATGGTAGTGCGTCGGCAGGAACCACTCGACGCGCTCGACGCCCAATTCGCGTTGGAGGTATGGCGTCAAGTTGTCGATGAAGCGGTGCGGATTCGCAGCGACGGGAGCGTTCGACACATATCCGCAGTCGATCAGGACCGCGCCTCCCCGATCATTCCGCACGATGTAGGTGTTGGCCACCGAGTTCGACACCTCCCACACATGCGGTGTGAGTTCGCGAAGGCGCGGCCGGAAGTACTCATAGGGACTTCCGTGAAACAGTTCCCAAATGCGCTCGAGGCGGGCGCGTAGTGGGGCCAGCGCGCCGGGCGTAGCTCGGAACGGCGCGCCATGGCCCGGCAGAATCCAATCGAGTTCCATAGAGTCGACGGCTCGCAGGCTCTCGAGCAGATGAGCGTGGCCCTGAAAGTCCATGTATTTCCACTGGGCCGGAAAGTACTCGTGGATCCGGTCCGGAGCGGAGAGCAGATCGCCGCAGGCGAGCACGCGTTGCCCGGCGACTTCGAAAAGATATCCAGCGGACCCGAATGTGTGGCCGGGTAAAGGAACTACGTCGATCGAGAAGCCCCGCCACTCGAGGCGCTCGTAATCGTGGGCATAGCCGGAGGGCTGGATATCGCGCAGCGAACCGAAGGCGGGATAGTACGACGTGTAGTTGTCGTAGATGTCGTACGAGGCGCGGAGCAGGTCCGCCTCTTCGAAGAAGCGCTTCTCGGCGAAGGGTACGGTCACGGCTGCGCCAGCGTCACGCCAGGCGGCGGCAGATGAGCATTGGTCGCGATGGAAGTGTGTGAGAAGCACGCGATTCACGCGACCGAGACCGGCGGCGATTTCCGATCCGGGCGCCAGGCGCGTTCCGCAATCGATCAGTAGTGTTTCGCCGGCGTGGGCGAGCGCGTAAACACTGCAAGTATCGTCGATCCAGCACAGGCCGGGCGCGATTTGTTCCATCACGCCCCGTAAAGCCAGGCTTTCGTGACGATTTTGATTCGCGTGGCTGACCGTTTCTCGAACTCTCCGGGGCCGTAGCCGTAGTCGTAGGCAATGGCCACTTCGTTACCGCTGAAGGTAACGGTGGGGTAACAGATGCGCAAATTCGCCGGACTGTGAGGATAGCGGGCCCGGTCCTGAGGCTGGCGATAGCCTCCTTCCGATCGCAGGACCTCGCGCCGGTCCGGCGGCTCGAGGCGCGTCCTGTCATCCATCGACTCCAGGTTGCGAAAATGGTTCCAAGTGGCGCCGCCATCCTTGGAGACCGCCGAGGAAAGACGATGCCGGCTGAGCCCGGCGCGGATCTCCCCGGCCGAGGCCTGATTCCAAAGCAGCAAGATGTCAGCCGATGCGGGGATCCGCACGAGCAGCGGAGGAGCGTAGGAAGCTGCAAGCGGAACCGGCTTCGGCGCGGACCAGCGCACGCCCTTGTCGGTGGAGACGCATTGATACAACGTACCGCGTTCGGTGCGGCCGAACATCAGCAGAGATCCGTCAGCGCGCTCTTCGAGACTGCGTTCCTCGAAGGAATAGCAGCCGCCGCGGCCGGCATCCAGGCTGACGAACATCTCACTCAGGCTGCGATGCCATGTGACGCCCTCGTCGTCCGAGTAGAACACCCAACTGACACAGATGCTGTTGGAGGCGGATTCCGATTCGCCTCCCGCCGCGGAGCTGTACCAGTTGAAGGTTGGAACCGCGATGCGTCCGTTCGAAAGAACCCTGGCGCCGGCGGTGCGGCAGAGCGAAAACACGGGATCGATCACGACAGGCGGCGACCACGACGCGCCGCCATCGGCGGACGAGCGAAAGTGAAGCGTGCCATCGCGTCCCGGCCGTGAGTACGGGCCTCCGTAGACGATGCCGAGTTTTCCCGAAGGCAGGTGCAGCAGGGAGAGGTGGACATTGTCGCGGCCGGTGACAATGGGGGAGCCTCCTTTTTCGAGCAGTGGCTGCACCGGGCCCCAGGTCCGGCCGCCGTCGGCGGAGAACTTCCCCACCAGTTTCTTGCCCTCACCGAACAGGAGCCAGAGGCGGCCATCGGCGAGCCTGTTCAGGATGGCCTCCTGAACGCCCGTGCGCGGTTCGATCGCGAACCCTTCGAACAGGGGCGCCGCGGCGAGGCGCCGTTGCGCCAGAAGGGCGCCTCCGGATGCCAGCCAGTGTCTTCGCGAAAGCATTTCCAAGCCTCCCGGCTGTCCACCGTATCACGAAGGACACGCCTTATGCACGCCCTAATCTCGCCCTAGTCTCGATTGGTATATCCGGGAGCCAGGTTGAGGGGAAGGGCCGTCTGATACTTCACTTGTTTCAGGGCGAAGCTCGATTGGATGCCATTCACGCCCGCAATGCGCGCCAGGAAGCCGGTGACGAAGCGTTGGAACTCATCCAGATCGGCTACGGCCACGCGAAGCAGGTAGTCGGAACTGCCGGTCATCAGGTAGCACTCCATTACTTCCGGACGCGCGGTGACCGCCGCTTCGAACCTGTTGAGGCTGGCCTCCACCTGGCGCTCCAGGCGCACCTGGACGAACACGCTCACGCCGAGCCCCACGGCGGGCGGATCGAGCAATGCGACATAGCGCGCGATCACGTTCTGGCGCTCCAGCCGTTTGACGCGGGCAAGGCACGGCGACGGCGACAGATTCACCGCCTCGGCCAATTCGACGTTCGGCATGCGGCCATTGCGCTGCAACTGTTCGAGAATCTTCCAGTCCGTGGAGTCGATGTTATGAGCAGGCATCCGAACAGCATTTTATATCGTGATGGGCGGTGCAGGTAGTTTTGTGTGTTTCCGGCGCCGCTGCGGCGCAGTCAGTTCGCCATCGCCTTCCGCCGGGTATCCGGTATCATGCCAGAAAATCGCGATGCAGGCACCGACTACTACACCCAACCGAGACTTCGAGGCGCAGGAATGGATCGAAGCCTTCGACGGCGTATTGGCGGCAAGCGGCCCGGAACGCAGCCGCGAGTTGCTGGAGCGTCTGGTTGGCCACGCCGCGCGCCACGGAGTGAACACGGGATTGGCGTTGAATACGCCCTGTTCTAATACCGTCACCGTGCGCGAGCAGCCGCGGTATCCGGGCGACCTGGCGCTCGAACGCCGCATCACTGCGGCTGTGCGCTGGAACGCGCTCGCGATGGTTGTCCGAGCCAACCGGCAGAGTTCGGAGCTCGGCGGGCACCTGTCGAGCTATGCCTCAGCCGCGGACCTGTTCGAGACTGGCTTCCATCACTTCTTCCGCGGCGGCGAGCAGGACGGCGATCTGGTGTACTTTCAGCCGCACTCGGCGCCCGGTGTTTACGCCCGCGCGTTTCTGGAGGGCCGCCTCCCGGAAGAGGCCCTCGCCAACTTCCGCCAGGAGACGGGCGGGCGCGGGCTGTGCTCTTATCCGCATCCGTGGCTGATGCCGCGGTTCTGGCAATTCCCCACCGGGTCAATGGGACTGGGCCCGCTTACCGCCGTGTACCAGGCTCGCTTCATGCGCTATCTGGAGCATCGCGGCGTCATGCCGGCATCGAGCCGGAAGGTGTGGGCATTCGCCGGAGACGGCGAAATGGACTAACCCGAGTCGCTGGCCGGACTCGCGTTGGCGGCGCGGGAGCAACTGGACAATCTGATCTTCGTGGTGAACTGCAACCTGCAGCGGCTGGACGGGCCGGTGCGCGGCAACGGGTCAATTATCAAGGAACTGGAGAGGGTGTTTCGAGGAGCAGGTTGGAACGTCATCAAGCTGATGTGGGGTTCTGATTGGGACCTGCTCTTCGAACTGGATTGCGAAGGGGTGCTGCGCCGCCGGCTGGAGGAGACCGTGGATGGCGAGATGCAGAGCTACGGCGCCAACGACGGGCGCTTCAACCGCGAACGTTTCTTCGACAGATACCCTGAGTTGAGCCGGCTGGTAGCGCATCTATCCGACGAGCAGATCGACAACCTCACGCGCGGCGGCCATGACCCGGTGAAAATCCATGCGGCGTTCGACGCGGCGCGCCGGCACGAGGGGCAACCGACGGTGGTGCTGGCCCACACCAAGAAGGGCTGCGGATTGGGCCGGTGGGCGGAGAGCCGGATGTCGGCCCATCAGCAGAAGAAGCTGGATGACGAGGCGTTGCTGTGGTTTCGGAACCGGTTCGCGCTGCCGCTGACAGATCAGCAGGCGCTGAAGCCCTGCTTTTGCAGGCCCCCCGAAGGCGACCCTGCCATGCAATACCTGCTGCACCGGCGCAACGAACTCGGCGGATTCGTGCCGGCGCGCCGGCCTCCGGTTCCCATGGACTGCGAGATTCCGGACCGCGCCGCATTCGCGCCGTTCAGCATCGTCGCGGAAGCGCGCGAAATGTCGACCACGGTGGCATTCATGCGCATGCTGCAGGCGCTGTTGAAAGCGAAGCCCTTCGGCCGGCGGATCGTCCCGATCGTGGCGGACGAGGCTCGCACCTTCGGAATGCAGCCACTATTCCGCTCGGTGGGCATCTATTCGCCGAACGGTCAGATGTATACGCCGGAAGACCACGCCGACTTCCTGCACTATAAGGAGTCGCGAGATGGCCAGATCCTGGAAGAGGGTATTACCGAAGCGGGTGCGCTTTCGTCGTGG
>VFZO01000197.1 GCA_016871155.1 Acidobacteriota bacterium | reverse complement strand
CTCCCATCGCGCGGTAGCTGATCTGACGGAAACCGGCGAGTTGCCGGAGCAACTGGTAGTCCGCAGCAGCAAGTACTTGAACAACTTGATCGAGCAAGATCATCGCAGGCTCAAGCATCGGCTGCGGCCGATGCTGGGACTCAAGAGCTTTGAGTCGGCGACCATTGTGATCAGCGGTATCGAACTGGCGGAGAAGATCAAGAAAGCGCAATTCAAATTTGGCAAACTGGGCGGGTCAAGGGCGACGATGCCGGAGATCTGGCGAGCCGCGTTGGCAGCGTGATTGGGGTCGGGATCGATCGAGACGTCGGTCGTTACCGAATTTGGTTTGACTCGGAATTTGCACCAGAGGCCTGATTCTTACCCTGCTGCTGCCGCGGCTCGGCGGCCGTCACGGTCTGGCGGATCCTTCTCCAGACAAGACGCGCCGCGCGCGCTCGAGCCAGGACTCGTAGATCATCTCGCCTTTGATGGTCTCCCACTCGCTGCGTGGCCACGCGCTCAACTGCTCGCGGGTCAGGCCGGGCACGTTCTGGCCGAGCGCCTGCGTGCCGCCCGCGCGATGCTCGGTGGCGTAGAGCTTATCCGTGTCGACGGCGCGCTCGCGCGCCCAACTCAGGATGTGGGTCACGGGCATCGCCTGGATCTGTGCGACAGTCCATTCCGGAAAATCCAACTGGCGTTCCAGCCACTCCGCGGCGCCTTTCGTGACGAAGAAGGGCCGGTGGCCGACACGTTCTTCGTATTGATTCTCGAACACGCGCGTTCCCGGGGCGAGCAGTCCGGCGCGGCGGCGAAGATCGTCGAAGTGGGCATAGAAGTCGCGCTTGGAGCCCTGGAGTATTGTGTCCCCGGTGCCGTTGAAGATCAGTGTGGGACCGGCCTTGGCGCGCAGGGCGTAGACCTCCGCCGCGCGATCGCCAAGAAAGGACAGGGCGCGATAGGGCAGCCCCTGGCACATCTGCTTCGAGGTGTCCCAGTACTCGCCTGGACCATCCAGGTTCCCACCGCCCACCAGGACGGTGGCGCGGAGCCGCGGCTCCACCGCACCCGCCAGGCTAAGCACAAATGAACCCATCGAGTAGCCCATCGCGCCGATGCGCCGCGGGTCGACTTCGGCTCTGTTCTCGAGGTAAGAGACTGCCTGCATGACGTCTGTCATCATCAGCCCGCCTAAGCGCGCGCCGAGTTCCGGCGGCGGCTGCATGCGGTCATGGGCACGGGTGCCGGACTCGTGACCGGCGTTGCGCTCACCCTCTCCGATGGGATCATAGGTGAGCACCGCGGCGCCGGCTCGCGCGTACAGAATACCGGAATAGAACGCATACCACGAGTACTTGTCGCCGCCGTGCCCGTTGACGACGATCAACGCGGGGATCTTTCCAGCCCGTTTCCTGGGCAGGTAAAGAATGGCGGGAACACGGAGTCCGTAGGCGGTGGTGTAGCTGACACGTTCCGCGACGATGCCCGGTTCCGGCTCAAAGCTCCCATGCGAGCGGGGTCGAGAGCGGGTAGCGGAATTCGCGGCGAACAAGGCGGACCGGATGCGTGTGCGTTTATCGAAATCGCGCATGCGGGCGAGCGGAACGAAACTGCGGTTGGCGTCGTTGTAGCGCACCCAGAAGTAGGCGACCTCGAAACCGTTCCTGTTGCGCTCGACGTGCTGGTTGCGCTGGTCCCAGGCGGATAAAGCGGCGTCAAAGGCTTTGCCGTCCGGTTTCGCCGGTGGCGTGACGCGGCGCGACAGCGTCCAACCGGCTTCGAGCAAGCCGAGCGAGCGCTCCACCGCCGTCATCGTCAAGTCGAAGTAGCGGAACCCCTTCGCCAGGAACTTAACGCGCACGGAGTCTTCGAGCGAGGCGGCTTCGGCGAGGTCTCGACGGAGCGACTCGCGAAATTCGGGCGGGTAGAGTCTGTCAAGGGCGCGGTGTTCGGCGATGCCTCCGTCGCTCATCTTCACGTCGCCGTTGGCCGAGCCGGCATATCGCTCCGCGAGCTGGTGGAGGTATCGCGATACCGCAGGCGCCGCGCGCCCAAAGCCGCGCTCAAAGTAGTCGCGCTGCAGCGCTTCCGGATCGCTCTGTGGATTCCAGAGCAGCCGGGCCAGCAGGTAGTAGTTGAGTCCGTTGAGGGCGTACCCGTCGCCGGCCTGCGTTTCGTAATAGCGATAGCCCAGGGAGTGAAGCCGGCGAACGGAGGAGGCCAGTGTGTTGGGAAACAGCCGCGGCAGATCCGGCATGGCGCCTTGCACGAAGTACTCGTACACCGCCAGGTTGCGGGCGGCCTTGGACCAGCGCCCGAGTTCATCGAACTCCTTGCGCGCGTATTCCGGATCGCGATGGCCGCTGGCATGCATCGTGTATTGAATGATCAGATTCGGATGGACGCGCTCGCGGCGCGGCGGATCCTTGTACATGCCATATGCAAACAGCAGGACCTTCCTGTCGGGATGAGTTTGCGCCACTCCCGCCGCCACCTGGCTGGCGAAAGCGATGATGCGATCGGTGATGACGGGCAGCGTCGCCGCACCGCCGGTTTCCGGATCGGCGGCTTCGTGGCGTTGGGCTCCCGCGTCCTGACGCCGGCAGCGGTCGCATTCGCAGAAGCCGCGGCCGTCGTTGAGCGATATCGACACCGCATGGTGCGAGGGATTCGCTTGCAGGAAGCGGCGGCAGTAGTCCACGGTGAGGCGAATCACATCCGGGTTGGTGGTGCATGGCTGGGCGCCATGTTTCCCGTCGAAGTGTTCAAAGTCGCGCTTGCCGTTCACGAGGGCGAAATACTCGGGATGGGAGGCGCCGTAACGGGCGGGCGGGAGAATCTCACCGAAGGCGTGGCCGCCCTGCACGCGCAGGCCGCCGAGGCGATTGCGCCGTTCCCAAAGCTTTTGCGTGCGTTGGTGCTCCGCGCTCACACCGAGTTCGCGCTCTTTGGTCCACTTGTCGAGCGGGCCCCACAGGGCGCCCGCCGGCCCCAGGCTTCTCCACACAAACGCGGGCTTCTCGACGATGCGCCCCGGCTTCAACCGCAGGTTATCGACGGGGGCAACCACTTCGCCGCTCTCACCGGGCCACAGCCAACGTACGCCGAGGAAGCGCTCGAGGAAATCGTAGACAGCGAATGCCGTGCCGTCGCCTCCATTGCCCGCCAGCGTCACGGTACCGTTGGCCGCGATGTCGATGACATATCCGTCTTCCGGGAGTTGCGCCAGGGCCGCCTTCACCGCCGCCGGCGCTTCGGATTGTCCCACCAGAAACCGCCGGGCCGGATTACCTTGCGGCGAGCCGGTGGCTTTCGTCAGGTAGTGCGCAAGTTCTCGCCGGGCCTCGCTGTCGTCGAAAGCGCCGAGGTTCGCGGAGACGAGTAAGAGGAAAGAGAGTGGCTTCATCGGTCACCGACGATTCTACTAGACTGCGTCGCTGGCGCCAGGAAGTTGGGGGGGTGTACAATGGCCTCGCTCCGGGAGCCCGCGGGGAAACCCTGGAGGAATATGAAGGCAAGAAACAAGCAGGGTTGGTCGCGCCGGGAGTTCGCGCTGGCGGCGCTGCCGCTGGGCGCGGCCGCCGAAGTACGGTTACCGGTGCGGACCATCACGAGAGGTCCGCGGTTCCACTGGTTCGGCTACTACGACAAGTTGCAGTTCGATTCAACGGGCCGCTTCGTGCTCGGCATGGAGGTGGGTTTCGAGCATCGCTCGCCGCGCCCCGGCGATGGGATCAAGTTGGGGATGATCGATCTTGCTGAGGGAGACCGCTGGATCGAACTCGGGGAGACGGCCGCCTGGTGCTGGCAGCAGGGCTGCATGCTGCAGTGGTTGCCGGGGTCGAAGACAGAGGTGATCTTCAACGTACGGGAAGAGGGCCGGTACGCCTCACGGATCCTCGATGTCAAGACCCGTAAGCAGCGCGCCCTGCCGGGCCCCATCTACGCGGTAAGTCCGGACGGCAAGTGGGCGGTGACGCCGGATTTCCGGCGGCTGGCCGATACGCGGCCGGGTTACGGGTACAACGGCATCGCGGATCCGAACCGCGAGCACCCGGCTCCCGAGGACAGCGGGATCTGGCGCATGAACCTGCGCACCGGCGAGCAGAAGTTGATCATCACGTTCGCGCAGGTGGCGCGTATCGCCAACCCGAACTTCGACTTCAGCGGCGTGAAACACTGGTTCAACCATCTCCTGTTTTCGCCCCGGGGGAACCGCTTCATCTTCCTCCACCGCTGGACCGGCGGCGCCGCGGGCAAGCGGCGCATCACGCGGATGTTCACGGCGAACCTGGAAGGCAAGGAACTGCACGTGGTGGACGATTTCGGATTCATGTCGCATTTCGTCTGGCGCGACGCGGGCCATGTTCTCGGCTGGGCTTCCCGCCCGCCGCGCGGCGGCCGCTTCTATCTGTACGAGGATCAGGGCTCCCGGGTGGACGTCGTGGGCGAAGGCGTCATGACAGCCGATGGCCATTGCACGTATCTGCCCGGCAACCGCTGGATTCTCTGTGACACGTATCCCGATGCGGAGCGCTACCAGCAGCCATACCTGTTTGATACACGGACCGGCGGGCGCCATCCTCTGGGCCAGTTTCTTTCGCCCAAGGAATACACGGGCGAGTGGCGCTGCGACACGCACCCACGATCCAGTCCCGATGGCCGCAGCGTGTGCATCGACTCCCCTCACGACGGGGGACGGCAACTTCACCTCATCGACGTTTCCCCGCTCGTGGGCGGGTAGACGTTGGCATCCGGTGAGTTTTGGCTTAGGCTGGTTGGCGTGTCTACCCTGATTGGCTGCTTTCTCCTCATCGTGGCGCTCGCCTTCGGGCAAGGCGCCGGGACAATCCACGGCACGGTATTCGATCCATCGGGAGCGGCCGTTCCCGGCGCCAAGGTCACCGCGGTGCTGGAAGGCCGCGGAACCACACGCACGGTCATCACGCGGGGCAGCGGAGACTTTACATTGCCCGCCCTGGCGATCGGAACCTATACGGTGAGCGTCGAAGTGCAGGGATTCAAGGCGTTCCGCCAGGGCGGCGTGACGCTCACCACCGAACAGAACGTGCGCGTCGACGTGAACCTGCAGGTTGGCAACGTGTCGGAAGCGGTGAGCGTCACGGCGGAAGCGCCGCTGGTGGATTCGCGCTCCTCGATGCTGGGCACGCTGATCGACTCGCGGCGCGTCACGGACCTTCCCTTGAACGGGCGCAACATCATCGCGCTGGCGGCGCTGCTGCCGGGCGCGACCAACGTCTCGGCGCCCCAGACCTTCACGGCCGACCGCTCCGGTCCGACGCTGAACGTATCCGGATCGCGCGGCAACCAGAATCTGTTTCTCTTCGACGGACAGCAGTTTAACGCGGCCTTCCGCAACACAGGATTGAACTATCCGCCGCCGGACGCGCTGCAGGAAGTGAAAGTGCTGACCAATTCCTTCAGCGCCGAATACGGGCGCAACGCCGGATCGGTGTTCCAAGTGGTCACGCGCTCGGGCACCAACGAGATCCACGGTTCGTTGTGGGAGTTCGTGCGCAACCACAAGCTGAACGCCCGCAGCTTCTTTGCGCCCTCCACCCGGCCGCAGCTTATCCAGAACCAGTTCGGCGGCGCTGCCGGAGGTCCGCTGCGCAAGGACAAGCTGTTCCTGTTCGGCTCCTACGAAGGTCTGCGCGTGCGTCCGTCATCGTTGGGCGCGTCGGCGTTTCCGCTCACCGAACAGGAGCGGCAGGGGATCTTCTCAACGGCCGTGCGCGATCCGGCGAACAACAACCAGCCGTTTCCGAACAACCAGATTCCGGCGGCGCGGTTCGACACGGTGGCGCGCAATCTGATGAACGCGTCGCAGATGCCGTTGCCGAACCGCGCGGACGGCCAGTTGGTCACCATGTTCCCGACGCCGGCCGACAATGGCCAGTACCTATTCCGCGCCGATTGGAATCTCGGCAAACACGTCATCGACGGACGCTACAACCTGAACCGCTCTTACGATCGCGCTAGCGCGGGCGATGTGCCCGCCTATCTACCGCTGGACCGCTCGGCGCGCGTCCACTCGATCACGATCGGCGACACCTGGAGCGTACGGCCCTCGCTGCTGAGCCAGACACGCCTTTCGTTTAACCGCTTCTCGTCGATCTACACGAACCTCAACCCAACGCACCTCAGCGACCTCGGCGGCACGTTCCCGCGATTCGGCGGGCCGAAGATCCCGCCCAACATCGCCATCACCGGACGGGTCACACTGGGCAACGCGTCGTCGGTGGACGCGATTGCCGTCAACGAAGGGCTGCAGTTCAACCAGAATCTCACCTGGACGCGCCAGCGTCATACGCTGCGCGGCGGCTACGAGATGCTCAACCTGCGTTATCTGAACCGCGGCTACTTCCAGACCATGGGCAGCTTCACGTTCAGCGGACAGATCACGGGCAATTCGGCGGCCGACTTCGTACTTGGGCGCGCGTCGAGCATGGTGGTTGCCAGTCCGGTGCTGGAGCAGGCGGGCTTGCAGGACAACCACTACTTCTTCCTGCAGGACGATTGGCGGGTGTCGAAGCGGCTGACCTTGAACCTCGGCCTCCGCTACGAACTGCCGCTGAACTGGGTGCATCCCGCCAACTGGTGGGGCACTTTCCGCCAGGGGCAGCAATCGCGCGTGATCCCCGGCGCGCCCATGGGCATGGTGTTTCCGAACGATCCAGGCATTCCTCGCGGCCTCTACTCGACGGACCGCAACAACATCGCCCCACGCATCGGCTTCGCCTGGGACGTGTTCGGCGACGGACGCACCGCCGTGCGGGGCGCGTACGGCATCTTCTACGACACGGTCAACTCCGACGTCATCCAGAACACGTCACAGCCTTACCGGTACACGTTCACCATCAACACGCCGTTCTCGCTGACCGATCCGCTGCGCGGCCAACCGGCGATTCCGCTGACAATCGAGCTGACGAATCCGCGGTTCGTCGGCGTGCAGGAGATCTTCTATCCGGATCCGCTGCTGCGCTCGCCCTATATCCAGCAGTTCAACATCAACATCCAACGCGAGGTGGTGAGGGACTTCGTGGTGCAGGCAGCCTACGTCGGCAAGCTGGGACGCAAGCTGCTGATGGGCCTGAGCACCAACCCGGCCGTGTTCGCGCCGGGCGCGACGCTGGGCAACATCAACGCGCGCCGCATCTTCGCCGGCTACGGCAATCTGCAGAACATCACGTCGCAGGCCAACTCCACCTATCACGGACTGCAGATCGAGGGAACCAAACGCATGAGCCGCGGCTTCTCGATTCAGACGGCCTACACGTGGTCAAAGTCGCTCGACCAGGCTTCGGCGATCGCGCTGGGGGCGGCCGTCCCCAACGTGTCTAACGTGCGCAACCAGTGGGGCCGCTCCGACTTCGACGCGCGCCACGTGTTCGCGCTGTCGTGGATCTGGGACCTGCCCAAGTTCAGCGCCGCCGCTCCGGCGTTGCGCTGGATCGCCGGCGGATGGCAGGTGAACGGGGTGCTGACGGCGCGCACGGGCCAGGCGCTGAACATTCTCACCGGCCAGGACAACGCATTGAGCGGCACGCCGAACCAGCGTCCGAACCTGGTGGGCAATCCCTTCTTGGCCGACGACCGTTCCCGGGCCGAAAAGGTGTCCGCGTGGTTCAACCGGTCCGCGTTCGCGCTGCCGGCCGCGGGCACTTACGGCAATCTGGGACGCAACGTGCTCTCGAATCCACCGAGCTTCGGCATCGACGCCGGACTGTTCAAGTCATTCCCGATCCGGCTGCGCGAGAAGATGCGTTTCGAGTTGCGGGGCGAGTTGTTCAGCATCACCAACACGCCGCGGTTCGGCGGAGCGAACAACGCCGTCAGCGCGGGGGCGAACATGGGCCGCATCACCAACGCGGGTGGGGCGCGCGTAATTCAGATCGCCGGTAAACTGCTGTTCTGACTGACTGATGGGCCGCATGCCATCGAGAAACTACTGGATGCGGATCAGCACCTTGTTCGAGACCGCTTCGCCGGCCGCGAGCACCACCGCCACTTCGCGGCGTCCGGCGAGGGAGGCAGGCAGGCGCAGGGTGATCAGATCGATTCCCGGACGGGTATCTGAGGCAGGCTGAAGGCTGAGGATCTCGACGGGCTCATCAGCGATCTTCACGCCAAGCACGGAAGGATCCGAGGCGCCGCGCACACCGGTTGCCGCAAGCCGCAGCAGCGGCGGCGTGTCCCCGATGACGATCGGTCTGGGTTGGCACTCGGAGCCGGACTCGTTGCACGCAAAGGCGGGCGACGCCGACTCGACGCCGTCCACCATGAGGACGGTCTCGGCGAGCGCCGCACCGGCGCCGGTCTGGGCGGCGGAGAAGAGCCCTGGCGCCAGTGGTGCGACGGGCACAGGGGCCCGGGTTTCGACCGTCCCGTTAGAGAGAACGAGCATGTGCTCGCCGGGAGGTAACTGGACCGGAACAACAAAGGGAATGCGGGTGCCACGCCGCTCCAACAGGGGTACTTCGAAGGCGCCGATCCTCGCGGTACGCGCCGTGACGCTGTCCAGACCCTCGATGATGGCGAGCGACCCCGGAGCGACTGGTCCGGGGACCAGCGAAGCGGCATTCGTCACCAGCACCGGCAGCGAGACGCGCAAGACGATGGCGATGGACCTGGAGCTATTGGAAGCGTCCAAGGAGACGACGTTGAGACTGGTGGCGTACTCGCCCGGGGGTAAGCCTTGCGGAGAAACACTGATCTGGAAGGTTGCGGGCGTGAGGCCGCCCTGCTTATCCACGCGAAGCCAGGGGGCCGCGGAACTGGCAGGGGTCACGGCGGCATAGAGGGGCGTAGCGCCGGACGCCGTAAGGGCGAGGCTCTGCGGCGGCGGAGCCTCGACTCCAACCTACCGGTGGAAGGTGAGGGTTTCGGCACTGGTACAGATGGTTTCCCGGGCGAACCGCGGGAAGAGGTCTTCCACCGGCCAACGGGTCACGCGGCCAAACGCCGCGCGCATCTCGCGGTCGAGTTCGGCAAGGAACGCGTCGGCGCCACCTTCGGCGCTCGATGCTTCGCTTTAGGGCGGCCGCATGTTGAAGACGGCGGCGTAGGAGCGCCCGTTGGCGAAGGTGACCAGATAGGTGCGCGTGCCGGGGAGCGAACCGGAGTGCCAGTAACTGAACCGTCCGGCGGCGGGCCGGGCGTTCCAGCCGAGCGCATAGTAAGCCGAGGTGGTCTGGGAGACCGGAGCGGGAGGGCGGGCGAACATCAGGTTCAGCGTGTCGGGCGAGAGCAGCGAGGGCGCCCGGCGGCGGCCGTTGAGACCGGTGACGTAGCGCGCAAGATCCACCGCGGAGGCGACCCAGCCACCATAGGACTCGGCAATCTCGACAATCATGGAAGCCCCATAGGGACGGGGGACCGGTCCGGAGACGCCGGCAATGAGGGAAGGTCCGGCGGTGGCAGCGGCATGGTCGTAGTATTTGACCTCATCGGGGAAGCGCTGCGAAGCGAGGGTCCTGCCGATGCGCATGGCGGAGATGCCGAGCGGGGCAAGGATCTCGTCGCGAACGTAGGTTTCGTAGGTTTTGCCGGACGCTTTCTCGATGATGCGGCCCAGGAAATGATAGCCGAGGTTCGAGTAGGCGAAGCTGGTTCCCGGATCGAAATGGAGGGGAAGACCCAAGCCGTAACGAACCATGTTGGCGATGGTTGGCGCGGCGTTGGAGAAAGCGGTCTGGGCCCGGCGGCTGCTGTCAGAGCCAAAGGTGTGATGGAGCAACTGGCGTACGGTGACATTGCGGTAGCGGGCATCCAGTTGCCGGCCGGGGGCCGGCTGCAGATCGGGGAGGATGGTGAGCAGGCGATCATCGAGACCCAGTTTGCCTTCCTGCACCAGCTTCAGAGTGCCCACAGCGGTGATGGTCTTCGACAAGCTGGCGACACGAAACAGGTGGAAGGGCTCGGCGGCGATGCGGGCCTCGCGATCGGCGAACCCGTAGCCGTGAGCAAGCACGAGGCGTCCGCCATCGGTGACCGCCAGCGCTCCACCCGGCAGCCTGTACTTGGTCATGAGACTGACCATGGTGGTGTCGAAGGTTTCGAGCCCGCGGGCCGGTCACCGGAATGGAGGGTGACTGTGCCGGGAGCAGGGAGGCGAGTAGCAAGGCCATGCCTTGAAGTTTCATCGCAGACACATGGCGTAAGATCCCGCCAAACGGGATCATTTTCCAGCGATGGAATCAGGGCACACGCCGTGCGACCCAGGGGGAGGAGCCGTCCTCCCAACCGAGGGCGACGTTGCCTTCCATGCGGTCCTGGCGCGCCGCACCGGAGAACACGTAACGGAACTCCATGCCCTCGTGGCGGCCATGGGAGCGGATCTCGACGCGTTCGGCGGAGATCGATCCGGTAAGCGAGCCTTCGGGCACCACCGGGCTGCGATAGACGCCGCGCAGTTGGTTCCCATCGTGATCGAGGTAGAGGTTCCAGGTGGTGGAACCGGCAGCGAAGGCGATGGTCACTTCCCAGCGGCCGGCAAGGTTCGCCGCGGGCGGGTGCAGCACGGGCTTCGGTTTCGCGCCGGGCGCTTTGCGGAACTCCTCGACGAGGCGGTCCGCGACGATCGTGTGCTCGCCGGGGTACATGGCGGCCGGGCGGAGGACGAATCCGCGGCCTTCGCCTTCGGCGTGGGTCATGACCCGCGGACTGCCGGCGAGCAGGCGCGCACCGAGTTCGCCAGCCTCCAAGCCAATGCGGGCGGGGTCCCAATCGATCTGGAGGGTGGGGTAGTAGCTGCGATCGCGCGGCAGGACGATGCTGGCGGTGACACCGGGCACCTGCTGGATGCGCGACCGGATGTGCTCGAACCAGGCGAGCCACTGGCGATCCTCCGCCTCGCGGTTGCGGGTGGAGAACAGCGCTTCGATAGCGACCACCAGACCGGCGATCTCCTCCTTGCTGACTTTGACCGAACGTCCGAAGGTGATGTGGGGGGAACTGACTTGATAGGCCGCGCGGATCAAGTCCTGGCGGCCGAGCAGGACGCCGGCCGTCTGCGGGCCGCGAAGGATCTTACCGCCGCTGTAGGCGACCAGATCGACTCCGGCGGCGAGATAGGGATTGGGCTTCAAGGGGAGGTCCGCGGCGGCGTCGATGAGGACGGGGACGCCTCGCTTGTGGCACGCCTCGGTGTACTGGCGCAGCGTGAACGGAAGATTGGGGGCGAGCAGGTTGGCCTGGCCGTGGGCGAGCGCGGTATGCGGACCGAGGGCGCGCTCGAGCGACGCGAGGGTATCCACCTCGATCATGCGCAAGCCGACGGCGCGAACGGCATGATCATAGTAGCTGCGCGACCAGGCGGGTACGACGCATTCGTTCTTCATACCGCTGGTGTCGGGGAGCTTCTGCATCTTCTCGGGGTCTCCGCCGGCGACGCAGGCGGCGGCGCCGCACGTCACCGCACCGGCAGCGCCGGAACTCACCATCGCGGCCTCGCCACCGAGCAGAGCGGCGATGCGGGGTCCTGCCTTTGCCATCAACTCATCGATGTTGACGTGATAATGGCTGGCCTGTTCGACGGCGGCGATGACTTCGGGCAGTTGGCGCGAACCGCCGTTGATGGTGTAGGTGGAAGTGCAGTTGATGAACGGCTCGACGCCGAGGCGGCGGTAGACATCGGGTCCGGCGCCGCGGGGCGGGAGCGTGGGGGCGACGGCGCCCGTGGCCGCACCGCCGGCGAAGAACCCGGCGAGGCGCGCCAGGAAAGCGGAGCGGAACAAAGCACGGCGGCTGGAGGGAATGGCGGGGAGGGTCACGCAGCCATTATAGGCCCCCGGCGATGCGGCTTACCGCGCCGATTGGAGCCGGGTGTTGGCGAGGTCGAAAGTACCCTTGTGATTGGGTGTCAGGCGGAAGCGCAGGGCGGACCCTTCGCGCGGCGCGGAGATGATTTCGAACTCGATGGGGTGCTCCCGCCGCATGCCTGCGAGGGGCCGATCGGCGGCATCGCCACCGTGCATGTGGACGCGGCCTGCCCCAACTTTCTGGTGCAGGAGATCTGCTCGGGTGTGAAGCCGGAGATGA
>VFZO01000196.1 GCA_016871155.1 Acidobacteriota bacterium | reverse complement strand
TTTTGTTTGTCACCCATTGGGTGCTGTCCTCCGCAGGGGTCTTCGCTGCCTTCAAACCCCTATGGATATTGATGCGGACGAGCATCCGGGAGATTCGCACGCGCGGCTCAAAACGGAAATGTGGGCTCACACAATTCGCGCGGTGCGCAGCCAGCGCGTCAATTCGATATCGGCGGCGCGCACCTCGGCTGCGCGGCCGAACCGGGCGCTGATCCGCCGGAGGCAGGAGATTGCCCGCTCGGCGGCGCGGCGCCCCAGCGGCGTGTTGCCTTGCTCGCGAACCAGTTGATGGTAGATCTGGTAGGCGCGCCAGCGCTCCTCCTGCTCGTCGCGGAGTTGGCGCTCGGCCGCCAGCAGCGTCACGCGCTCCTGGCGCGTGAGCCGCGCATCGGATTCGCCCATGAGCGCATAAGTCTGCAGCCCGTTCCACAGACGGTCGTTGAAGAACAGACGCTCCTGGTTCTCGTCCAGGTATTTGGCCATGGCAAAACGGCCCTCGGGCGAAGCGTCCCGCGCAAGCGCAGCCAATTGGCCGATGCGATTGGCGCGAAGCTTCGCGCCAATCGAAGCGAACATCGCCCCGGCTTCCTCGTAGCGCTCCCGCCGGGCCAGACGCACCGCCAGACTGTAGCGCACCAACGCAATCTTTTCGGAACCGGGGTACTCGGCCAGGAGCTTCTCCAAATCCTCGATCGAAGCTTCGGCGTCCAACAGCAGTCCGAAATCGAATCCGGACCACGAAAAATAGACGCCGGTCTCATCCTCGGCTGGGCTCCACGGCAACGGATCCGAAATCGACAGCGCCCAGTGCAACTGCCGCACGCGGTCGCCTAATTTCATATACACGCCGCATAGCCCGTATCTCGCTCCGGCCCGTTGATACCCGTTGGCCTTGCGGGAATTCGCCAGCTTCGTTAAAGGCGCGGCCGCGCCGGCATAGTCCTTCACAAGAAACCGCGAAGCGCCGAGCATCCAGAGGAAATCCGGATCGTCCATCGCCGGCGGCGCGCGCGACGCGATCCGCAGCGCGCCTTGCGGATTCCCCGCCTGCAGCGCCAGCCGCATGCCAAGATTCACGACCGCCGGAGAGCGCAAAACAGGGCGGCTCTTCTCCATCAACTGTTGGATCCGCTCGTATGGAATCGAGGGCGGCGGGGCATCGGCCGGTTGCCGTCTCGAAACGTTCGTGACCATCTGGACGGCGAACTCTGCGTGCTCGGAGGTGTCGAAGTAGTCCTCCAACTGCGCGATCAGAGTGTCGCGGCCGTTGAACCCGTAGACGATGCGGAGCGAGTCCGTCAGCACCGATTCGCTCAGGTTCGTGTCCGGGCGTTTTAACTCCGCCAGATAGATCTTCCCCGCGGCACTCTGCTCTCCGTCCCGATAGTGCATGCGGGCCAACCAGCCGCGCGCCTCGCTGGCGTAGACCGGGAACTTGGACTTCCGTGCGAATTCCTTCATTCGCGCCTTGGCCGCCGGATCCTCGCGCCACATGGCGCACTTGAGTTCGAGAAGTTCGACCTCTTCGCGCTCCATCGGCGTCAATCGCGCATCGGCTCGCACACCGGCCACGAGCGGCGGAATGGCGTCGTACTCTCGCAGCCGATAGTGCCTGCGCAACCGCCCCAGGGCTCCAGCCCCAACCGTTGGGCCCATTCCGGCGAAGGGCTCCACCAGGCGTTTCAGGCCCGCCGGCCGGAAGGACTCCGGAGTCTTGACGAACGGCCGCCAAAACGAGATTCGCAGATACTCCCTGAGGGTCGCGTCGAACCCGCACGCCCAGACGATGCCGGCCAGCAGGAACGGCAATACCAGGAATCGCCTCATGTCCGCGTCTCCAGTCGAAATTGAACCGGCTGCGCGGCCACGGCGCGCCCCAGCGGCAGGTGGATTCTGCCGCAGTAGGGCGGAAGTGTGATCTCAATCCGCCTGGGGCTCACCATGCGCGCGCCGAAGCCGGGATTCGGTATGAAGTATTCCATATCCAGCGAGACCGAGACAACGAACACCACCGCTTTTTCGTTCCACGCCGGAGTGTGCGTGATTTTCAGGTCCGTGCAGTGAACGGCGGCGCACCGTTCGTCGCGGACCTCGAGCCGGGGCGCCTGCCTGGCCGCATGACCGGCCCCCGCGGCCGTGAACACGTCGTCAGGCGGCACGGTCATGAATTCGCCCTCCTCCGGCCAGCGGAAGAATACGACGCCCGCGCAGTATGGTCCGAATTCGCGAGCCGCGCGCACCGGCTCCGCAATCGACTCCGGCGTGGCGAGCGAGAACTCGATTCGGTCTCCAGCATCGTAGTCGCGATACCCCGCGCTTGTGGCCCGCGCAGCGGTATACCGCAAGATCACCTCCTTCGCCGGGGTCCGCTCCACAGTCAATTCCATTCCCGGTGTCCGTGCAGCATCGAAGGGAGTTCCATCCGAATAGAAGGAACCCTTATCCTTGCTCGCTGGAATGAAGCGCGATCTTCCGAATGTCGAGATGCCGATTCGAAACGGCTTTTCGAACTGCGAGAACAGCCGGGCCCACTTGGCGGGAACGACCGGGGCCGCCACGGTGTTGTACTTCGGAAGAACCCCTTGCGGCTCCACATCGTAGAACTGCGGCACGAACTCATCCACTTGTTCCACAACGGCGGCAATGCCGGTGCCGGGCCGGAACCAGTCGAGCAGGGCGGTGATCGAAAGGCGCGTGTCCTTTGGCAGGCGGGCCCGGATCGCGGCGAGGAATTTGGCGTATCCGCCCAGCGCCGAAGTTGGGCAATCGATGTCCAGTTGGACGCCGGTCAGCACAATACCGCGCTCCCTTGCAGTGGCGCGTACCGCTGCCACGTCCCGCATAACGTGATCGACGATCGTCAGGGGCGGAAGCTCCCGATTCTCGATCCGAAGCACTGCCCAATAACTCCGCGCTTGTGGAAGGCCGGCCAGCGCGGCGAAGAATAGACGTGCCGCCCACCGTGCTCGAAACTGATGTCTCCCACTTGCACGAACAGCGCATCGAGCGTCGCCGCCGTCAGTTCGACATTGGCGCCGCTGCCTCGCCAGAACCAATATCCGAACTCCCAGCGCGGCGGCGGCGCGGTGCGTTTCCCGCAGCCCGCGGCCGCCAGCAGCAGAAGCAGGGCAGTGGACGCTCTTTTCACGTGCGCCGCCCTCAGCGGGAAGAGTCGATCAGCGATTTGGCGAAACGCGCATGTTCCTCCGACGCAAGGCCGAGGTCGAGCGTCTCGCGGACTCCACGCAGATTGCCCGCGAGAAGGGCCTGCGAATTCAGCCACAGTCCGGGAAAGCACTCGGAGCGGTACACGCCATCGTGACCGGGCGTTAGTTGCCGCATGCCGTTCTCATCGAACCGCCTCCACAGAACTTCTCCCTGATCGACCGCTAGCACAAGATACTCCTGGACGCCGGCGCGCTGATAGAGCGACGACTTTGGGCCGCGGTCGTAGCCGCCGCTGGAGAACGAGACTTCGACGGCGAGTTCCGGGGCTCCGCGATGAAAACGGCCCTCATCTTGAGACTGCCCGCCGCTCGCGGGAAGGATGCGAAGATGTCCGTCCGGCTGCGGAGCGGAATCGAGCATCAACCAGGTGGCGGCGTTTCCGGCCGCGACGCCGGGTGTTTTTTCTTCGTAACTGGTCAGCCACCAGATGAGAAGCGTGTCAAATCTCGCGTGAATGTTTGTAACAGGCGAAGGCATATAAACCAGACCGTCCACCAACTCCGCGCGCTTCAGTTCCGGCAGCGCGTCCCACCGGCGCAGGAACTCTTCGCGGGTCAGCTTCTGGCCTGGCAGAAGGGGAGGGGCGGCGATGTTGGGACTCGACATCGTTGTTCTCAGTATAGTCTTCCGCTTATGCCGCGGCCGCGTGGTCGAGGGCCTCTTCGAAGTCCGTTAACAGGTCGCGCCAATCCTCGATTCCGACGCTGACGCGGACCAGCCCGTCGACGACGCCCGAGATCTGCAACTCCGCGGCGCTGACCGCCGAATGCGTCGTGGATCGCGGATGGCACACCAGCGTCTCCACGCCACCGAGGCTCACGGCGTTCCGGCCCACCTTCAGGCGCCGCAGGAACTCGAACGCGGCCGGCTTGCCTCCGTGCAGATCGAGGCTGAAGATACCGCCGGGGTAGTCGCATTGCGAGAGGCGGATGCGGATCTGGTCCGGATCGTCGAACAAGGTTGGATAGTAGACGCGGCGCACCGCCGGGTGCTTCACCAGCTTCTCGGCGATGCGCTGGGCGTTCTTCGATTGCCGGTACATGCGCAGCTTGACAGTGGGAAGGCGCGAATCGAGGATCCAGCACTCGTCCGGCGCGAGGATATTGCCGAACAGCCCGCGCTTGGAACGGATGGGCCGCATCAGTTCCGCGTCGCGGGTGATGGCCACGCCGGCGAGAATGTCGGAGAAACCGCCCAGATACTTCGTTGCGCTGTACAGGCACACGTCGGCGCCGATGGCGAGCGGATGTTGGAAGGCCGGGCCCAGGAACGTGTTGTCCACCATGACGAGCGGGCGGGGCGCGATTTTCTCCGCCGAGGCCACGGCGCTTTGAATATCGGACATGGTGAGCGTGGGATTCGCCGGTGTCTCGATCAGCACGATGCGGCAGTTGGGCGTCTCTTGAATGGCTTTGTCCAGCGCTTCCGCCTTGCCGCCCTCGACGGGAACGCCCTGAATGCCCCACGGCGCGAGGAAGTTCTGAATCAACGACTGCGTCCCGCCGTATAGGGGCACAGTGTAGACGATGGCATCGCCGGGTTTGGTGTGGGCCATGATGGCCGTCATGATGGCGGCCATGCCGGAGTTGAAGACGGCCGCGGCCGCGCCTCCGCGTTCCAAGGGCAGGATCTGCGCTTCGACGATCTCCGCGTTCGGATGGTTGAAGCGCGAGTAGATGAGCGCGGGATTTTCGCCGGGCTCCGGCTGCTGGCGGCCGCCCAGGATGGCGAAGGCGCGCTCGGCGGCTTCGGGCGTGGGGAACACATAGGTGCTGGAGCGGAACACGGCCGGCCGGGCGGAGCCGACCGAGAGCGCGGGGTCGAAGCCCGATGTCAAGATCGCGGTAGAGGGTCGATGTTTGCTCATCGACTCAATTATGGTTGGTTTTCGGCGCGCAGTTCCTGTGAACGCTTCAAGGCTCCCGCCGCCTTCTCCGCAAGGCCGGCCGCCTGGTAGGCCCGGCTCAATTGAAAGTGCAACGACCCGTCGATATCGAGCGCGGGCGCGGCGAGTTCCAGATGCGGCACGGCATCGGCCGCCTTCTCCGATGCGATGAGCGCGCGGCCCAGCGACGCGCGCGCTTCCATCAACTTCGGATCGCGCCGCACGGCTTCGCGCAACGGGTCCAGCGCATCGGCGGCGTTGCCTTGCAACAGCAGGCAGTCGCCTTTCAGGAAGTAGAGCGCGGCGTTGTCCGGCTCATGCACCAGCAGCCGTTCCAGTGTGTTCAAGGCCTCCAAGTACTGCCCGGCCGCGTAGAGGGCCGCGGCGAGTTCGCGTTCGCTGTCGCGGTCGCCGGGCGAGAAGCGCAGAACTGCGCGCCACTCCTCCACGGCGTCCGCGTGCTTGTTCTGCGCCCGCAGGGTCTCAGCTTTCACCTTGTGGATTTGCGGATTATCGGGCAGCGTTCCCAGGCGGGCGAAGGCGGCGCGCGCGGCGTTGTTGTAGGTGTCGATGCGCGCAGCCAGGGCGTCCGCCTTAGGGTTCGGCACGCGCCCACTGGCCTGCTGTTCCAAGGCGGCGGCCGAGCGGTTGCGCTGCTGCTTTCGCCGGACATCGGCGAGCACGCGAAGGAACGCGCGGGATTCGGGATCGAGCTTGCGAAGCTCCTGGAAGACCTGCGCCGCCGCCTCTTCATAGGCGCGGCCAAGAGTAAACCACACACCGGCGGCGGCGGGCTCGAGCCTGGTGAGCGCCTCCAGTTGCGCGGCGGCCTGGGCGGGGCGGTCCGAACGCAAATAAGCGTCGGCCAGAATGCGCCGGCCCTGCGGATCCTTCGGTTGGAGAGCGACGGCCTTTTCGAGCGGAGGAATGGCCTTGGCCACCTGGCCGAGGCGCATGAGGGAGGTGCCGAGCAGAGCGTGGGCGGGAAAGTTGGCGGGCATCGCCTTGGCGGCGAGCGAGAGCGGAGCGACGGCCTCGGCATCCTTGCCCTGCATATGCAGCGCGATACCGAGATTCAACTTCCAACCCGGATTGGCCGGCATCTGCTTGATGAGCTCGCGGTAAGAGACCTCGGCCTGATCGAACAGGCCGGCGGCCATCTGTTGCGTGGCGCGCTCGGGGAGCGGCTGAGCCAGAGCGGCGGCGAGAAACACAAAGGGCGCCCGCGGTAACAGGCGCCCCATTGTGATTAGTAGTTGCAACTCTTCCAGTTTAGAACTGGAAGCGTGCGCCGAAGCGAAGCTGACGCTCGCCGAAGGCCGACGTGATTAGGCCGAAGGTACCGCTTTCGACGCCGGATGAAACTCCGCCGAAGCGCGGCGTGTTGGTGACGTTCGCCGCTTCGATACGGAACTGTACGTTCATCGCCTCAGTGAAGTTCACCGTCTTGATGAGGTTGGCGTCCATGCCGGCAACGCCGGGATTCCGGAAGCGGTTGCGGCCCGTGTTGCCGAAGCGCGGGGCCGAGCCGGCAGGCGTCGGCGACGCGAAGGCGGACGTAGTGAAGTACGGCGTGTTGGTGCCCTTGCCGTAGAGGTACTTGAAATCACCAACAAGATCGGCGGTCTGCGTGTTGCCCGGAGCGTTCAGGCGAGCACCGTCGGCGCCCATGGTGAACGGCGTACCAGAGTAGGCGGAGTAGATACCGCCGACCTGCCAGCCGCCGGCGATTGCATTCGCCACCGAGTTCATGGAGCCGCCGAACTTCTTGCCCTTACCAACTGGCAGGTTGTAGAGGAAGCCCATCTGGAGCACATGCGGACGGTCATAGCCCGCCACTGCGCGATTGCGGCCGATCACCGGTCCCCAGTTCCAGCCGACGCCGGCCCAGCCGTCTTCGTCGGTCATGTTGATGGCCTTGGCCCAGGTATAAGCACCCTGCAGGAAGAGGTCCTTCGTCGGGTTGCCACGGAGCGAGGTCTGCAAACCATGGTAGTTGGAGCTCAGCCAGCCGTCCCACATCTTCAAGTCGCGGTTGCGGCCGAACTGCGCGAATAGCGGACGGCCGTTGTTGCCGGCGCCCGGAGCGGCCGCGTTGATATCGCGGTCGGCGAGTTGGTTGGTCGTCTGCGTGCCGACATAAGCCACCGTAGCGGTCATGTTGGTTGCCAGGCGGCGTTCAATCGCGAAGTTCCAGGATTGAATGTAGCCGCGATTGATCTTGCCCCAGGGGCTGCGCATGTCGATGCCGCCGGGCAGCGGGATCACGCCGGACGAAAGATCCGGGACCGGGATCGCGGGGATGCCGGTTGTTAGCGATCCGAAACTCTCGAAGGGAGTATTCTGCTGGAACGTGTTCGCGATCGTCAGCGGATAGAAGCCGCGCAACGGACGCGAGAACGGCAGCGGGTCGATCGTCATGCCGTAGCCCGAGCGAATGACCGTCTTGTCGGTGACGCGCAGGGCGATACCGACGCGCGGTGTCACGAACAGCGGTTGAACGGACATTCCCGGGTTGGTCGGAATCGGACCGCGGCCGCCGAGCGTAATGCGCTGCGTGTTGACGTCAAGGAGTTCGAGGCCTTTGCCGCCGCCGCGCGACATCAAGGGATAGCGCTCGATGCGGACGCCATAGTTGATAGTCAGGTTGCGGTTGGCTTGCCAGCGATCGCGGAGGTACCAGCCCATCTGCCATTCGCGGCCGGTGAGCAATTCATACTGAAGGCTCTTGCCCATGGCATTCGGCAGGCCGAGGAGGAACTGCGCGAAGCCGTTGGCCTGCACCGGGGCGACGCCGGTGCTGAGCGACGTAACACCGCCGTCAAATTGGAAGCGGCCGCGGGGGTTGTCGTTCTCGGGCTGCCAGTGGTTCAACTGATGATGAACCAGGTCGAAGCCCATGCGGATCTCGTGCTTGGACTTCAGGATCGACAGGTTCGTTGTAAACGTGTAGCTGCGTTCGTCGCGGAACAGTGGCATCCATCCGTTGGCCAAACCGTAGGAACTCAAGCCGTTGATATTGAATACGGGCAGACCGCTCTGCCGGATATCGGAGCCATTGGTGCCTGGAATGCCGAACGTTTCCGAACCCCAGTTCTTGCCATAGTCGGTGCCCTGCACGGTCTGATCCATATTCGTCAGGCCGAATGTCGCATCCCACAGCATGGTCGGCGAGATCGTGTAGTTCGTGCCGACCGTTCCGAGGTACTGCCGTGTAAAGCCGGTGCCAGGATCGCCGCCGACGCCGGCGCCGCCCGCTTGCCCAAGACCGAACACGCCGCCCACATCCGCATCGAGCGCCGACATCTTAAAGAACATCGTGTGCTTGTCGTTGCGGTTCCAGTTGGCCTTCCAATCGTAGTTGGTGCGATCGAACTTGCCAGTTGCATTCACGAAGTGATTTTGCGAAATGGCGCGGTTCGCGCCAACGATTTGTGTTCCTTCGCTGTTGGGTGTGGGAACGAGTTGCAGGATCCGGAGCGCTTGCGGACTGAAGCGGGCCGAAGGCACGCGGTTACCGGGGAATGGCATGCGGTTCGCGGTCGAGGTGCCGGTCGCAGGATCGTAAACCGTTCCCTGGGCGTTCGGAGCGATGAAGTTCGAGAAATCGCCAGCGCGCATGGCGGCGTTCGGTACGTTGAAGAAACTGGAACCGCCATTTGCCTGGCGGGTCAGTTCGACGTGGCCGAAGTAGAAGAGCTTGTTCTTGATCACCGGACCGCCGATCTTGCCGCCGAAAATGTTCAGCTTGTAGAAAGGCTTGGTCGCCGTTACCGGCATGAAGTACGGCCGGGACTTGATCTTTTCGTTTTCGTGAAACTCCCAGGCTGCGCCATGGATGTTGTTGGTGCCACCGGCCGAGGCGACGGTCATTGCCGCGCCGCCCGCCATACCCTGTTCGGCGTCGAACGACGAGGTCGTGATGCTGACCGTCTCGACCGTTTCGGCCGGAGCGACGTAAGCCACGTGATGAGGCAACCAGATGTTGATGTTGGTCGCGCCGTCGAGACGGGTCACGTTGTTGTTCGTCGCGGTTCCGTTGACGAAAGTGCGGAGGGCTCGGCCGGGTGTGTCGGTTGCTGAGTTCTGGAACGACGCCGGCGTCGAGCCGGGAACCAGATTGATCAACGCCTGATAGTTGCGGTATTGATTCAATGGCAACTGTTGGACAGTGGAGGCGGTGATTTCGGATTTTGTCTCCGACCGGTCCGTCTGCAACTGGACAGCAGTCGACTCAATCGTGATCTGATCGGAAACCGCGCCGACTTCCAGACGGCCGTCGATACGCACGGTCGAGTTGACGGTTACGGCAACCCCTTCGCGGGTCAGGCTCTTGAAGCCGTTTGCGGTGATTTTTATGGAATACGAACCCGCTGGAATGCTTGGCAACGAGTAGTTGCCGGTTGTATCCGAGACCGTATCGCGAGTAAAGCCCGTCGCTTTCTCTGTAATCGAAACTTTCGCGTTGGGAACAACGGCGCCCGTGGCATCTTCGATTGTGCCAAGCAGCGAGCCGTAAAGTACCTGCGCAGCGGCGGGAATGGCGAGCACCCCGGCCAGCGCAATCAGGGCCAGCAGCCCGGAGAGGCGCTGCAAGCGAGATTTTTGAAGCAAGTTCATAGACAAACCCCTTACGGGCGTAAATGAGATACACCCTGCATACCATTGAATACACCCACTTTACGAACTGTCAAATGGGGGGACAGGCGTCGTCCGGCGCTGCCGGACCGGCAGGGCGGTGCGCGGCCGCCGGCGGCTCGCCATCGGATTGCGGCGGCGCCTGGGTCCGGGGGCGGAAGAGAGGATGGATTCGCTCCTCCTCCGGTATGGGTTCGACTTCGGCGGCGACGGTGCGGTCCATCATTTCGATCACCGGTTGGGACCCTCCGTCACTTTTCGAATATTTGCGTATGTCGTTGAGGAGCTTGACCAAACGGGCGATGTCGCGGACGTGGGCGCGGGCGCGGCGCTCGAGTTTTTCGGCGGCGGCGCAGCCTTCGGTCTCGACGCGGATGTAGGCTTCTTCAGGCGTTTGATCCGTTGGACAGTTTCTTAGGAATTGCTGCATTTGGTTGGCGGTGACCTGCTGGGCGGCACGGCTGAGCCGGCGGGCGACCCATTGATGATGGACGATTTGGTCGACGATGCCGTACTCGAAAGCGTTGCCGGGATGGAACTGATCGACGATGGTGGCCCAGAGGAGCTCATAGGCTTTCGGATCCTCGTGCGGGAGGACGCCGACTCTACCGGCATAGGCGGCGTGTTGCATGGTGACCTTGCCTTGGTCGACCGGCTGTGATTGCTTTCGCATGGTTTTGTCTCCTTGAAAATCGAAAGCCCCTGGTTTTTGGCCAGGGGCGTGTGGGTGGGCGCATTGCGCTCCACAAGACCATTGTAGAGGAGCGTCAGAAATTTTCGGGACTTTCTGGGGGGCGCGAGTGGCTGGAAGCCGTTGGATCGATTGAGGATGACTTTTTTTTCGAAGTTTGGTGAACGAAGTCTTTGGCAAGGGCGGAATGGCTGGGGCGCCCCACCGTCCCTGGGCACACCGTCCCTGGGCGGCCCTCAGCTCTCCCTGGCTTGCGATATACTTCTTCCCGGCGCCAACTACGAAATTAATAGTTCGGTTGGCCCCTTCAGCATCGTGACGGCGCTGAAGGACAGAGAGGAGAGCATGATGCGAACCAACCGGCGAAGCGCACCGGAACTTGAACACCGGTCGACAATGGCAACGCGCCTGCGCGCAGCGCCCGCACCCGATTCCACGGATGTCAAGAAAATTCCGTTTCCGTCCGGGCTTGCACCCAAACCGAAGCCCATGGACCCGAAACCGGGACCCAACGACTCACTGCCGCATTGCGATGTCATCGCGATGATGGACACGGCCGCCGAAGCGCGCGCCATGGCGAACGTCCTGACGCCAGGTCAAGACGTCGAGGATTGGTATGTTTATGCCAAGAATTTCGAAAAAGACTTCCTGCCGCAGATCGGGCCCCGCGGGCCGTCCCGCCGCAGCAAGCGGCTGGGGAGTTACTTCCCGATCGACATTGGCGGGCTGCGAGTTCTGATCTACAAGACCGAACTGCACATGCACGAGGACGCGATCAAACTGCCCAACGGCTCCTACTCGCTGCCGATCAAAGACATGTTCAAGCAGATGATCGGCGACGCCCGGCCGCGCGTGTTCCTCACCACCGGCACGAGCGGGGGCGTTTATTGCGACATGAATCTTGGCGATGTCGTGGTGACTCGCGCCGCGCGGTTTATGTGCGAGAGGGACTTCAACGACGCCCCGTTTAACAACAAGACGTTTCATTCGAATTGGACGATTCCCACAAAGTTCACCGGCGCCGCCACGAAGATGATGCACAACTTCGCCTCGAAGTTGACCAACAAGACCAAACCGCCCGACGCCCATTGCAGTTGCGGCGCGAAGACGTTGAACCCGAGGATTCACTACGACGGAAAGTCGGGGATTCCAGAATTCCACCCGATTCTCACCACGGACTTCTTCGAATTCGGCACGTCAACCAACCACTTGGACAAACTCGGCATGGCCGTCGAGATGGACGATGCGGCGCTTGGCCTTGCCTGCAGCGAATTGAACGCACCACCGCATTGGGCGTGCGTTCGCAACCTCTCCGATCCGACGATCAACGGCACGCTCGACCACAAGATGCAGGGCGACTGCGCCGAGTATTTTTACAAGGAGTTCGGGTATTGGACCACCGTCATGAGCGCGCTCACGACGTGGAGTATTATCGCCGGACTCGCCAAACAGAAATAGAGGAACCTATGAAACTATCCACACTTGCCGCCCTGGCGGCGAGCGGTCTCCTTTTTCCGCAGGAGGCCGCTAAACCGGGATTTCCATTTTGGGTCTCCCGGACCCCCACAGTATACACCAACGCCTCACTCCCGTGCCGGATTTGATCAGAATCCCCTTTCCGAGGGCGGGCCAGTGCCT
>VFZO01000195.1 GCA_016871155.1 Acidobacteriota bacterium | reverse complement strand
CGTCGAAGCCGGCCTCATCCAGAATTTCGTTCAGCTTGCTGTAGCACGGATGGCTGGCACTACGCGGCAGTTCGGCCGTGGCCACCCACAGCCACTCCTGCTTGGCCTGCTTCCAGCGTCTTCCCATCGCCATATCCGCATAGACGTCGGAAACATCTCCGGGGTCACCTGTGCTGGACTTTTACCACGGGCTACCACGCTAAATGCTTGCGCTCCATTTGTCCAGTACCCGGTAAACAAATACGGGAGACCTTCTTGCTCATTGGAGGGATTGTCAGCGGCTGCGTAACCTTCAAGACGGGTCCGGCGGGCACGATAAGGCCGCCCTTCAGGTTCGGAATGAACTGCGGAGTCCGAGAGAGGCTGATGCCACCTGCGGCGTGCACGGCAAAGTTGCCGGGATCCAAGCGTTGAATGGGGTTCCAATTCTTGACGCGGTAAGATCCCAGGTAGTCGGCCCAAACCGAGTCGATAGAGACGATGGGCGCGGTGAGTACGGCGTAGGACTTGCCATGCCAGTTGGCGAAACCAATCCCCGGTTGCGAATCCTCAAGATCTCTCTCTAGCCTTTCAAAAATGCTGCCGGGCCCAAACAGCCCCGGCAGATTCCCTCCCAGGCTTCCGTGAAGGTCGCCCCAATGTTCGAGTTCCTGAGCGCGTTGCGGCAAGAACTGCGGACGCACTGGGAAGCCCAGATTATAAGAATGCCGACACTGCGCGTTGGCAAAGTTCCGCAGCAGTGGCTGGACGATGTTGCCTATCTGGCGGGTTGCGCCTGGATCTTCGGAGAGAAAGCGGAGGAAAGTTTGGCGGTCCGGCCCTGTAGGCCGCGCAGTTCGAAGGCCAGGCCGATCTTGTGGCTGCAAATGTGCCCGGGGTGGAGCAGCGAATTGGGATCGTGCGGGATGAAGTTGTACATGGCTGGGAGTGCCCTCAGCTGATACTGCGCAAAGCGCTGAGACTCGGGGTCATTTTCGTTTCTACCCGCGGGCGGCGCGCTTGAGTCGTTTGGCACGTGCAGCCTGGGGCAGCGGCGGCGGCAGTAAGCGTAAAGCGGGATACATAACGAGGCCTGCGCGCAGTCTGCTGGTGGTTGCTGGTTGTCACGGTTCGGATTCTCCTCCTCAACTCGGGTTCGTTGAGCGAGATTTTTTCCGCAGCAAAGGGGGCGGCGGGGCGCGCCTATACAGCGTTGGTTGAAAGGGCCCGACGTCAGGCTTTGAGGTGGAACTTTACTTCCCGTCTTGGAGGATAGCGGGCCGGGCCACGCGAAGCGCTTCAAGCGATTGCCAGGTGACTGGAGGCCCTGAGTTTGCGGGATGTCGCCAAGCGGCGAGGCGGCTCATTCGCCGCGCTTTTGCGAATTTCGCCGAATACCTGGGAGAGCGCCTGACCGATTGGAAGGGAGTCGCGCATTGCCAATCGGCCAGTTCGGTGTCGTTTACTATTACCCGTTCATACTCGACAGAAAATCCGCGTTGCTTTTCTGCTTCGACAACCGGTCCAGCAGCAGTTCAATCGACTCCACCGGCGAAAGCGGGCTCATCACCCTCCGCAGAATGAAGATGCGGTTGAGGTCCTTCGGCTCCAGCAGCAACTCGTCCTTACGCGTGCCGGACTTGTGAATATCGATGGCCGGGAAGACGCGCTTGTCCACCATCTTGCGGTCGAGGTGCACTTCCATGTTGCCCGTGCCCTTGAACTCTTCGAAGATCACGTCGTCCATGCGCGAGCCGGTGTCCACCAGCGCCGTGGCCATGATCGTCAGCGACCCGCCCTCTTCGATATTGCGCGCCGCGCCGAAGAAGCGCTTGGGGCGTTGCAGCGCGTTCGAATCCACACCGCCTGAGAGCACCTTGCCAGATGGCGGCACCACGGAGTTGTAAGCGCGGGCGAGGCGCGTGATCGAATCGAGCAGGATCACCACGTCGCGCTTATGTTCCACGAGGCGCTTGGCCTTCTCGATCACCATCTCAGCCACCTGCACGTGGCGGGCGGCCGGTTCGTCGAAGGTGGAACTGATCACTTCGCCCTTCACCGAACGCTGCATGTCGGTAACTTCTTCCGGCCGCTCGTCGATCAGCAGCACGATCAGATTCACCTCGGGGTGATTCGTCGTAATCGAATTGGCGATCGACTGCAGCAACATGGTTTTGCCGGTGCGGGGCGGCGCGACGATGAGGCCGCGCTGGCCTTTGCCGATGGGCGCCAGCATATCCATCACGCGGCCCGAGTAGTTCTCGCGCGACGTTTCGAGCTTTAGCCGTTCCTGCGGATAGAGCGGCGTGAGGTTGTCGAAGAAGATCTTGTTGCGCGATTCCTCGGGTGGCTCAAAGTTGATCGCGTCCACTTTGATGAGCGCGAAATACCGCTCGCCTTCCTTGGGCGGGCGGATCTGGCCGGACACCGTATCGCCGGTGCGGAGATCGAAGCGGCGGATCTGCGACGGCGAAACGTAGACGTCATCCGGGCCCGGCAGGTAGTTGTACTCAGGCGCGCGGAGGAAGCCGAAGCCATCAGGCAAGCACTCCAGCACGCCTTCGGCGAAGATCAAGCCTGACTTTTCCGCCTGCACCTGGAGGATCTTGAAGATCAGATCCTGCTTGCGCATACCTGCGCCACCGATGACGCCAAGGTCGCGGGCGATCTGGTTGAGCTTGACGATGGACATGTCCTTCAGCTCAACCAGGTCGAGACTGATGACATCGCGCCCGCCCTGGCGGCGGCGGGTGGTGCCCGGAGGTAAGTCGGAGTCCTTCAACTCGCCACCGCTGCTGCCGCCCTGTTGCTCCGCCGGTTGCGATTGCTGCGAGGGCTGCTGCTGCTGGTTCGCTTGGGAAGCAGGAGGAGGTGGCGGTGTTTGTTGACCGTCGCCTCCGCTTGCCGCAGCGCGCGGACCGCGATGCCCGCCGGAGCGGCCGCCGCCGCGTTCGCGTTCAGGTTTGGCGCCGGCGGGCGGGGGCGTAGCAGAGGCGGCCGGAGGAGGCGCCGTGGCCTCCTGGGTGGGTGCCGACTCTTCTAAGACGTTCTGTTGGGGGGTGGAGTTGTCTTGATCGTTTGCCAAATTTCCCTCACTCCCTGGCCTGTGACTGCCGAGAAAAGAACCGGTTCAAGATCACCGGCATGTTCTTTCAGGGCGGCCAGTCCGGAATGACGTTCTTTGTGAGATTTCAACTTGTCCCATTTTGTTCCAACCACCAGGTAGGGACGGCCCCGGTCAACCAACCAATCCTGCAAGGCGAGATCGACTTCCATCCAACCCCGCCGCGCATCGAGTAAGAGCAGGCACAAAGCCAAACTCTGGCGGGTGCCCAGGTATTTTTCTATCAAGGACTGCCAGGAACGGTGGGTTTCCTTGTCTACCTTGGCGTAGCCATAACCAGGAAGGTCGACGAAACAGTACTTGTCCTCCACCTGGAAAAAATTAATCAGTTGTGTACGTCCTGGGGTGCTGCTCGTTTTGGCCAAACCCTTTTGGTCGACCAGCTTATTGAGCAAACTCGATTTGCCGACGTTACTTCTCCCCAGGAAGGCAAATTCGGGCAGGCCTTCCGGCGGATAAACCGCCGACTGGCCTGTACTCATTATAAATCGCGCAGTGGACTTTTGCATGGGGCCCTTGCCCGCCGCCCGTCGCGGAAACTGAAGGCGCTCCTTAATGCGGTTTCTCTTCGCCCACCGGTGTGGCCGCCGGCGCCTCGCCCGCCGCCACGGCGGGAATCGGGGGCAACGCTTCAAGAGGCCGTTCCAGAGCCAGTTTCAACACCTCGTCCATCGAATCGACAAAGTGCAGCTTCATCTCCTTGCGAATGTTCTCCGGAATGTCCGGCAGATCTTTCTCGTTGTCCTTGGGTAGCAGCGCTTCGAAGATGCCCTGGCGATGCGCGGCCAGGAGCTTCTCCTTCACGCCGCCGATGGGCAGCACTTTGCCGCGCAGCGTGATCTCGCCCGTCATGGCGATATCGCCGCGTACCGCGATGCCGGTGAGCGCGCTGATGATGCTGGTGGCGATGGTGATGCCGGCCGACGGTCCGTCTTTCGGGATCGCGCCCTCCGGTACGTGCAGGTGGATGTCGAGCGAACGGTAGAAGTCGCGCGCGAGGCCCAGCGAGTGCGTGCGCGACCGGATGTAGCTCATCGCGGCCTGCGCCGATTCCTGCATCACGTCACCCAGCTTGCCAGTGGTGGTCAGCTTGCCGCGGCCTTCCATGATGGTGGCTTCGGTGGTGAGAATCTGGCCGCCCACTTCGGTCCAGGCGAGGCCCGTCGTGGCGCCTACTTCGTTCTTCTTCGAAGACTGCAGGTCGCGGAATTTCAGCGGCCCCAGCAACTCCTGCACCTTGGCGCCGTTGATCACCGCCTTAGCGGTCTTCTTGCCGTTGGCGCCCACCACTTTGCGGGCGACCTTGCGGCACACGTTGCCGACCTCCCGCTCCAGGTTCCGGACGCCGGCCTCGCGTGTGTAGCTCTGGATGAGCGTGGTGAGGCCTTCGTCTTGAAACTCGATATCTTTGGCCGCGAGGCCGGCAGACTCGGTCTGCTTCTTCACCAGGAACCGCTTACAGATTTCCAGCTTTTCCAGCTCCGTGTAGCCGGACAGCCGGATCACTTCCATACGGTCCTGCAGCGCCGCCGGAATCGTGTGGAGCACGTTGGCGGTGGCGATGAAGAACACCTGCGACAAGTCGTATTCGACGTCGAGGTAGTGATCTATGAACATCCAGTTCTGCTCGGGGTCGAGCACTTCGAGCAGCGCGGCCGATGGGTCTCCGCGGAAGTCCATCGACATCTTGTCGATCTCGTCGAGCATGAAGACCGGGTTCTTGGTACCCGCCTTCTTCATGTACTGGATGATTTGGCCGGGCAGCGCGCCGATATAGGTGCGGCGGTGGCCGCGGATCTCGGCTTCATCGCGAACGCCGCCGAGCGACATGCGGACAAACTTCCGGCCCGTGGCCTTGGCGATCGACATGCCGAGCGAGGTTTTGCCGACGCCCGGAGGCCCGACGAAACACAGGATCGAGCCCTTCGGATTCTTGACCAGCCGGCGGACGGCGAGAAACTCAAGGATACGCTCTTTGATTTTCTCAAGCCCATAGTGATCTTCTTCGAGCACCTTTTCGGCGTGCTTGAGTTCGCGGATTTCCTTCGACTTCTTCTTCCACGGCACCGCGAGCAGCCAATCGAGGTAGTTGCGCGACACGGTGGACTCGGCCGACATCGGCGGCATCTGTTCCAGGCGCTTCAACTCCGTGAGAGCTTTTTCCTTGGCTTCGTTCGGCATGCCCGCCGATTCGATCTTCCTCTTCAGCTCGTCAAACTCAGACTTTTCGCCGCGCCCAAGTTCCTTCTGAATCGCCTTGATCTTCTCGTTGAGGTAATACTCTTTCTGGGCCCGTTCCATCTGGCGCTTGACACGGCCCTGGATGGTGCGGTCCATGTTGAGCTTCTCAATCTCGATATCCAGCATTTCGGCGACGCGCGCGAGGCGATCCGCCGGATCGAAGATTTCAAGCAGCTCCTGCTTTTCTTCGATCGTGAGCTGGAGGTTGGCGCCGACGGTGTCGGCGAGCTTGGACGGATCGTCAACACGCGTGGCGGCCACCATGGTCTCGTAGTTGAGATTCTGGCTCAGCTTGACGTACTGCTCAAACAGCGTGGTGACGCGGCTGGTGAGTGCTTCGAGCTGCGGGCCGGATTCCACCTTGTACTGCGCCGTGCGCACCATGGCGCGGAAGAAGCCTTCGTCGTCGGAGACGCTGACGATCTTGCCGCGCTCGACGCCCTCGACGAGCACCTTGATGTTCCCGTCCGGGAGCTTGAGGCTCTGCACGATATTGGCGACGGTACCCACCTGGAAGATTTCGTCCGGGCTGGGATCGTCAACGGACGCGTCGTGTTGCGTGGCGAGGAAGATTTTCTTATCACCGGCGAGCGCGTCCTCCAAGGCGCGGACGCTAGCATCCCGGCCCACGACAAACGGCGTCATCATGTGGGGGAAGATCACCACGTCCCGAATGGGCATCATGGGGAGGCGGCGGGTTTCTGGTCTGTCCTTGGAAGTAATCAGTATGAGAGGAGTCCTTCGCGCGGGGGGCCGAACGGCACGGCCCACCGCCACTACTTAGAGCATACAGAATTGAGGGGCTGGCGGCGCAACTATCCTTTTTTGGGGGGGCGCACACCGTACTAGCCGAACGCTTAGCCAGCCTTCTCTAAGATCGCCAGGCTGATCTTTTGCGTGAGCACCATCTCCTTGGTAACCACGAATTCGCGTACCTTCTTGTAGGACGGGAGATAGTACATCAGGTCGAGCATGAGGTCTTCAAGAATCATGCGCAGGCCGCGGGCCCCGAGTTTACGTTCCATGGCCAATTGAGCAATGGCTTCGTAGGCATCGTCGGTGAAGCGGAGGCGCACATTCTCAAATTCAAACAGGCGTTGATACTGCTTGCTGATGGCGTTCTTGGGTTTGGTGAGGATCTGCACCAGCGCGTCCCGGTCGAGTTCGTCGAGCACGCCCACTACCGCCAAACGGCCGATGAACTCCGGGATAAAGCCGAACTTGATGAGGTCGATCGGCTGCACCTGGTTGAGGATGACCGCATCGCGCCGCAGTTGCGCTTTGCGCAGGTCTTCCTCGGACTTCTGGAAGCCCATCGACGTTTTGCCGATGCGCTTGGAGATGACGCGTTCGAGGCCCACAAACGCCCCGCCGCAGATAAACAGGATATTGGTGGTATCGACCGGCGTGAACTCCTGGTGAGGATGCTTGCGCCCGCCCTGCGGAGGAACGTTCGCGATGGTGCCTTCCAGGATTTTGAGCAGCGCCTGTTGCACGCCTTCGCCCGAGACATCGCGAGTGATCGACGGGTTTTCGTCCTTGCGGGCGATCTTGTCGATTTCATCAATGTATATAATGCCCTGCTGGCAGCGCTGCACGTCCCAGTCTGAGTTCTGCAGCAGCCGGAGCACGATATTCTCAACGTCCTCGCCCACGTAGCCTGCTTCGGTCAGCGTGGTGGCGTCGGCGATGGCAAAAGGCACGTCGAGGATCTTGGCGAGCGTCTGCGCCAGCAGCGTTTTGCCGGTGCCGGTGGGACCGATCAGCAGAATGTTGCTCTTGCTGAGTTCGACCTCGGCCGCGGTGCGCTTGTTCATCTGGATGCGCTTGTAGTGGTTGTAGACGGCGACAGCCAGCTTGCGCTTGGTGAGCTCCTGGCCCACCACGTACTGGTCCAGATACTCCTTGAGTTCAAGGGGTTTCGGGAGCTTGTTCGGAGCCAACCCGGTGGCGGGCTCGGTGCGGTCGTCCTCTAGAATCGAGTTGCAAACAGCAATGCACTCGTCACAGATGTAGGCGCGTGGGTAGTCACTGGGGGAGGAGATGAGCTTCCCAACGACGTCTTGGCTTTTATGGCAAAAGGAACAACGGAGCGTTTCGTCTGATCCTGAGCGCTTCAAAAATGTATACCCTCCCCTTGGCAGACCGGCCATCCTGGAATGGCGGCTGTTTCGGTGCCCCCTATTATCTCCAGAGTGCCGGCGAGTGGCAAATGGCAACGTAAGGCTCAAAACCCCGACGGGTCGGGGGTACGCCGTCAAGGCGGTACCATCGAGGTAGACCATGAGCCGATTTGAACGCTGGGCGTGGGCCTTTGTGGCCTACCTGCTGTTTGTGATTCTGTTCGGGGCTTGGGTCCGCATCACGGGGTCGGGTGCCGGCTGCGGTACGCACTGGCCTCTCTGTCAAGGCGCCGTGGTGCCGGATGCGCCGGGCACGAAGACGTTGATTGAGTACACGCACCGGTTGACCAGCGGGCTGAGCGGGATCTTCGCGCTGGGGCTGGTATGGTGGTCGCGGCGGATCGGCGCGCCGGTGTTCCGCGCGGCAGTCGCGATGCTGGTCTTTCTGATCATCGAAGGCTTTGTCGGCGCGGTGCTGGTGAAGAAGGAACTGGTGGCGGGCGACGCCTCGACGTCGCGGGCGGTCGTGGTGGCGCTGCATTTGACGAACACTCTGGCCCTGATGGCGTGCGCGGCGGCGATGGCATGGCGAGCAGGCCCGGGCGCGTGGGACCGGCGCGAAAGCGCTCCGCGCGGGTGGCTGGCGGCGCTGGTACTGCTGATAGTGGTGACGAATGCCACCGGAGCGGTGACGGCGCTGGGTGACACGCTATTTCCGATTCAGCCGGCGCTGGACGGCGGTTTGATTGCCAAGGTGCGGGGCGATCTTTCGCCGGCGCATCATTTCCTGGTGCGGCTCCGGGTGTTGCATCCGGTGGTGGCGATGATCTCGGTGGTGGCCGGCGGCGCGATTCTATTGTGGCTGATGCAGCGGTGTTCACTCCGGCTATTGAAGAGCGCGCTGCATGCGCTGGCCGGTCAGACGGCGCTGGGGTTTCTGAATATCGCGCTCGGCGCGCCGGGTTGGCTGCAGTTGGTGCATCTGCTGGCTGCGCAGGTGGTGTGGATACTGGTGGCGCTGGCGGTGATGTCGCTATGGGGGCGAGATCACGGTGTAGCCGCGTTGTAGACAAGCCCTCCCTGATCACAAGGGCCTGGCGAATCACAGGTGCCGGCGTGACAGCCCAGCTTAACGAGTGATGGCCGCAGGAATCGTTACGTGAGCGGAAAGTTGCCCGGTTGCCCGTTCGCCGCAACCGCCCCAAGCGAGATAGGTAGAGACGTGGTGTTGGCGGCCTTCGGCTGCGGCGAGCTCGGCCTCGGTGGGAACAAGCTCGCCTCGGAAGGCGCGGGCAAGGATGCTTTGTGTGAGTTGGTTGACTTGGACGGTGGCCTTTTGGAGGCGGGCTTCGAGGCGGTCAGTGAAGGCCAGAAGCCGTTCCGTCGCCTTGACCACTGTTGACTGTTCCTCCAGGCATGTCGGCATCGGTACTTCCCGCTCCTTGATGATCCCCAGGTTGATCACATTGGCCTTGACGCCCTGGCTGTACGGCGTGAAGGTGCCGCGCGGCAGGCGGAGCACGGTGTGCAGGGCGCAGTCCTGCATCACGATTTCAAAGACTTCGCGGGCCTTGTCCTCAAACAGGCAATTGTCAGGCAGAACGATGGTGGCGCGGCCGCCGGGCTTGAGGATATTGACGATGTGCTGCACAAAGTTCAGCTGCTTGTTGCTGGTCTTAATGGTGAAGTCTTCACGTTCCGGGGCCTGATCGGCGCCCTTGGCGCCGAAGGGCGGATTGGTGAGAATCACGTCGTAGCGCTCACCGCGGTCCGGCTCATAGATGGTGTCGCCGAGATAGATGTGGGGCTCCACGTTGTGGAGATACAGATTCATCAACGCGAGGCGGCGGGGGCGAGGCACAAGTTCTTGCCCGTAATAGGTGGACTTGTTGACGTGGCGCGCCCGCTTGCTCCAGGGCGCCCTTGTTCAACTTGAAGAGCCACTCGTAGGCGGCGACGAGGAAGCCGCCGGTACTGCAAGCCGGGTCACAGATCTTGAAGTCCGGCTTGCCGCGCGGGTCCGG
This sequence comes from Acidobacteriota bacterium, assembly GCA_016871155.1. Lineage (GTDB taxonomy): Bacteria > Acidobacteriota > Terriglobia > Bryobacterales > Bryobacteraceae. The sequence goes on along the minus strand of VFZO01000195.1, from coordinate 2,623 downwards.
CTGCATGACGTTACAGATGGACTGGATGAGCGGCCGCGGCGTGAAGTATTGGCCCGCGCCTTTCTTGCCTTCGATGGCGGCGCGCTCCAGGAGGCCCTCAAAGGCCGCGCCCTTGACGTCCACATCCATGGCGGACCATTCTTCCTCATCGACCATGCCGATGATGCGGCGCAGGTTCACGGGGTTGGTGAAGCGGGATATGGCCTGCGCGAAGATGTCTCCCAGCAGGCCGGGCGCTTCGCGAAACTGCCGGAGAGCATGTCCATCGTGACGACGATGGACGGCTGGGGCCGGTTGCGGAACTCGCGAATGCGCTGCAGGGGGCGGTCTACCCGGCCGGTGATCTTTTGGACGAACGAGTCGACCGACCGAGAGCTTCTTGGCTTCGACGATGGCAACGATACGGCCGCCCGCGCCACAGAGCGCGTAGTCTGCCGGGCCGTGGGCGGTCTCGAACTCTTCAATGCGCAGTTTTCGAGCTCAGCGAGGGCTTGGCCAGGGACAGTAGGAGACGACGCGCCAACCGGCGGACGAGAGTTTGCCGTCGATGATGGCCTTGCGGGTGTGCCATTCGGAGCGAGCTGGAGACGGGCACGCCATGCTGAGCCTACATACTTAGTCTACGTGAAGTAAGTGGGGACGGTTTCGGGCGACCAGGTGACGGTGAGCCGATCAGGCGCGTAGGGTCCTGACTCACGTTACTTGCTTAGTTAGCCCGCCGTTCTCACCGGCGTCCAGCGCACGGAAGCCGTCACTTGCCAAAAGCTCTTCAACCAACTGCTGGGCGCGGAAAAGATCCGGTTTGAAACCGGCCGGTCGACCATCAGCAAAGCCAGCCACCGCCTGCTGGACCGGTTGGCGGATACGGCCGGCAAGTATACGGCCGCGCGAATTCGCGTGGACGGCCATACGGACTCGCGCGGCAAGCGCGACATGAATCTCCAGCTCAGCCGCCAACGCGCCGAAGCCGTGGTGCGGTATCTCACGGACAAAGGCGTGGCCGCCGCGCGCCTGACGGCCGAGGGCCTCGGCCCTGACAAACCCGTGGGCAGCAACAAGACGGCCGCGGGCCGCGAACGCAACCGTCGGACTCAATTCAAAGTACAGGGTCTCTAGACTGCGCCATTGAAAGGACCACCTCCATTGGGCTACGTATTCTCAAACATCTTTCCGTGCCTCTTGCTCGCCGCCGCGTTCGGCGCGCTGTTGGGATGGCTGGCCAAGCACTGGCGAACCGGTGACAAGCTACAGGAGGCCGAGAGCGAGCGGCAAAACCGCGTGGGCGAAGCGGAAGGCGATCGCGACCGCCTAGTGTCAACGCTCCGCGAAACCGAAGGGCAGTTGGGTGGATGGAGGCCAAAGCTCGCTGGCATGGAGGCCAACTTCGGGCAGCTCAAGGCGGAACTCGATGGCGCCTCCGCAAGGGTGCCCACGCTGGAAGCGGAGATCGGCGATTGGAAGAAAGCTTCGGCCAACTGGGAAGCGGACCGTGTGAGAATTCTTGCGGATCTGAAGGCGTGCGGCGAGGCGCGCCAGTCGCTACAGGCGCAGTTGGCCGGACTGCAACAGCAGGACCATGCCGATGACGACGCCTTCCAGGCGCAAATCACTGAGCTCAAAGCAAGGATGGCTGAACTGGTGGAGTCAGGCCAAGCGAGCGACGCCGCTTACGAGAAGAGCCTGGCCGGCCTGCGCGCGCAGTTGAGCGCGGCGCGCAGCGAAACCGCCAGGGCCGAATCGGATGACCGGGCCGGCGATACCGCCAATGAAGCCAAGATCGCCGAACTGAAAGCGCGGATTGAGCAACCGGTGGAGGCCGGCAAGGCGAGCTATGCGCGTTATGCCGCTTATGAACACCGTATCGCCGAGCTCGAAGAGCGTCTGGCTGCTGCCGCTGCCGCCGCCGCAAGCTACACCACCCAGGTCGCCATGCTCGAAACCAAACTGGCCGCGGCGGATACGCATCTGGCCAAAGCTGCCGCCGGCGATGAGGCGGATGCTGCCAGTTACGCCGCCAGGATCGCCGGACTCAAAGAGCGCATCGAGCAACTCATCGAAGCCGACAAGTCGAGCGGCGCCCGTTATGAAAAGAGCCTCGCCGATCTCCGTGCTCAGTTGAGCGCGGCGCGCGGCGAAGCGATGAAGGCGGAGTCCGACGGCCGGCCCGCCGCGGCGGAATGGGAGAAGCGCTTCGACGAAGTGCGGGCGCAACTGGCGCAAGCCGCCGCCGACGGCGAGGCCAAGGACGCTGCCTGCCGGAAGCAGATTGCCGAGCTACGTTCTCAACTGGCCGGGACGCAGCGAAGCCTCTTCGAAGCTGAGGCTGGCGACAAGGCGGATGACGCGGCCTACGAGCAGCAGATCGCCGGACTCAAGCAGCAACTCGCCCGGGCTACGTCCGAGTCTGAGTCTCGCTGGGCGCTGCGTCTTGCGGCCGTGGAGCAGGACCGCGACGCGTTCCGTCTGCAGTTGACGGACCTGAGTGGCCGCCACGCTAAGGGGCTGACAGGAAATCGAACAACAGAGTAGGACGTAGCTCTGGCAGCGGACTGCTGGGCGTGAGCCTCGGTTTTCACGAGCCCAAGGCGGACCACGGCCAATATCGACATCGCGTCGGGCGGGA
>VFZO01000194.1 GCA_016871155.1 Acidobacteriota bacterium | reverse complement strand
CGGGCAGCTGGGCGGCATCGGTCTCCAAAGCTAATGGCCCCCGAATCCCCTTTTTGTAATGCCGGACGAACACTTCTCGGACAAGGGCAGTGTATCTGTTTGTTGCGCGCTTCGCCGGAGGCACACCTCAGCTTACCGGTTCCGTTGGGGAATTGTCTCGAACGGCACACCGTAGTACTTCGAGGCCGCTGTCATGTCCATGGATAATAGTTCCGGCCGCGAAAGGGGCAAGACATGATCCGGCTTTCTTACCGGGACACTTAGGCACTCGACGATAGGAGTCGCCGCCGCTCTAGCAAGCAGGGGCGGCACGGAATTTCCGATTTGACGGAAACCATGCCACTTCGTGACGTGAAATCGAAACCAGTCCGGATAAGAGTGAAGTCTGGCGGCCTCTCGCACCGTAATGCATCGGGGCGAAAACGGATGAATTGGCCGTGGCGAGGTGAACGCGCCCCGGTCGCTGGCAGTGCCAGCACGCAGAGTATTGCAAAGCCCGGCCGGATCGAGCTTCAAGAAATGGCTGACCGGCTCGGTCTCGCCATGTTTCGTGTTCTTGAACCGGCTCTTCGATAACTCGGTGTGAACCGTCCGCATGCTGGAACTGAGAAGAGTGCCGTCCAACTCGCGATGAGTGGAGTAGTCCGCCGGATCGGTTGAGGGATCGCGTAGTATGGAGGCGTACTCGCTGGAAGCACCGAATCGCGTGCGGACCCAATCCCGTTCCAGAAGCTCCTCAAATTGGTCGGCTTCCGGAAGGCCGTTAAGTGCATCCCAAACCGATGGCGTCTTGACTCGAAAAAGATCGATGTTTGCCGCCGCTCCTCTCCGGTAGGCAGGGGAGTGGGTTGGGGCCTTGTAGACGGGCAAAGGAAGGCCCTTCTTCGCGCCGTATAAAAATAGGCGGTGTCGAACCTGAGGAACTCCGTACTCCGCCGCATTGAGGACTCGATACTCCTGGACGACGTTGTACCCGTTCCCAGCAAATTCCCGCATGATCTCGTCGAGGAACCGTTTATGGGCTCCGATCGTGAGACCTTTCACGTTTTCGAAGACAAAATACCGGGCTTTTAAGTCGGCGACGACTCGGACAAAATGCTTGACCAGAGAGTTGCGAGGATCGTCGAGAGCGCGTTTGCCCATCATGCTGAAGCCCTGGCAAGGCGCGCCTCCAAATACAACGTCGACATCCGCGTCGCCGATTCGAGATTGCGACCGAATCTCGGAGGCGGTTATTTCCGCAACGCTCTTGCAAATTACGGAGCAATTCGGAAAGTTGAATTCGTGGACACCGCAATGGATGGGATCGAACTCCACCGCTGCGGCTACATCGATTCCCGCCTGCTCAAAACCCAAGCTCATCCCGCCGGCGCCGGCAAAAAGATCCACGCCGACCAGACGTCTTGGAACCCGTGTGTGCATGGCTCTACGCTTATTATCGACGAATCCGCACGATCTATGGCCGAAAGTGTCCGGCGCTGTGCCTAGCTCAACCCCAAAATCTTCCGGTTCCGCGCCGTGTCCGAGTCCGCGCCGGCGAAATCGTCGAACGCCTTGGCCGGCACGTCGATCAGGTGCGACGCGATGAACGGGGCGCCTTCGGCCGCGCCCTGCGCGGCGTCCTTGTAGCAGCACTCCCATTCCAGCACCGCCCAGGAACTGTAGCCAACCGCCGTCAACCGCGTGAATATCTGCTTGAAGTCCACCTGTCCGTCGCCCAGCGAACGGAAACGGCCGGGACGCTCCTTCCAGCCCAGGTAGCCGCCGTAGACGCCCGCCTTCGCCGACGGCCGGAACTCGGCGTCCTTCACATGGAATGCCTTGATGTGGGAACCGTAGACGTCGATGAAGCCGACATAGTCCAGGCACTGGAGAATGAAATGCGACGGATCGTAGTTGATGTTCACGCGGCCGCTGTTGCCCGTGGCTTCCAGGAACATCTCAAAGGTTGCGCCGTCATAGCAGTCCTCGCCTGGGTGCAGTTCGTAGGCAAAGTCGACGCCGTGCTCCTCGGCGCAATCCAGGATCGGCTTCCAGCGCTTCGCCAATTCCTTGAAGCCTTCTTCCACCAAACCCGCCGGCCGCTGCGGCCACGGATAGATGTACGGGAACAAAACCGCGCCGGTGAACGAGGGCGTCACCTTAAGGCCCATATTGGCGGAGGCCTTGATGACCAGTTTCAATTGCTCGGTGGCCCACGCGCTGCGGGCCGCGGGGTTGCCGCGCACTTCGGGCGCGGCGAAGATGTCGAACATCTCGTCGTAAGCCGGGTGGGAAGCGACGAGCTGCCCCTGCAGGTGCGACGCCAGCTCCGTGAACTCCAACCCGTTGGCCTGGCCTTTCAGATCGTCGCAATAGGTCTTCGATTCGGCGGCCTTCTTCAGGTCCATAATCCGGCTATCCCACGACGGGAGTTGAATGCCCTTATAGCCGAGCGACTTCGCCCAGGCCGAAATGGCGGGCAGGGAATTGAACGGCGCGGCATCCCCCATGAATTGCGCGAGGAACAGAGCTGGACCTTTGATCTGAGACATAGCTCGACCATATTACCATCGGCGCTTCACTCCATTGCAATGCCGAAGCGCTACCCTAGTGCATATGAGGAAACTGCTCGCTCTGGCCGCGTTTGCCGCCGCATTGTTCGCTCAATTTGACACCGCTCAGGTGCTTGGAACCGTTCTCGACGCCACTGGCGGCGCACTCACCGGCGCCGAGATTGCCCTGACCAATACTCAGACCGGTGTCTCCCAACGGACGAAAACCGATAACTCCGGCAACTACCAGTTCTTTAACGTGAAGGCGGGCTCATACAAGATTGAGGCCTCGGCCAAAGGATTCAAGAGCGGCGTTGCCAACGGGTTCACCGTCACCGTCAACGCCCGGCAGCGTGTCGATCTCAAGCTGGAAGTGGGCGCCACGTCCGAAAGCGTCACGGTCACCGACGCGGTTGCGGTGCTGGAAACCGACACCTCCTCGCGCGGCACCGTTGTGGGTGCGACGCAGGTGGTCAACCTGCCGCTGAATGGACGCGCCTATGCCGATCTCGCGCTGCTTGCGCCCGGCGTTCGCCGCAGCGGTATCGCCGATTCGCGCGACGCCTCCTTCAACGTGAACGGCATGCGAAGCTCGCAAAACAACTTCGTTATCGACGGCGTGGACAACAACTCCTACGGCACCTCGAACCAAGGTTTCTCCAATCAGGTTGTGCAGCTCTCCCCGGACGCAGTCCAGGAGTTCCGGCTTGAGACGAACAACTTCTCCGCGGAGTTCGGCCGCGCGGGCGGCGCGGTGATCAACGCCTCGATTCGCAGCGGCACCAACTCGTTTCACGGCGCGGCCTGGGAGTATCTGCGCAATACCGCTCTCAATGCCACCGGCTTCTTCAAGCCCGTGAACAATCGGAAACCGACCCTCATTCAGAACCAATATGGGTTCGCGTTCGGCGGCCCCATCGTGAAGGAAAAGATGTTCTTCTTCGCCGACTACGAAGGCTACCGCCGCAACACCAAGCGCATTACGTTCGCCACGATTCCCACGCGCGATCAGATGAACGGCAACGTCGGCATCGCGGTCCGGAATCCGATCGACGGCGCGCCTATATCGAACGGCGTCGTCCCGCGTTCGCAGATTACGCGCTGGGCCACGGAGGTGATGGCGGGCCTGCCCGATCCGAATCGCCCCGGAATTTCGAACAACTTGGAAACGCAGCCTCTGCGTACGGACCGCAACGATAAGGGCGACTTCCGCTACGATCACTACTTCAACTCGAAGTGGAATGCGTTTGGCCGATACTCGCACCGGTTGATGGAGAACTTCGAGCCACCCGCCATTCCCGGATCCTCCGGCGGCGACTCCAATGGCAGCGTGCGCGTGGAAAATAAACAACTGGCCTTCGGAACCACGTGGACCGCGAGCCCCACTTCGATTTGGGAGTTCCGCCTGGGTGTTTCGCGCACCGATGGCGGAAAGTTTCCGGTGTTCGTCGGAACCGGCACGCTGGCCGAGAAGCTCAACATTCCGAACGCGCCAAACGACAAGCGTTTCACCGGCGGCGTCTATCGCCAGGCCGTGAACGGCTATACGGCTTTTGGCGTGCAGGAGTCGAATCCCCAGTTCCAGAATCCGGATGTCATCAACCCGAAGGTGAATTACGTCAAGGTGCTGGGTAAACACACGCTAAAGTCCGGATGGGAGTATCAGCGCGTGGCCACGCAGATCGACGACTTCAATCCAAAATCCGGCCGCGACTCCTATTCCGGCCGCTATTCGCAGATTCCCGGAACCGCGAACAACAACCTGCAGTTCCTCACGGACTTCTTCTACGGCGCCCGCAACGCTTACACGCTCAACACGCCGAACATCGTCAACTACCGGCAGTGGATGAACTTCTTCTATTTGCAGGACGACTTCAAGGTGTCCCGCAAGTTGACGTTGAATCTGGGCATCCGCTACGAATTCGCCACCCCGCAGTTCGAGAAGACCAACGCCTTAACCAACTTCGATCCTTCGAATAACACGACCTTCCAGGCCAAGGACGGCTCCATAGCCGGCCGCGCCCTGGTGAATCCGGATTGGAACAACTGGGCGCCGCGCGTTGGCATGGCCTACACAATGCTGCCGAAGACAGTGATCCGCGCCGCCTGGGGCGTCAGCTACATTCACTTCAACCGTTTGGGCGGAGAAAATCTGCTGGCCTACAACCTGCCGTTCGTGCTGAACCCTACCGTGGACGCGCAACTGCCGCCATCGGTGAATGGCGGACTGGCGCTCTGCGCAAATCAGAATCAGGGTCCTGGCACGTGCTTCCGTACGACCGAGCAGGGCTACCCGAACAACTTCCTGTCGCTCGCGAATATCCGGCAGGTGAACGTCCGGACGAATCACATTCCCAAGAACCTGCGCTCCGGCTACAACCAGAACTGGCACGTAACGATTCAGCAGGAGTTGATGAAGAGCTGGGTTTTGGACGTTGCCTATGTGGGGACATCGGCCAACAAGCTCATGATCCTCGGCGACCTGAATCAGGCGCGGCCAAATAACGTGGGCGAGAATCTGGCGCTGCAGGCCCGGCGGCCGATTCAGGCGTTTGGCTTTATCCAATCGGCGTTCGACGGCGGCTACCTGGATTACCATGCCTTCCAGACGAAGCTGGAGAAGCGTTTTTCGGGCGGGTTCTATTTCCTCAATTCGTTCACTTGGTCAAAGGCCATCGACAATGCATCCGGCCATCTGGAGGCGCAAAACGGCGACAACTCCCGCGTGAACATTCGCGCGCTCGAACAGGAGAAGGGCCTCTCCGGCTACGACCAGCCGTTCAACAACACGACGACCCTGCTGTGGGACCTGCCGTTCGGCGAGGGCCACAAGTTCGGCGACGGCTGGAATCGCGCGGCGGACGGCGTGCTGGGCGGCTGGCGGCTTTCGGTGATCAACTTTGCCGCGTCCGGTGTTCCGTTGAACCTGAGCTACGGTCCCGCCGCGGCGTTTCAGGTGTCCGGTGCGCCCACCTACCGGCCGAACATTAGCGGCAATCCCGTTCTGCCGGAGGGCCAGCGTTCTCCGGCCCGCTGGCTGAGCCCGGATACCGTCACCGTACCCACCGACGTGTCGCGGCCCTTTGGCAATGCCGGACGCAACATTGTCCGGGCCCCCGGCTACCACCAGATGAACTTCGGACTCCACAAGGATTTCCGGATCGTCGAAGGGCACAAGCTGGAATTCCGAATGGAAGCGTTTAACTTCCTGAACAAGACGAATTTTGAACCGCCCGTGGGCAACCGCACGGCAAATAACTTTGGCTCGATCACCGCCACCCGTCCGGCGCGCGAGATTCAGTTCGCGCTGCGGTACGCTTTCTAATGAGCGGATGGATCGTGTCAACTACCTGAACATCGGACTTATGCTGGCCGCGTGCGGCGTCGCGTTGTTCGTTCCGTTCGAACTGTTCCTCTTTGCGTACGCCGTGCTGGGCCCCGCGCACTACCTGACCGAGATCTCGTGGCTGCAAAAACGGTCGTTCTTTATCAAAGGCCGCGGCGGTGTTTGGGTTCTGCTGCTGCTGGCGGTGCTGGCGTTCCTGACACCGGCGCCGTCGGCCGCGCAGAGCGTCTCGTTTTCCTTCGCCGTCTATACCGCCGTCGCCTTCGGCGGAGCGCTGGTGCTGGTCTTGACGGACAATGCGAAGTACCGCGCGTTCGGACTCGCCGTCGTCACCGGCCTCTCCCTGCTGCTGTTGCATCTGTTTGGCGCCGCGGCTGCGCTGATGGGCCTGTTTGTTCCCACGCTGGTTCACGTCTATGTGTTCACCGGCTTCTTCATGCTTTTTGGCGCGCTGAAGGAGAAGAGCGCCAGCGGGTATGCAGCCTTCGGCGTGTTTCTACTGTGTCCCTTGGTTTGTGTGTTCCTGGATCCAACGCGCTGGGAGCCTTCGCCGTTCGTGGTGGTCCGGTACTGGCTGGGCTTCTCGCACCTGAATCTGGCGGTGCTTGGAATCGACGTTCCGAAAACGCGGGCCGAAGGCGGCGCGGCCGGGCTGGCGGTGTTCCAGTCCGCGGCCGGATACGCTCTGATGCGCTTCATCGCGTTTGCGTACACGTACCACTACTTCAACTGGTTTTCGAAGACGTCCATCATCAAGTGGCATGAAGCCGGTGCCGTGCGCCTGACGGCTGTCGCGGTACTGTGGCTGGCGGCGGTTGGCGTCTACGCGTACGACTATGTGATTGGGGTTCGCGTTTTATTCTGCCTGAGCCTGTTGCACGTCTACCTGGAGTTTCCCCTCAACCACGTGTCGATCCTGGGGACCTACCGGGAGCTGCGTGCGCGATTGTCAGGCGCCTAGCTTTCGACAATCTCCACGAGCTCGAGCACTACTTTGCGCGCCGGTTTCATCAGCGGAAGCGCGGCGAGGCGGATGAGCATGACCGCCATTCGCAGACTGGCCGTCAGTAGACGGGTTGCCCGCGCCTGATTCTCCGAAGCATCGTACATCCAGAAAAGGATGAGGCTCATCTGGTACATCCAAAGCAACTTCGGCAGGTGCGGCTCCAGGTCCGCCGCCACGGATGTTTGGGTCTCCCGCAGCGCTCGCGCGAAATGCTCAATCTCCGCGTCGCGGATCTTTCGCGACGGCTCTCCGAATGGCGAGAGCGGACTTGCCGGATCCGCCGCGTGACCCATCAGTGCCCCGAGAAACCGGCGGTTCGGCGCGAAATACTCGAATTTGGCGGCGATCAATCTTTCCAGACGCTCCGCGAGCTTCTTGCCGGTCTGCGCCTCTTCGAGCTTTGGGAGCAGATCCCGGTAGGCGCGGTCGTAAAAGGCCAGGACAATCGCGTCCTTGGAGTTGAAGTAGTAGTAGGCCAGGCCCGTCGACACCTCCGCGCGGTTGGCGATGTCGCGCATGCTGGCGCCTTCAAAACCTTTTTCGCGGAAGAGGTCCAGCGCCGCCTCCAGGATCTTCTCAAGAGTTTCCGGGCCCTTTCGGGAGAGTTTGCTCATAGCGTGCAACCGGGTACTTTAACACCTCGCAGGCGCGCGGCGAGTTCCTCGTCGCTCCGCAGACCGAACCACTGCGACAGCAGCGCACGGTTCTCCGAAAGCGTCGCGAACATCTGGCGGGCCATGGGCAGCAGGCCGGGCGAGCTGAGCCGGTAGGCCCAGGGACGGGTTTCGGCGAGCGCCCAGATGGCCATCAGCCAGGCCGCCTCACCGCGCCAGTACTCACCGGTGTCGGCGGTGATCACGAGATCGTCTACGCCCTCGGTCTTCGGGATGCAGCGCAGGGGCACGATCTGCCGCTGGCCGGCGATCCAGCGCGCCAGCGTCACGCACAGGCCGCAACGCGCGTCGTAGTACACGTTCAACGCGGTCATCGCGCGCTCTCGCGAGGATACAGATATCCGCTCGGCGGCAGCGGCGGCGGAGCGTCCGGGCGGCGGTCGAGAGCCCGCCGGCGCATGCGGCTAAACAGGAACAGGTTAAAAAAGTGCATGATGCCGAGCACGATCAGAACGGTGCCGATCTTGTCGCTCAACAGTTCCATGAGCGCCCGGACCGTCAGGACTTCCTGATACGTGCGGAGGGTCCAGACGATCCATCCGAAGTTCAAGAGATAGAACCCGACTACGAGCAGATGGTTCACCGACCCGGCGAGTTCGTTGTTGCCATGAAACGCCTCGACCAGGAATGTATGGCCGTTGCGGTGCAGAGTACGCGCCACCCAGACGGTGACGGCGATAGAGATCGCGAGGTAAAGCAGGTACGTGTGTACGATGTACATCAGATTCTCCTTATTTGAACACGTTCAATTGAACATGTTCAATTAGAGAATACGGCGAATGCATCCGCGCGTCAAGAGAATTCTTGGCCGGGCTTAGAAGGACAGCAGCGAGCTCTTCGTACGGATCAGAACGCGGCCGCCGGCGAGCGCCGGCGTGGCCAGGATCTCGCTGTCCAGGTTTGCGCTGAAGAGGATCTCCTGCTCAGGGCCGGCCTTTAGAACCGTGACCTGGCCGGTGTGGCTGGCGATGTAGATCTTGCCGTCGCCCGCCACGGGTGATGCGTAGTAGCGATCGGCCTGGCCGCGCAGACGTGCCTGCTTGTGGAGTTTCCCCGTGGCCGCGTCGAGCGTTGTCAGCACACCGCTTTCGTTGAGCATGTAGACCACGGAACGGTAGACGAGCGGAGACGGCAGTTGTGGAATCGAGCGCGAGAAACGCCACTTCAGCCCGCCGCCAATCTCATAGGCCAGCAGCGCGTTTTCGGCGCGCATCGTTTTGCGGTACTGCTCCCACTCGGCGGCGTCCATGAACTTGTCGCCGTTGAGATCGATGTATTCGAAGTTCCGGCGGGCGCTGCCTTCGGGCGCTTCCTGCCTGTCGATACGGCCATCGCCGTCGGCGTCGTACTGCGCGAATGGCCCGATTGTAAGAAGCTTGCCGGCGTCATTCTCCGGTGTGTTGAAGCCGTGGACGTACACCATGCTGCCGTCGATGACCGGCACCGATTTCATTTCGCTGGGCAAGCCATCGACGGCCCAGGCGATCTTGCCGGTGCGGACATTGTAGGCGTCCATCGTGAAACTGCCCGGGGCGAGGATCCAGTCGCGATAGAGAACCGGCGTGGAGTGTCCGCTCAACGCCTCCTTGCGCGGTGTGCGCCACAACTGTTCGCCGTTGCGAATGGAGTAGGCGGCGGCGAAGGAGCCCGCGCTCTGGTCGCAGATGAGAATGACGCGGTCTCCGGCCAGAATCGGGGACGCGCCCATGCCGTAGATGTTATTGAAAGGGCCCATCGGAACGCGCCAGCGCTCCTTGCCCTGCGCGTTATAGGCGATGAGTCCGAAGTCGGTGAAGAACGCAACGACATTCGCCGCATCGGCGGCGACGGACGCTGCGGCTGGGTGGTTGAGTTTGTGGAGTGTTTCGGCGCGCGGCCGGCGGATCGCGGCGCGCCACACCTCTTTGCCCGTGGACTTGTTCAGGGCGAGGGTCAGCAGCTCTTCGCCGCTGGAGGCTGTCAGGTAGATGCGATCGCCGAGCACGGCCGGGGACGAGAGGCCCTCCGGCACGGCGGCCTTCCAGTGCGGGTTTTCGAGCCGGATGGGAAGGGGATGGCGATCATTGATGCCGGTACCATTGGGGCCGCGAAAGCGCGGCCAGTCCTCCGCGAAGACGGCAAGCGCCACGAGCGGGAGGAGTTTCATATCCGTTCCTCGTCGAATTTCGAATAGGCGGTGAGCCCCAGAACCGTGGCGCAGACGATCGCGATGCCCATCATCCACGCGAGCAGGCCGGAGAATCCGATGGTGTCCTTGGTCAGCCCGGCCAGGTAGATCGTGACGGTCGACGAGATGCCGCCGGTCATGTTCAGCACGCCGCCGGAGAGGCCGCGGTTTTCGGCGCCGATGACGTCGTAGGCGGCGGCGAAGGCGTTGGCGGAGAGCAGGCCCGCGAACAGGCCGAAGATAGCGGAGAAGAGACGGGCCGAGTCGAGCGAGGCGGCCGAGAAGGTGAAGTAGGCGAAGGGCGCCGAAAGCAGGACGCCGGCAGCCGCCACATGCATGCGCGCGGCGCGGAACCGGACGCGCAGCCGGTCGGCGAGAGCGCCGCCGCCGAGAATGCCGGCGATGGTCGCGCCCTGGACAAAGAGGGTCGCGTTCCAGCCGCTATCGGTCATGGAGAGATGGAAGCGCTCCTGCAGGAAGGTTGGGAACCAGGCGAGGAATATCCACTGAATGGCACAGAAGGCGGAGAACGCGCCGCATAGCGCCAGGTAGCATTTCGAGCGCAGGAGCGCCGTGAATTGCCCCCTTCGCGGTGTTCCGGCTCCGGCCTTGCTGCCGCGCACGCCCAGCCACAGGACCAGGCTGTAGGCGACGCCGGCCGCGCAGGCAACGTAGAACGCCTGCCGCCAGCCGGCATGGTCGGCCGCCCAGCCGCCATACCAGCCGCCGAAGACGACGCCACAGAGTTGTGCCGACTGATGAATGCCCATGGCACGCGAGCGCTGCGACTCCGCGTAGTGGCCGGCGATGACGGCCAGCGCCGTTGGATAGTAGAGCGACTCGGTGAGCCCCATGACGGCGCGCCAGGCCAAGAATTCGTTTTGGGACGCCGACATGCCGCAACCGAGCGTGGCCAGACTCCAGAGCACGAGGCTCGCCACCAGCAGCACGTCGCGCCGCATGGTATCGGCGAGGCGGCCGGCCACCGGCATGGAGAGTGTGTAGACCCACTGAAAGACGCTGCCGATGAGACCGAGCTTCGCGCCCGTGAAGCCGAGGTCCGCCGTCAACGCCGGGAACATGGAGTAGACCATCTGGCGATCCACATAGTTCAGCGCGAAGGCAACCCACAGGTAGGCGACAAGCGGCACGTACCGGGGGAGTATATCAGCTTAGACTTTTCTGGCGATGGCGATGATCGACGTCGGCGACCAGGGGAGCGCGCCGTCGATCATCCTCCAAAGGCCAACCAGCCGGTCGAATACCTGAAGCTGGAATGGGTCGACGGTTTCCTTCTTCAATATCTTGCCGGTGACGTACCAGCCGGGGCGGGAGATACGGTTGAAGCTCAGCACGTCTTCGACCTCGAAACCGGCGTCCTTCATCTTGCCGGCCAGTTCTTCCTTCGAATAGCGGCGGTAATGGCCCAGGACCTCGTCGAGACGCCCGTAGACACTCTGCCCCTCCGGAACCAGGACGATCGCCCGGCCGCCCGGAGCCAGCACGCGGCGCATGGTCCTGAGGCCCTGCATGTCGTCCTTCACGTGCTCCAGGACGTTCAGGCACACGGTCGTGTCCAACCGGTCTTCGTACGGCGAAAACTGATCGGGCTGCTCGAGATCGCCCGGGTGCACGGCGAGTTGCGGGAAGTTCGAAAGACGTGTCTGCAAACGGCTCAGGTGTTCGCTGTCGATGTCGCTGGCTACGTACAGATCGCGCGTGGGGCACAGGATCCGCGTCAGGTTTCCCATACCCGCGCCGAACTCCATGACGCGTGAGCCGACGTAGGGGCGAATGGTGTCGGCCATCCACCGGTTGAAACGCGGCGTCAGCGAAAACGCGTGGAGGATCTGCTGCCCATGGTCCTTATAGACCTCCTGGGAGAGGCCGTGGCGAAGAATCGTGAAGGCGGCGTCGAACGCGTCGGAAAGGCCGATTTTCTTGCCTTCTTCGTAGGTCCGGCCGTTATAGCTGATGGGCACTTCGAAGATGCGGGCGCGCCGCTTGGCCAGCTTGATGGTCAGTTCCGGTTCGATGCCGAACCGTTCGCTCTTCAGCGGAATACTCTGCAGCAGCGGCGTGCGAACCGCCTTGTAGCAAGTCTCCATGTCGGTGAGGTTCAGGTCGCTGACGACGTTGCACGACAGGGTGAGCAACTGGTTTGCGAGCGAATGCCAGAAGTAGAGAATCCGGCGCTCCTCACTGGTGGCGAAGCGCGAACCGAATACAGCGTCGGCGCGGCCGTCGACGAGCGGTCGCAAGATGCGCTGATAGTCCACAGGGTCGTACTCCAGATCCGCGTCCTGGATGATGGAATACTCGCCGCGGGCTTCGTCGATGGCCCGGCGAATGGCGGCGCCTTTGCCCATGTTTTTCGGTTGTTGGAACAGCCGGATGCGAGGATCGGCGGTGGCCATTTTTTCGACAATCGCCGGAGACGTAGCGGTCGAAGCG
>VFZO01000193.1 GCA_016871155.1 Acidobacteriota bacterium | reverse complement strand
GCGTCTGGATGTAATGATTACTGGGTCTACAGCGTCAACGACCCCGAGCGGCGCAGGAGTGACTGGGCTGCTCAATTGATCCAAGTACGACTACGACTGAGTAGTTGTTTTTGCGTCGACCCTTAGCCGGAAGGTGGCCGTCTCGCTATACGGGGATTTCTGTATCGGTCACCGCTTCCGTGCAGCTCGGCAAGGGCAGGAAACAGGAGCCGCCCTTGGCAAGCGCGCGTATCGCAGAGATCAGGTCTTGCCCACTGGATTCCTTGGACAGGTAGCCGGCCGCCCCGGCCTTCACCGCCGCCAACACGTACTGACGGTCCACGGATATCGATAGGATCAGCACGGCGGTGTGCAGTCCCGAAGCCGCGATGGCCCCCGCCGCTTCGATTCCGCTCAAGCCGGGCATCCGAACGTCGAGGACGGCCACATCGGGACAGAGATCCATGGCTTGAGCCACGGTCTCAGGACCCGAATAGGCTTCGCCGATCACTTCCAGGTCCCTCTGTCCGTTCAACAGTGCGCGAAGGCTGCGGACGAACTCCAGGTTGTCATCGGCGAGCAAGACGCGGATGGGCGACCGGCAGTCCACTTCCATCGAGCGTACTGAGAAACCGCTGTTCTTTGAAATACTGGAACTTCTGTACGCGCGGGTAAACCTTGGAATTCGCTTGCGGGCGTGCGCAGGGTGGCCTATGCTGATTGCAAGAGTGCCAAGCGGGCAACCGTATTGGCTGGGGTGAGCAAATCGGTGAAACTGTCGAAACGAACCGTCATTCGGCTTGGGTTTGGGCTGGTGCTCTTGCTGTTGCTGGCCGCGGTATCCATGAGCTACCGGGTCCAGCGCAGCTATTCCGCCGAGACCATGGGCATCTACCATCGGCGCGTGGAACAGGAAGACCTGCGCTACCGCCTGCGCCGGACTCTTTTGCTTGCGTCCATCACCGCCCGTGATTTCCTCCTTGACCCGCGCAGCGATCGCGACGCTATCTATCGCGGCCAAATCGTCGAGCTTCAGCAGGCCGCCTCAGAACTGCACCAACAGTTGGCGGCATCGGAGCCTCACGCGGGGGCCGAGGAGTTCAACGCCAAGCTACATTCGTTCTGGGATACGCTCTTGCGGCTGCCGGAGACGAGCGCCGGTTTTGGCCCCAACGAGAAATTCACGTTTGTGCAGACCCAAGTCGTGCCCCGGCGCAATGCGGTGGCGGACCTGCTCCGTCAGTTCTCGGAACTGGCTCAGCAAGCGCTCAAGAGGAACGAGCAGGAGTTCGCCGATACCCAGCGCCTGGCCACGGCGCAGTTGTCGGCGATTTTGGCAGGCTGTGGACTGCTCGGCTTTCTGGTGGTGTGGCTGAGCCTGTCTCACTCGGAGTCGCTCGAACGGGAGACCGCGGAGCAAAACCTGGCGCTCGCCCGGGGCCGCGCGGAACTCAGTGAGTTGTCGGCCCGCCTGATGGCGATTCAAGAGGAGGAACGCAGCCGGATCTCCCGTGAATTGCACGACGAAATCGGCCAGGCACTGGCCACACTCCGGCTGGAGGTGGCCCGCGCCGAACCGCTGTGCCGTGCTACCGCCCCGGCCGCGCTGGAGCGCCTGGCCAAGGCTCGGGAGATCGCCGAGCGCGCGATGGCCTCGGTGCGAGGCATGTCGGCGCTGCTGCGCCCCTCGCTACTGGACGACATGGGGCTCGGCCCCGCCATCCGCTGGTTGGCCGACGGTTTCGCGGATCGCTCCGCTATTCCCTGCCACGTCGCGATGTCGGACGACGCAGTAGCCGGGTTGAGCGAGGCGCAGGCGACGTGCGTTTTCCGGGTTCTGCAGGAGTCGCTGCACAACATCGAGAAACATGCCCAGGCCCGCAATGTGACCATCTCGGCGGTGCGCTCGGATGGAGGGCTGACCGTCACCGTGGAGGACGATGGCGCGGGTTTTCAAGCCGAGCCTCCACGCACGCGCAGGCCAGGCTCGCAACTGGGGCTGCTGGGAATGCGCGAAAGAGCCTTGGCCGTGGGCGGTGGGTTGACGGTCGCGTCCGCGCCAGGGGCAGGCACCAAAGTCGTACTGTCGCTGCCGGTGGGCGCCGGCGTTCCGGTTCCTGCGTTGACGGCTTCCGCATGGGGAGCGGCGCAGGCTTGATTCGCGTGCTCCTGGCGGACGACCACGCTCTGTTCCGGGCTGGCACGCGGCGCATTCTTGAAGAGCAGCGCGACATGGCCGTGGTGGCGGAGGCCAATTCGGGAGCGGAGGCCATTGACCTGGCCCGGGAGCACCGCCCGGACGTGGCGATTCTGGACATCGGGATGAAGGGAATCAACGGCATTGCAGCGACCGCGGAGATCGTCGCACAAAGCCCGCCAACGGCGATCCTGATTCTGAGCATGTACAGCGACGAACGCTACGTCGTCGGTGCAGTCCGGGCTGGCGCGCGCGGGTTTCTGTTGAAAGACTCGGTGGAGCAGGGGCTACTGGAAGCGATCCGGAAAGTGCAGGCTGGCCAGGCCTTCTTCAGTCCATCCGTCGCGAAGACGCTCAAGAAGAGGATGAACCCCGACGGACTGCCGCCGGAGATCGGCGACCCGTACCTGCGGCTCACGGAGCGCGAGCGGCACATCTACCAACTGCTGGCCGAAGGCAACGCAAGCAAGCAAGTCGCGGCAGACCTGGGAATCAGCGTGCACACGGTGGAGACGCATCGGACGCGCATCATGGAAAAAATGGATCTGCACGGAATCGCCGAACTGGTCTTGAGCGCTGTTCGCCGCGGGTTGGTTTCTTGAACCGTTGCCGTCCGGCTTGGTCATCGGCACAGCAGCGACCGATGGAATACAGAAATCCCCGTATGGACATCGTTGTTCACAGAGAGTAAAGTTTCACAGCTATGGGGTCGGCGGCGATGGGCGCGAAGCGCGTTACGATTGCTGGGCCCTTGAGGGTGAAGAAAATGAAGTCAATCGTCCTGTTGAGCGCAATCCTCTCCGCAGGCTCTCTGCTCGCCCAAACCTACGGTGAAATCACCGGGTCGGTCACGGATCCATCTGGCGCCGCCGTCGCTGGCGCCGAAGTAACCATCACAAACCTGGCAACGAATCAACTACGCCAGGCGACCACCAACGACTCCGGCGCCTTCTCCGTTCCGTTCATGGTGCCGGGCCGCTACAAGCTGGAGGCCAAGGCACGGGGGTTCAAAGCCTCCGTGGCCGCCGAACGAATTCTGCAGGTGGGCGACGTGATGCGGGTAGACTTTGCGCTGGAAGTCGGAGCGGTCAGTGAGTCGGTGGAGGTCGCGGCATCGGCCGAGATGCTGCAGACCGCCAGCACCGCCACCGGTACGGTTATCGAGCAGAAGCGCATTGTCGAACTGCCGCTGAACGGACGGAACTATCTGCAACTGGTGCGGCTGAGCCCCAACGTCACGGCCGAAATGCCCGCTGGCGGCCAGGCCAACGGGCGGCAGGGCGGTGAACGCGCCAATCAGGCACTGTCGATTTCCGGAATGCGGCAGCAGTTCAATCGCTTCACCTTGGACGGCGTGGAAAACACCGACATCAACTTCAATACCTTCGTGGTTCGCCCTTCGGTCGACGCCTTGCAGGAGTTCAAAGTCCAGACTGGCGTCTATTCGGCGGAATTTGGCCGCTCGCCCTCGCAGATCAACGTCAGCACAAAGCCGGGCACCAATGACTACCACGGCGTGCTGTTCGAGTTCCTGCGGCACGACAAGATCCAGGCTCAGCAGTGGCTCGCGCCGGTCAAGAATCCGTTTCGCCGGAATCAATTCGGCTTCACGGTCGACGGTCCGCTTTCCATCCCGAAGCTCTTCAACGGCCGTGACAAGTTGTTCTTCATGGCCAACTACGAAGGGCTGCGCCAGCGGGTTGCCTCCATCAGCCGGGCTACGGTGGCCGACGAGGCGATGCGCGCCGGTGACTTCTCCGGCTCCAACCACCTGCCCATCTTCGACCCAAATACTGTGACTCGAGGCGCCGACGGGAGGTTCACCGCCGTGCCGTTCGCCAACCAGCGCATCCCCTCCTCGCGTTTCGTGCGGCCTTTCCAGCAGGTTCTGGAGTTCTATGCCTTGCCCAATGTCCCGGGCGCCGTAGCCGGATCCGCCCCGTTCAACTACGTGCGCAACGCCCCCAGTCCGACCAACTGGGATCAGTTCACCTCGCGCATCGATTTCAACGAGAGCGTAAAGTCGCAGTGGTTCGGGCGGCTGAGTTGGGGCGATGAGTCCGTACTCGAAGGTCAGACCTTCCCGAGCCAGGACCAGACCGCCAAGACCAAGGTCTGGCAGTTCATGTTCTCCAACGTGCGCACGTTTTCCCCCACGGTGGTGAACGAACTCCGCATTGGCGCGAACATTTTCGACAACGATCGCGCCACCGTGCTGGCCAACACGCGCAACGTCACGCGGGAACTCAACATTCCCGGACTGCAGGAACCCATCGCGGCCGCCTGGGGCGCGCCGGCCATTGGCTTTGCCGGCAACAACTTCGTGTCGGGCTGGGGCGAGACCACCGAGGCGCCGTTCGTGCTCCGCAACCGCACCTATCAATTGCTCGACAATCTCAACTGGGTGCGCGGCAAGCACACCATCAAGATCGGCGGCGAGTTGGCCACGCGGCGCTTCAATCAGATCGGCAATCAGTTCCCTCGCGGCTTCTTCCAGTTCGCGGCGACGCACACGGGCGACCCGAACAACATCTCGCGCACGGGCTCGGCGTTTGCGACCGGCCTGCTGGGTTGGGCCCAGGAATCCACGCGCGCTCTGGGTATTGCCAACACGCAATTTCGCCAATGGTCCGAGGCGTTCTACCTTGAAGACACCTACAAACTGCGTCCGAACCTGACGTTGAACGTCGGCGTGCGCTACGAGTTCACGCCGCCCTTCCGCGACCGGCATCGCGGCATCTTCAACGCGCAGTTCTTCTGTACCGGCGTGCTGGACGGCGGCCGCGCGTTGGATCCGCAATGCCCGGTCCCGGTGCTGGTCCGCCCCGGCCCTGGCGACTTTCACCAGGATCTGAACGTGCGGCTGGCGGATAACATTCCCAAAGCGACGGGCGACGACATCCTGTTTGGCCGCGCCACGGTGAAGAAGGATCGCAACGACTGGGCGCCCCGCATCGGCCTCGCCTGGCAACCCGGCGCCAAGTGGACGGTACGGGCGGGCTACGGCTTGTTCTACGCGCAGGACACGGGCAACCCGATTTGGGATATGGCCCGCAACCTCGGCTTTCGCGAGTCAGCCCGTTCGCTGGATGCCATTCCGATTTCCAACATCGTCAACCCCTGGGCCGTGAAGGGCGTCGACAGCGGCACCTGCGCGGGTTGGACCGGTCTGTGCCTGGGCGGCCTTTATACGTTTACGAACGAAGTGAACCGGCGCACCGCCTACGTGCATCAATACCTGCTCAATGTGCAGCACCAGTTGACAGGTTCCACCTTGCTCGAAGTCGGCTTCCAAGGCAACAACGGTCACAAATTGCAGCGCATGTTCGGCTACAACGACCCGATCTATCGGACCGGCGTCGCCGACAATCGCACTGCCAACCAGCGCCGCCCCTGGGGTGGCAACATCTATGGCCGGCTGCAGACCATCGGCAACGTGGTAAGTTCCAACTACAACTCCGGCATCATCAAGGTGCAGCAGCGCTTTAGTCGCGGCTTCACCTATCTGGCGGGCTATACCTGGTCACGCGCCATCGATGGCGGCTCGGCAATTCGCACTAACGACGGGGACAACCTCTTCCCGGCGAACAATTACGACTTCCGGAGCGAAAAAGGCCTTTCGCAATTCCATCAGTTGCACCGAGTCACGGCTTCCATGCTTTACGAGATTCCCCTGGGCAAGGGCAAGAAAGATCTCGGACCCGCCGGCAACGCCGTGCTGGGCGGCTGGTCGCTCGGCACCATCCTGACCCTGGCAACCGGCACGCCATTCAACGGTGGAGACTGCGGCGATCTGGCCGGGATCACTCAGGGTAGCCGCGGTGACGCTACCGGACTCAGACTGTTCGCGGATAACCCTACGTCCGGCGAGTTCTACCGCCGTGCCTCGAGCGGACGCGGCTCGGCCGCCATTACGTGCACGGCGTTGGACAGCGCCGGCGCCAATCAACTCATTTTCCGCGAAGGCAACCGGGCCCGCAACGTGTACATTTCGCCAGGGCTGGTCGGTTGGGACTTTTCGATGCTCAAGCGGTTCAACTTCGGCGAGCGCGCGAACCTGGAGTTCCGCTTTGAGTCGTTCAACTTCCCGAACAAGGTGAATTGGGGCTTTCCCAACACCAACCTGACCGCTGCCCAATTCGGGCAGATCTCATCGGCACGGGAGATGCGCACGAATCAGTTTGGTTTGAAGCTTGCGTTCTGACTCGGTTGCCAAACTGGCCAGGACCGCCGCCGCGGCCCTGGCGTTATTCATCCTCGGCATCCTTCCCGTCGCGCCGCTACTCTCGCCAGGAGACACCGTCTATCGCGACTCAATCGGGCCGGGCTACGCGTCGATGGCATCGTTCTTTCGCGACGAGCCGAATCCATGGGCCTGGAATCGATATCAATACTGCGGACAACCGGCGCAGTCCGTGTATCTGCCCGTGGTGCCCTACACCGTCGCGGCACTCTCTCACTTACTGCCGTTTAACGACATCGTTCATGCCAACCGTTTCGTTTTCCTGGTGGCCGCCAGCTTGGTGCCCTTCACCTGGTTTCTCTTCGCCGTTCGCTTCTCCGGCGCACCGGGTTGGAGTTTCGCGGCCATGCTCTGCTTTGCGCTGCTCTCTCCGCAGTATGGGCTGTTCCAGGCCATTGATCAAGATCGCGGGCTCGCCTACTTGCCCTGGCGCCTGCAGGTGGTGGTCAAGTACGGGGAGGGACCTCACTCACTCGGACTTGCTCTGGCTCCGTTGGCGCTATGGGCTCTCGACCGGGCGCGGCTGGCTCCGTCTTCCGGCCGCGCGTTGGTGGCCGCGCTGCTGTATGCCACCGTGTGCCTGACCAATTGGGTCGCCGCGCTGACGCTCGCGATTCTTACCGTGCTCTTCATCTCCTCGGCGTGGAGCCGGCGGCCTGAAGAGCGGCTGAACTTGATCTGGGCGGTGGCGTGCCTCTTGCTGGCGTACGTATTGTCGGCGTTTTGGCTCACCTTCGACTTGATCGGCACTACGCTCTGGAACTGGCCGGCGGATGCGTTCGGCTATCGGTTCGGGTGGCTACAGAAGCTCTTGACGGGCGTGGGATTCCTCGGCCTCGCCGGATTGGTGGCAGTAGGCCGGCGCCTGGGCGCCAGCGGCTACGCCTTGTTCCTCTCGCTCTCGGCGCTGCTCTTCGGTGTGTTGGTGAGCGGGTTCTATACTGCGGGCATCAACGTCATTCCGGAAGCCCGCCGGTACGCCATCGAGTTCGCCCTGTTCTTCTGGTTGTGGCTGATGGAAGTGCTTCGCCTGGTCACGGACCGGTGGCCCCGGTGGCGTCTACCGGCTGTCACGCTGGCCGCGGCCGTCATCGTTGTGCTGGGCCACGGACAGTTGCGCAGCCTCGTCCGCCTGGACCAAGACAAACTCCGGCCCGTTCCGCGCGATTCCACGGTGGAGTATCGGGTCGGCGAGTGGCTGGCCAGGCAAGGAGTGACCGGGCGCGTGTTCGTATCGGGCGGAACACGGTTTCGACTGAATAGCTGGTTCCGGATTCCGCAGGTCGGAGGAGTTTTCGAGTCGGGGTTGGACAACCGGGTTCCGTTGCACATGACCTACCAGATCCGCACGGCGATCGGAAGCGAGCCGGGCGAGTCAGGCCTCGACGCGCTAACGCAGTTGCAGGTCATGGGTGTGGAGTATCTGGTGATTCACGGCCCCAAATCGCGAGAGCATTATCGGGATTTTCGTGAGCCGCAACGTATGGAAAGCCTGCTCGATGCAGCCCACAGGGACGGCGACGACGTCATCTACCGCGTGCCGTTTCGTTCACTTGCGCATCAGATCCGCGAGGACGAAATCGTAACGGGGTACGCAGGCGGCGCGCCGCATACGATCCGCCCCTTGGCGGAGGCGGTCATTGACCAGAGGCGTCCGCTGCTTCGTGTCGAATTCAGCGGCAGCAGCCGGGCTACGATCAGTGGACCGGTCCGGCGTGATTCACCGGTGGCCTTCCTGATGAGCCACCATCCGGGTTGGCGAGCGTCCCAAGGCGGGCAGGCCATTGCGATTGGCAAGGATGCATTGGGCTTCATGATACTGCGCCCGGTTCTCGAGTCGGTGCCGGTCGAGTTGGAGTTCGGGCCCACGCCAGAGCAACAAGCCTCCGCCGGCCTGTCGCTGGTCTCTGCACTATTTTGCGCCGCCGCGGTGGCGGTAAAGGTGCGTCGCGGGCCCGCAGCCTGGCAAACGCGCATTAGAAGGTGACACGCAGGCCCAAGCGGAGAACCCGGTCGCCGTTGGGTTCTCGCCCCGCGGAGTTGGTGCCCGTGATCTCAAACACGCCGCCGCGGAAGATGCCGTCCGGGTTGGTGAGCAGATTGTTGATCGCGGCGGAAGGGTTAGAGAACTTTGGTGTGTTCGTCCAGTTGAACCATTCCGCGCGCAGTTGGACCGCAAAACGTTCTTTCACGCTTACCGTCCGG
Source organism: Acidobacteriota bacterium (assembly GCA_016871155.1). GTDB lineage: Bacteria > Acidobacteriota > Terriglobia > Bryobacterales > Bryobacteraceae. The sequence goes on along the minus strand of VFZO01000193.1, from coordinate 3,588 downwards.
AATAGGCCTAGGTCGCTGTTGAAGAAGCCGGGACCTCGCAGGCTGTTGAAGCCTGCCGTGCCGAATCGGGGCTCCACCACGCGGGCAAACGCAAACGGGTCGAAGTAGGCGCTTCCGCGCCCGATTCCTCCGGGCTTAGCCACCTCAGCCTTCACTTGGTCGGCGCGCTGGGTGCTACCAGGAAGCCGCAAGCTGCCGCCGTCACTGGTGACGCGGACCGGCGTGCCGGTCATGATACTGGTGAGCGTGTTCAACTGCCATCCCCCGGCGATGAGGTTCAGCCCGCGGTTACCTGAAAAGCGCCGTCCATTGCCAAAGGGCAGCTCGTAGTTCGCCGTGAACTGGAGGTTGTGCGTGCGGTCAAAGTTCAGCACCGTATAGTTCAGATTCGTGTAGGCCAACGCTGGCACCAGCGGGCCCCCATTGTTATCGTCGTTGCAGCACCATCCCATGGCTTTCGACCACGTATAGGAAGCATTGGCCTGCAGGCCGCCGGAGAACCGCTTTGTGAGCGTGGCCTGCATCGAGTGGTAGTTGGTATTGCCCATGCTGTCCACGATGCTGGTCTCCACCGCGCGTCCGAACCGCGGGAACAAGGGCTGACCTGCACGATCGAGCCCGATCACCTGGCCCGCGTTCAGATTCAACCGGCCGCTGACCCGCACCGCCCGGCTTGCCACGTAGCCCATTTGTCCGGCCCAATTCTTTCCAAGGTCCCGCTGGACGATGAAATTGTAGTTGAGGATGTAGCTACGCCGGAATTTGTCGCCAGTGGTGTTCACCGCATAGTTCGTGGGCAGAGCGATTCGCCCGCTGCTGCTCACCGCCGGCGGGGCCAGGGTGGGTAAGCCTTCCGATAGCGTGGTCGCATAGCCCAGTATCGGGGGAGCCAGGTTGAAAGCCGCCAGGATGGGGAAATTCGTGCGCAACGGACGCGCCAGATTCCAGGGATCCCAATTCCAGCCAAACCCGGTTCGAATCACCGTCTTCTCGCTGGCGCGGTAGGCCACGCCGAGGCGCGGGCTGAACAGGAGCGGTGCGACTTTGGTACCGCAATCGGTGGGAATCTGGCCCACCCCGCACACCAGGATCTCGTTCGTGGCGAAGTCATAGCGTTCCATGCCGCGGTTCTCTCGCTGGGGCATCGGGAAACTCTCGATACGCGTACCGTAGGACAGCGTGAGCTTCCGGCTTACCTGCCACTGATCGCGCACATAGAAGCTCAGCATCGACGTACGAGTCCGGTAGATGTCCGGGACCTGCAGGATTCGCCCGCCGCCGTCCACCAGCCCAAGCAAGTAGGTACCCATGGCGTTGAATTGGTTGCCCTGCGCGACATTTCCGTTCTCCAGACGCAGTTGCGTCGGCCCCTGACCGAAGTTCAGGCGCCCGGCCGCGCCGCCCGCCGCGCCGGCGAATTCCGGCTGGGTGTGGTTCAACTGGAGGAAATAGAGGTCCATGCCGAAACGGACGTTGTGCGAGCCTTTCAGCCAGTTGCCGTTGGCGACATACTGCGACTGCGGATCCGTGCGATAGTACGGCATGTAGTTCTCGGTGGACCCGAATGCGGTGAATCCGCCGATGCTGAAGCCCGGATAACCAGACTCGAAGAAGCGCGTCCCGTTGGTGCCCGGAATCCGCAGTTCCTCGCGGCCGAGGTTGCGACCGAGGCCGGGCTGCTCGATGTTGGTGTCCATCAGGGTGTAGCCATAGTACGCATCGACGATGAAGTTCGGCGTGAAGGTGTAGGTGGACGCCAGGGTGCCGCTCCAAGTGGTTCCGAAGCCTTGGCCTGGGTTGCCGAAGGCGATCGGAGGCCCGCCAATGGCCCCGAACGCGGTGGGGGCGGTCAGGTCGAACTTGAGCCAGCTCAAGCGGGCGTAGGCGGTCCACTTGTCGTTGATGTTGTAGTTGAATTTCGAATCGAGCGTCTGGCGGTCAAAGGCGGCTTGGCCGAGTGCGAAGTAGTTCGCCGAAGGAATGCCGTTGGGCGCCGGATTGTTCTCTTGCGGCAGCCGCTGCATCAGCAAGGCGGCGGTGGGATGAATGCGCGAGGCGGGGATGATGTTGCCGGCGAAGGGTTGGCGGCCGGCGCCGTTCGCCGCGCCCGTGAGCGGATCATGTACCGCAAGAGTGGACACAGATAGATCGCCGCGCCGCATGGGCGCAGTCGGAACGGTCTGCAGCGAGCCGGCGAAACGGCGGTCGGTAGAGTTTTCATAGCTGGCGAAATAGAACAGCTTGTTCTTCACGATTGGTCCGCCCAGCCGGCCTCCCCACTGATTGCTCACATATTTCGGGATGTCCTGGTTGGCGGGCAGGAAGAAGTTGCGCGCCTGCGACCAGTTGCCTTGGTGGAAGTGAAACACGGCGCCCTTGATGTCGTTGGAACCCGACCGGATGCTCACGTTTACCGCTGCCCCGCCGGCCAAGCCCTGCTCGGCATCGAAGGTATTGGTGACGACGTTGACGTTGTCGATAGACTCGAGCGCGGGCACGTAGCTGGCGATGTGCGGCAGCCAGACATTGGTGGCGCTGGCACCGTCGATCCGGGTGTTGTTGGACGCCGTGTTGTTACCATTGGTGCTCCACGACATGGCCCGAGACGGGTTCGACGGCACCGAATGCGGCGTTGACGGAGGAGAGATGCCGGGGATCGTCAGGAAGAGGGCTTGATAGTTCCGGCCGTTGGTCACGGGTACTTCCGTGAGGGTCTTGGCGGTGAGTTCGGCCTTGACCTCGGCCCGGTCTGTTTGCAGCAGCGCGGTGTTGGCTTCTACATTGATGGTCTCGGCTACTTCGCCCACCTGCAGCCGGAAGTCAACGCGCGCGGTGGAGTTGGGGGCGATTTCGACCGACCCTTCCACGGACGCCCGGAACCCCTGCTTGACGATGCGCACCGAGTAGAGCCCCGCCTGCAAGGTAGGCACACTATAGCTGCCGGACTCATTGGTGAGCGCGGCGCGTGTCGCCCCCGTTTGCTTGTTCGTTATCGTCACTTCCGCTCTCGGCACGGCCGCATCCGAAGAATCGGTGGCATTGCCGGTGAGAGAGCCGTACAGAACCTGCGCGTATGCCGGCGCGCAAAGCATGAAGGCGAACGCGATCAAGGTTCGCCAGGACCAAAGCAACATTTCGATCTTTCCCTTCCGGTAGAGACGGCAAGGGGTTATTAGGGAATCGGTTCCGAGCCGAGCAGCGGCGGACTGCCGCTCCACACCCCGTCGCAATCTCACACGTGGGAATAGTGTAGACGGGGCGCCGAGGATTGCCAATACATGAATTTCTGTACGCAGGGCAGGTTTACACAGATCCCATCAGACGCCAACCCAGGAAGGCGAGATAGGAGGCAAGCAGGAACGCACCTTCCGCTCGGGTGATCCGCTGACCGCTGCGAATCGCCAAGGGCAGCAGCACGGCCGACAGCGCGGCCATGAACAGCAGGTCCCACTGGCCGGGGAACGAGCACCGGCCGCAGGGATGCCACGGTGCCGCCGATGGCGAGGATATTGAACAGGTTGGACCCGACTACGTTGCCGAGTGCGATGCCGGCATCGCCACGCCGGGCGGCCATCACGCAGGTCACCA
>VFZO01000192.1 GCA_016871155.1 Acidobacteriota bacterium | reverse complement strand
GCAACTAGGCGGCGCGCCGGCAATGGACGCCGCTGTCGATATTTTTTATAGGAAGGTCCTGGCCGATGAGCGCATCGCCCATTTCTTCGAGGGCGTCGACATGGAGAAACAGGCGGCCAAACAGAAGGCTTTTCTGACGATGGCGCTGGGCGGGCCGAACAACTACACCGGGCAGGATATGCGCCGGGCACATGCGCATCTGGTTCAGCGCGGGCTGAACGAATCGCACTTCAACGCCGTCATGGAGAATCTCGGTGCGACGCTGATGGAGCTGGGTGTGCCTCCGGAGTTGATCGCAAAGGCGGCCGAAGTGGCGTTGTCGACCAAGAACGACGTGCTGGCCGGCTGACGCATGGCGAGTATCGAGTTCGAAGGGAAGCGGTTCGCGTCGTTCGACGCGGAGACGGTTCTCGACACATTGCTGCGCGGGGGCGCGGCAATTCCGAACGCCTGCAGGGCCGGCGCCTGCCAGGCTTGCCTGTTGCGCGCTTCCACGGGCTCCGTGCCCGCGGAGGCGCGCCTGGGCCTGCATCCTGCGCTTGCCGGGCAAGGATATTTTCTTTCGTGCCAATGGAAGCCGCAAGAAGACATCGTGATCGCGAGCGCCGGGGCGCTGGATCGCGAGGCGTCCATTCTGACTCTGCAAAAACTCTCACCGACCGTGCTGCGAGTGCGATTGCGGGTGGAGAGCGAATTTTCGTTTCGCGCCGGCCAGTACCTTACCCTGATTCGCCACGACGGGCTCGCGCGTCCCTACTCCATTGCCAGTCTGCCCGAGTCGGGAATGCTGGAACTGCATGTGCGACGGATTCCGGAAGGCCGGTTGAGCGGTTGGCTTTTCGACGAGGCCTCGGAGGGCGGACGCGTCAGAGTCCGGGGACCTGCGGGGAACTGCTTTTATCTTCCCGGCAATCCGGATCAACCCTTGTTGCTGGCCGGCACGGGAACGGGGCTGGCGCCTCTGTACGGCATTGTCCAGGACGCGCTGCGCCAAGGGCATCGCGGCGGCATCGTGCTCTACCACGGCGCGTTGAACGATGAGGGGCTGTATATGCGCGAGGAGTTGCAGGCGCTAGCGGCCGCCGAAGGTTCTTTTCGGTACGAACCCGTGGTTCTGGAAGGCTCGGCGGCGCGCACTGGGCGGCTGGAGCAGGTGATTGCCGCCGACCACCCAAAGCTTGCCGGTTGGCGGGCCTTTCTTTGCGGCGATCCGGCCATTGTGGCGGCCTTGAAAAAGAAGGTGTTCCTATCAGGAATGCCCTTGCGCGAGATCTACTCCGACCCCTTCCTTCCCGCGCCATGCAACTGACCCTGCACTCCGACTACGCACTGCGCGTCCTGTTGTACCTGGCGCATTTTCCCGCGCGGCGCTGTACAACGGCCGAGATCAGCAAGGCATACGGCGTGTCGAAGAATCACCTGGTGCGAGTGATGCATACGCTGGCTTCGCACGGGTACGTGGAACTGCTGCCCGGACGAAGCGGCGGCGTGGTGCTGGCGCGAACGCCGAGGGAGATTCGGATTGGCAGCGTGGTGCGGGACACCGAGGTCAACCTAAACATTGTCGAGTGCTTTCAACCCGAGACCAGCACCTGCTCCATCACCGGCCTCTGCGGCCTGAACGCGCCGCTGCATGGCGCGCGCAACGCGTTTTTCGACGAGCTCGACAAATACACGCTGGCCGATGTCATTCGCGGACAAAGCAGAGCCAAATTCGTCGAGATTATGAACACCTAGCCGGTCGGCGGAGTGTGACATGATGATTTCGTGCCGGTGCCGTTTCTGCATAGGTTCCCGCTCGCAATCGCCTTCGCCTTGGCGTGCCACGCGCAGCCGGATTTATTTGAATCCAAGATTCGTCCGCTGCTCCACGCGCGCTGTTCGACGTGCCACGGCGACAAGGTCCAGATGGCCGGCAAGCGTTTCACGACGCGGGAGGGCATGCACAGTTCCGGCGCCGTCGTGGCCGGAGACCCCAATGCCAGCCCGCTGATTCAAGCCGTTCGCTACGAGGGCCGCGCGAAGATGCCGCCCTCGGGAAAGTTGCCCGCCGCAGAGATCGCGATGCTGGAGAAGTGGATTCGGGACGGCGCGGCGTGGCCGGAAACGGGACCGAAATCCGTCGAGACAACGGCGGCGCATTGGGCGCTCCGGCCGGTCCGCAAGCCGGACCCGCCCGCGGTGCGGAACACGGTCTGGCCGCGCGGCGACATCGACCGTTTCGTACTCCAGCGCATGGAGTCGGCCGGGGTGGCGCCTGTTCCGAACGCCGGCCGGCATGCTTTGTTGCGCCGATTGACGCTCGATATTACGGGATTATTGCCGGCGCCCGCTGAGATCGCCGAGTTCACGGAAGACACATCCGGGGACGCTTTGGAGAAGGCCGTGGACCGGCTGCTTGCCTCGCCGGCGTTCGGCGAACGGTGGGGCCGCCATTGGCTGGACATCACGTATTGGGCCGACACAACGGGCGTTGGCCGGCGCATTCCGCTGCGAGAGGCGTGGCGGTACCGCGACTATGTAATTGATTCTTTCAACAAAGACAAACCGTACGATCAGTTTTTGCGCGAGCAGATCACGGGCTCCAACGGCAAGGACGACGCCAAGGTAGCCACCGGCTTTCTAGTGCTGGGCCCATGGGCGTGGTTCGCTTACGACAAAGCGCAAGCCCGGTCCGATATCGCGGACCTGCAGGTGGACCTGATCGGGCGCTCCGTGATGGGTTTGACGCTAGGTTGCGCACGTTGCCACGACCACAAGTTCGACCCGATTACCAACAAGGACTACTTTGCGCTGGCCGGTATTTTCCTGAGCACCAAAACCACATCGCGCTCCAACGGCGAAGGCGGCATTCACACGGTCCGGCTGCCGGAGACGACCGCCTCCGTCCAGGCCCACGGGGCGGCGCTGGCCGCTTGGGAGAAACAAGTGGCGGAGTTGGAGGCCAGCGACAAGATCTACAGGCAGCAGCAGGCCGAATTGCGTAAGAAGATCGACGCCCTGAAAGCAGAATCGAAAAAAGACGAGGCCGCGGCGGCGGAGAAAGCGTTGGTGGAGCTGAAAAAGAAGACTGAGTTCGCCGGCGACCGCCAGATTCTGCCATTCACGAAATACATGAAGCCCCGGTGGCCTGAGATATACGCGGCCGAGGAGATGGAGTACCCGGAGGACGCGCGCATCGCCGCTCGAGGCGATGCGCATCAGCTAGGCGAACACGTTCCGCGAGGCTTTCCGGCGGCAATCGGCATCGAACGGCCGGCAATCGATCCGCACTCCAGCGGCCGGACGGAGCTGGCGGAGTGGCTGACGGACCCGGCGCACCCGCTGACCGTGCGCGTGTTCGTCAATCGCGTGTGGCATCACATGTTTGGGCGGGGCATCGTTGCCACGACCGACAACTTCGGCTCGCGCGGTGAGCCGCCTACGCACCCGGAGCTGTTGGACTATCTGGCTGCGCGCTTTTTGGAGAACGGCTGGTCGGCAAAAAAGCTGATTCGAGAGATCGCCTTGAGCCGCGTGTACCAACTCTCCAGCCAGCCGGACACGAGCAACGTCCAAGTGGATGCGGGCAATCTGTGGCTGTGGCGCTCCAACCGGCGCCGGCTGGAGGTGGAGGCGATTCGCGATGCCATCCTGCAGACGAGCGGCAAACTAGATCGCACCGGCGGAGGGCCGTCATTGCCGCTGACCGCGCAGAACGTCCACACCATCGCACCGTTCTTCTTGGAAGACGATTCGAAAATCGAGCCGCACATCCGGTATCGCCGGACCGTGTATCAGCCGATTCTCCGCAACAGCCAGGTGGAGGATGTCGACATTCTGAACGTCTTCGACTTTAAGGATCCGGATCAGATTGCCGGCACGCGCCCGGCCACCACGGTTCCGTCGCAGATGCTGTATCTGATGAATTCCGCGTTCGTGAAGGAGGAGGCGCGCCGGCTGGCCGAGGCGACCGGCGGGCTGAGCGCGGCCGCGCGGGTGGAGCGAATCCTGTTGTTAGCGCTCAACCGCCCGGCGACGCAACGCGACCAGGACCAGGCGCGCCAGTTCCTGTCGGACTTCGGCGCCAAGGCCGGCGAAATCGAGGCGTGGGCGCGGTTCTGCCATGCGATATTTGTTTCGAGCGAGTTCTTGTACCGGAGATGAGATGAATCGACGCGAACTCTTGCAGTCTCTAGGCGGCGGCTTCGGATCGCTGGCCTTCGCCGCGATGGCTGGGCTAGAGGCCGCTCCGGTGGACCCGCTCGCGCCGCGCAAGCCGCATTTTCCGGCGAAAGCGAAACGGGTGATCCTGCTTTGGATGCAAGGCGGCCCGTCGCAGATGGACCTGTTCGATTACAAGCCGAGGCTGAAGCGCGAGGCCGGAGGGAAGATTCCATTCTCCGTAAACTCCGCCAAGGAACGGTACGAGGAAAAAGCGCGCCTGATGCCGCCGGTTGCGGAGTTCTCGCAAAAGGGCCAGTGCGGACTCTGGATGTCGGACCTGATGCCGAACCTCGCTACCAAGGTGGATGAGCTCTGCTGGCTGCGCGCGATGGTGACCGACAGCCCGGCGCATCCGGGCGCCATCCGGCTGTTTCAAACCGGCTCGCTGCAGTTTGTCCGCCCATCGATGGGAAGTTGGATTACCTACGGACTTGGTACCGAGAACAGGAATTTGCCGGGATTCGTCGTAATTAGTCCCATGCTGTATGGCGACGACGGCAGCCCGTTGCACTACTCCAACGTTTTTCTACCCGCGATCTATCAGGGAACCCGGCTGGGCGACGCGCGAACGCCCGTAAAGAATTCCAGGATCGGCTACCTGGGCGATGCATCGATGCCGGAAAATCTCCGCCGCCAGCATCTGGACTTGATTCAGGCGCGCAACCGCATGGACATGGAGGAAGCGGGCGCGAATCCCGAAATCGAGGGGTTGATTCAGTCCTACGAACTGGCGTTTCGCATGCAGACCGAGGCGCCGGATACGTTCGACGTGATGAAGGAGAGCGAAGCCACCCGCGAGCTTTACGGGATTGGGAACGATGTCACCGACAATTTCGGGCGAAAGTGTTTGATGGCGCGGCGGCTCGCGGAGGCCGGCGTCCGGTACATTCAGGTGACCGACAACGGATGGGATCATCACTCGAAGATCTCGCAGGGGCTGAGGAAGAGCGCCACGCAGATCGACAAGCCGTTGACAGGCTTGTTGACGGATTTAAAGGCGCGCGGCTTATTGGAAGACACGCTTGTCATTTGGACCGGCGAGTTTGGCCGCACACCGTACGATCAGTCGTTGGGCGGAGCGAGGGAGGACGCCGGGCGCGACCACAATCCGTACTGCTGGACGATGTTCCTGGCCGGCGCCGGCGTGAAACAAGGAATGATTCTGGGAGAAACCGACGAGTATGCGTGGAAGGCGGTCAGCGGGCAGGTGCATGTGCACGACCTGCATGCGACTATTCTTCATCTTCTCGGGCTCGATCATGAAAAGCTGACCTATCGCTACAACGGCCGCGATTTTCGGCTCACCGATGTGTATGGAAACGTGGTGAAGCAAATATTGAGCTAAGGCGGTGGAAATCCGGAACGAATTGCGGCGCACGCGCGTTTGCCGTTCTGGTGGTGCAATGAACCTTCACGAACTATGGGTGGATGCCCGGTATGCGATTCGCTCCTGGCGATCGAACCCCGGCTTTACGGCCGTCGCGCTGCTGGTGCTGGGGTTGGCGATCGGCGCCAACACGGTAGCGTTCACCTTCTTCAACGAGTTCGTGCTGAAGCCGCTGCCGATCCCAGGCGCGGAACACCATGTGCATCTTCGCGCCAGGTACGTGGAAAAGACCGGCGAGAGATTCAACACCATGCGCTGGACGAAGCGCGAATTCGAGGTGCTGCGCACCCGGCTCACGCAGTTTACCCGGTTCTACACCTTCGTCAACGACACGATCGCAGTCACCGATCCGCAACCGCGGAACCTCCAGGCGCGATTTGTCAGCACCGAATACCACAAGGAACTGGGGACTCCGCTGCTGATGGGCATACCCGGCGTGGTGTTGAGTCACGAGACGTGGCAAACGCTTTTCGCCGGCGATCCGGCGATTCTCGGCAAGCCGCTGCGGACCGGTGACAGGGAGTACACGATCACCGGCGTGGCGCCGCAAGGCTACACGGGCATCGACCCGGCGGCGCCGAACGTGTGGCTGCCGCTGGAGCCCACCGATACGCGCACTGTGATGATCGGCGCATTCGGACCGGCGGAGGCGGATCTGCAGCCGCTGGTCACCTCCCTGAACGGATTAGGGGAGAGACGGATCGAGCAAGTATCGGCGCAGCCGCGATCCCACCATATCCCGATGACGGGCGAGACGGCCCTGGTATTCCTGCCGGTGGAGTTCGGGTTTCTGCTGCTCATCGTAGTGGCGTGTGCGAATCTGGCGAACTTGCTGTTGGCGCGGGGGTTTGCACGCAAGAGAGAGATCTCGATCCGGCTGGCGCTCGGCGCCTCGCGGGGGCGCGTGGTGCGGCAGTTGGTCACCGAAAGCGTGGTCCTTGGCTTGGCCGCGGCTGTGCTGGGATTCGGATTGACGATGCTGGCGACACCCGCCGTTCATGAATTTCTGTTTGGAGTTGTCAGCCGGGCTGGAATAATGGTTCCAGCGCCGAGGGTGAATTGGCTGGTGTTTAGCTTCTCGGCGGCCACCGGGATTGGAGTGGGCGTTCTGTTCGGTTTGGCGCCGGCACTGCAAGTGACGCGCAACGCGAGCCCGGGCCGGGCGCGCGGCGCACTTGTGGTGATTCAGGTCGCGGCCAGCACGCTGTTACTGGTGCTGGCGTCGATGCTGATCGCGGATTCGCAATGGTATGGGACGATGCCCTCGGGCTTCGACTATTCCAACCTCTACCAACTCACGGTGAAGCAGGGCGGCACAGTCCAACTGGATGGCAGATTCGGCACCGTGGCAAGGGCGGAGCGAATCCCGCTGCAGGGCGAGCTACGCCAGAAGCCGGCCGTGATTGGGGATCGAGCAATTGGACTGAACGTGACTCGCGTCGACGAAGCCTACATCCCAACGGTGGGGATTCGGTTGGTGCAGGGACGCAACCTGCAAAAGGGAGACGCCGGTGTCGCGGTGGTCAGTGCGAGGACGGCGCGCACACTGTGGCCGGGAGCGAACGCGATCGGCCAGAGCTTCCGGCTGATGGACGACCGGGAGTTTGGAGTCGTCGGCGTTGTGGAGGATGTTGTTAGCGGGTTCTTTTTTCAAGGACTGGACGCGACACACGCCTACGTGCCGTCGTTCGGAGAGGCGCAGCACCTGGTGCGGTCGCCGTTGCAAACGGGGGCGACGATCCAGGAGTTGCAGCGGCAGTGCGCACAGCAGGACAAGGTCTGCGAAGTGCGGCCAATCGCCGATTGGGCGTGGATGCAGCGGCAGATGTTCACAATCGCCGGCGGCATTGCGTTGGGGCTGGGCGTGCTGGCGATCCTCTTGACCTGCATAGGCCTGAATGGGCTGGTGGCGTACTCGGTGGTGCAGCGTACAAAGGAGATCGGAATCCGGATGGCGCTGGGCGCCACTAGCGCCAACGTTGTGCGGCTGCTGGTTTCGCAGACCGGCCTGCGCGTGCTGATGGGCATTGCCATCGGGACGCCGCTGGCGATTTTTCCGTTGCTGTATCTGCGCGAGCTGGCGAGTATGGTGCCGGTGGATCACACGCCGGCCTATGTGTTGACGCCGCTGTTCCTGCTGAGTGTAGCGATGTTCGCGGCCGGGATGCCGGCGAGACGGGCAACGCGCATCGAGCCCTCTTCCGCGCTTCGGCATGAGTGATATGCTCCAGGCATGAACCTGGTTACGATGCTGGTTGGAGCGGCGCAGCTCTTCGTTCTCGACCCCACGCGGATGAAAGAAATGACCGCGGGCAGCCCCTATGAACGGTTTGCCGATGGGCGGCCGAAGGTGCCGGATGCGGTCCTGGCAAAGGTGAAGGAACTGACCCAGGAAGACGTTCTTGGCGTGCTGCGGGCGAAGGGCCATCCGTTCCATTTCGAAGGCAAATGGCATGTGCTGCACCCAGGCAAGAAACTAGTGGGCCGCGTGGTGACAGCGCAATACATGCCGGTACGCGGAGATCTACTGAAACTTTCGAACGAGGCGGCGGAGAAGCGCGGCTGGTCTACGAGCCCGAATCAGCGTGTGATCGACCAACTGCAACCGGGCGACGTTCTGGTCGTCGACCTGTTCGGCAAGATCGCCGGCGGCACGTTCGTAGGCGACAACCTGGCGACGGCGATTTTCGCAGCGACTGGCAACGGCTTCGTGATCGATGGGGCCGTGCGGGACCTGGACGGAATTTTTCCGCTAGACATCGGAGCCTACTTTCGCGGCGTCCATCCTTCGGCGATCGGTGATGTGATGTTGACCGGCTACAACGTCCCGGTCCGGATTGGCGGTGTGACGGTAATGCCCGGCGATGTGGTTCTCGGCGACCGGGAAGGCGTGTCGTTCCTGCCGCCCGAGCATGTGCAGGCGGTGCTCGACAGGGCGGAGGAGACGCGCATCCACGACGAGTGGACTAAGGCGAAGTTTCTTACGGGCAAGTACAAATCGACGGATCTCTATCCAACGCCAAAAGATCCGGCGTTGAAAAAAGAGTACGAAGACTACAAGGCAGCCAAGCTTAAGCGCTGATGCGGCGGTAGCGAACGCAAACGGGGATCGGCACTTTCAGCGGGCTGGCCGCGCCATCCAAAGCGCCGGTTTGCGGATTGATCTTGAACAGCACGAGTGAATTGGAATTCTGATTGGCCGCGATGAGGAACTGACCCGTAGGCTCAATGGAGAAGTTGCGCGGAATCTCGCCCTGCGTAGACTCGTGCTCCACGGACTTCAGCTTGCCGGTCGCCTGATCGATCTGAAAGACCGCCAGCGTGTTGTGCCCGCGATTCGATCCGTACAGGAACTTTCCGCTCGGGTGGACCAGCACCTCCGCCGTTGAGTATCCCTGCTTCCATTCGACGGGCAGCGTGGTTTGCGTTTCGATCTCCGTAAAGGAGCCGTTGTTCCAGCGCAGCGCGGTGACCGTGCAGTTCAGTTCGTTGATGACGTATGCGAACTTGCCGCCCGGATGAAAGTGGAAGTGGCGCGGGCCGCTGCCGGGCTTCGTTGAAAACGCGCTGCCCTCCTCCATGACACCGGTGGCCGGATTGAACTTGTAGGCTAGAACTTTGTCCATGCCGAGGTCGGCGACAATCAGGTGCTTGTTCGCTTTGTCGAAGTTCGCCGAGTGGGCGTGGGGCTCGCCCTGCCGGGCCTTGTTGACGCTGGCGCCTTTGTGTTGGAAGAAGGCGGTGCGCTGGCCAACCTTGCCATCGGCGTCGATGGCGAAGGCCGCGCAACTGCCGCCGCCGTAGTTGGCAAGCGCCAGGAATTTTCCGTTGCGGGTCACGTTGACGTGGCAGGGCCCGGGGCCGCCGGACGGCGCGTCGTTGAGCCGCTCCAGCTTGCCGTCGCCACCGATCCGGAACGCTGCGACGGAACCGGAATCCTGATTCTTGAACTTGCTAGTCTCGCCGACGGCGTAGAGATAGTTGCCACTGGGATGGATAGCCAGAAACGACGGGTTTTCAATCTCGGCAGCAAGCCCCTCGAGCGACAGCGTGCCGGTGGCGGTATCGAGCAGGCAGGAGTAGATTCCCTTGCTGTCGCCCCGTGTGTAGGTGCCGATGTAGGCGCGGTATTTCTGCCCTTTGGCGGCGGCGAACGCGGGTAGCGAGAGGGATCCGAGAAAATGGCGGCGGGATAGCATCAGGGCTATCGTACCGCAGAGTTAGCCCTTTGGCGCGTAGTAGCCTTTGCGAGCCTGGATTTTCAGGGTCTTGTCGCGCGGTCGCAGTTCCAGCTTGCGGAAACCGCCGTCGCGTTTGTCGTTGGTAGGCGAATAGGACACAGCGTACTGGCTGCGCATCTCTTCCTGAATCTGCGTGAAAATTTCGTTGAGCGTGTTGCCGCGGGAGACGTGGAACAGGCGGCCGCCAGTCTCTTCCGACATCTTCCGCAGATCGCCATCGCCGCCGAATCCGTAGGAATACCGGGGATCGGCGAAGTAGATCGAGTAGATCATCACGTCGGATTTGTGCGCGATCTCGATGGCGTCGCGAAGCTTGTAGGTGGAGCCGACGTCGACGCCGTCGCTGATGACGATGACCGCCTTGCGGCCCACTTCCCGCTTCATCTTTTCGTCGCAGGCCATGTAAACGGCGTCGTAAAGAATCGTGCCCTTTTGCCGGCTGGTGGGAACCGGGCCGGGATGCAGGCCGCCGACGGAGGTGGACAAGCGCAATCCGTCCAGGCCGCGTTTCAACAGACGAATGGAGTTGGTGGAATCCTGCAGCAGCTCCGCCTCGGCGCCAAAACTGATGAGATAGGCGACGTCTTTTTGCCGAAGGACCTTCTCGAAGAACTGGGCCGCGGCGCGCTTCTCTTCGGGGATCAGCGATTCCTGGCTCCTGCTTGTGTCCACCAACATGCCGATCGTAAGCGGCAGGTCGGTCTCGCGCACGAAACTCTTGGGTGTTTGCTGCTTGGAGTCTTCGAAGACCGATATGTCGTCCTTGGTCAGAGTCGGAATCAGTGCGTTCTGCTTGTTGCGAACGCTGAAAGTGACGTTGACGACTTCGACGTCGACGCGGATAATCGTGTCTTCCTGGGCTGGCAGGGTGAGGGCCCCGCCCAAAAGGGCCGATATGGATTCTCTGCGATTCACTATTCTGATAGATGGCTTCCGAGCCGTTCCCGTTCCAACTCCATGCGAAAAGCCTTAGCCCATTTGAAATCCGCCGATCCGGTGCTGCGCGGCATCATCGAAAAAGTAGGCCCTTACAAGATCGTATACCGGGAGCCGGACTTCACGACACTCGCCCGCTCGATTATCTACCAGCAGGTGAGCGGCGCCGCCGCGGCAACCGTGCTGGCGCGGCTGACCAAAGCCGCGGGCCGGGGCGGACAGTTGAGTCCGCGGAAACTGCAATCTCTGGGCGTGGATGGCCTGCGAACGCACGGCGTCTCCCGGCAAAAGGCGTCCTACTTGTTGGACCTGAGCACGCAACGCATCGATTGGGCGGGACTGGCCGGCCTGCCCGACGACGGCGTGATCGCGGAGTTAACGCGCATCAAGGGCATCGGCGTGTGGACGGCGCATATGTTTCTGATGTTCGCGCTGCGGCGGCCGGACGTGCTGCCGGTTGGCGACCTGGGAGTGCGGAACGCCATCTGGAAGGCGTACGGGTTGGCGACTCCGCCGTCTCCCAAGGATATTGCGATCATAGGCGAAAAGTGGCGGCCCTACGCATCGGTGGCGAGCTGGTACCTGTGGCGGAGTTTGGACGGGCCGGCTGAGATATAGCTGCGGCAAATATATCTTGACGAACTATATCTGAGTCAGATATATTCATGACATGCCACTGCAGGAAGCTGCGTTTCACATTCTTGTGGCCCTGGCCGATGCGGACAAACACGGTTACGCCATCATGCAGGACGTCACCGAGCGGACCCGCGGCGCAGTGCGCCTGAACGTCGGAACGCTGTATTCGACAATCAAACGGCTGTTGGAAACCGGATGGATCGAGGAACTGGACGAACGGCCGAGTGAGGACGATGAGCGCCGCCGCTACTACCGCCTGACGGAAGTGGGCCGGGCCGAGGTGCGCGCGGAAGCGGCCCGCCTGGAACAGATGCTGTTGATCGCGAAGCGGGCCGGACTGGCGCCGCGTAAGGTGTGAGCGATGACGCGGCTTCTATTGCTGTTGTATCCAAAGGCGTTTCGCGAAGAGTATGGGCGCGAGATCAAACTCAGCTTCGAAGCGCAATGGCGGCGCGAACCGTCGGCGGGTCTGGTCCTGCGGACCGTCTGGGACATTTTGCAAACGGCGGCCGGACTCCACGTGGAGATGGCCGCGCAGGATGTGCGCTATGCGTTGCGTGTGCTGCGGACAAATCCGGCGTTTGCATCGGCGGCGGTGGCGACGGTAGCGTTGGGTATCGGCGCCACGACGGCGACGTTCACGCTCTACCATGAGGCGTTGATCAAGGCGCCTCCCTTTCGAGAGCCGGAGCGCATGGTCCGGATCGTCGACACGAATCCGCAGGCCGGAATTCAATCTTTCTCATCGTCGATCCGCAACTTCGCAACATGGCAGGAACGGAGCTCGAAGTTTGAATCCATGGGCGCGTTTCAGCCCAAGGACAT
>VFZO01000191.1 GCA_016871155.1 Acidobacteriota bacterium | reverse complement strand
AGGAAGAGATCGAAAAAGCCATTCAGCTCGATCCAAAATCGGCGCTGGCCTGGGTTTCCAGCGGGGTGGGCAAGTACTACCTGCCGGCGATGTTTGGCGGCGGGGTGGACCCTGCGATGCGCGATTTCCAGAAGGCCGTAGCGCTCAATCCCAAATTGGCGGAGGCCTGGATGTGGGTGGGTCTCGCCCATCGGAAAGCCAATCGCAACGCCGGCGCGCGAACGGCGCTAAAAAAGGCGATGACGCTCAATCCGGACCGCATCTGGATCAAGCAGCAATACGAAAAAACACCGGCCCAATGAGCGCCCGGTTGATGCTCGCCCTCGTCGCGATTTGCCTCGGCGGCTTCTTCTGGTTCCCCGGTCACACCTATCTCCAGCAGGATTCGCAAATTTACCTGCCGATGATGGAACACATCGCGGACCCAACGATTCTCGGCAAGGATCTCATCGCCACCCACCCGCACCTGAGCTTCACGCTCTACGACGAAATAGCCGTCGGCTGGAAGAAGGCAACCGGTGCCGGTATGCAAGGCATTCTCGTCGCGCAGCAACTGGTCACGCGCCTTCTCGGTTTGATCGGCGTGTTTCTCCTCGCGCGAGGCGCCAGGATTTCCGTCGCGGCTGGGCTCCTCGTCACCGGCGTCTTCGCTCTTGGGGCTACGGTCCTGGGCCCCTCCGTGCTGACTTTCGAATATGAGCCGACGCCGCGCGCCTTCGCGCTGCCCGTCATCTTGTTCGCGGCAGGTCTCGCCATCGAGGAACGCTGGAACGCGGCCGGAGCGGCCGCCGCCCTCGGCCTCCTCTATCACGCTCCAACGGTAGCGCCCGTTCTGGGTCTCCTCGTTCTGTTCGCGTTCTGGAATGGAGCGCGCGAGAAACGGGCGTTCTTCATCTGGCTGACCATGGCGGCAGTCCTCCTGGCGGCCAGCGCAAAACTGCAGGCCGGCGTCCGTCTCCACCAGGAGTTTTGGGCACAGCTCTCACCCGATGTAGAACAGTTGCAGCGTATGCGCACCGCGTACGTTTTCGTCGGCATGTGGATCGGCCGCTACTGGCAGCATCACCTTCTTCTTTTCGCGGTGGCGTTTCTTGCCTGGTGGAGGATACGCGGCGGCCTGGAGCCTCTCACTCGCTGGCTGCTAGCTGCGCTGCCGGTGGCGGGTATTCTCAGTCTGGCGATCAACTTCGTGCTGCTCGATCAGTGGAAGTGGGGCCTGATGCCACAGTACCAACCCGCACGAATCGTCCTTTTCACCACGCTCTGCGCGATTCTGTCGCCGTCGCTCGCCGCCGCCCGGGCCACCGCGCTGTACGAAAAAATACTCTGGCTGCTCATTCCTTTTTCGATCGTCATCCGCACGCAACCGTTGGAGTGGGCGGCCGCAACCGGCAATCAGGCGGCCCTTTTCGCCGCTCTGGCAACCGGCGCGGCGGTCATCCTGCATTGGAAATGGCCGCCTCTCGTATCCGTACTCTTTACTGCCGCCGCCATGTGGCTGATTCCGAATTGGGCCGGCGTTCGAAACTACCCCCCCCTGCACAAGCCGGATCTGACCCAGCTTTCGGACTGGGCCCAGCACAATACCGGCGCCGATGCCGTCTTTCACTTCGCCGACGAAGGCAAGGGCATGGCGCCTGGCGTCTTCCGCGCCCGCGCGCTGCGCGCCGTCTGGGTGGATTGGAAAGGCGGCGGCCAGGTGAACTTCATGGAGCCGTTGGCCCGCGAATGGTGGCGGCGTTGGAATTCGGGCCCGGTGGAGGCGAACTACATCGTGCACAAGACGGGCGGCTGCACTTCGCCGGTGTATCAGAACGGGGCGTATTGTGTTGTACCCTCTGTACCATGACACGCCGTGAATGGCTGGCGGCGGCCGCGGTTTCTGCCGCGCCCGCCCAATCCAAGCTCCCGAACTTCGTCCTCATCACCTGCGACGACATGGGGTACGCCGACATCGAGCCCTACGACGCATCTATTTCCTACACACCGAATCTGGCTCGCATGGCAAAAGAGGGACTCCGGTTTACGTCCTGGTACGCAGCCCCTGTTTGTTCGCCCTCGCGCTCGGCGCTCATGACAGGCTGCTATCCCAAGCGTGTCAGCCTGTCGTTTGGCTCCTGGCATGCCGTGCTCATGCCTGGCGATTGGCACGGTCTGAACCCGTCGGAGATCACCGTCGCGCGCCTGCTGAAGGGGTTGGGTTACGCAACCGCATGCATCGGGAAGTGGCACCTGGGCGACCAGCTCGAGTTCATGCCCACCCGGCACGGCTTCGATTCCTATTACGGCGTGCCGTATTCGAACGATATGCGCCCCGGCACGACGCCCCCGGGCGCGAACAACCTGCAGCACCCACCCTTGCCTCTCGTACGCAATGAAGATCTGCTTCGTGAAATCAAGGACCAGGACTTCTTCACGGCGGACTATACGCGGGAAGCCATTCAATTCATCGAGAGGAATCGGACAAAACCGTTTTTCCTCTACCTGCCCCACAATATGGTCCATGGTCCCTTGGCCGCCGGAAGTTCCTTCCGCGGCACAACTGGCAAGGGTCTCTATCACGATTCGGTGGCCGAGATCGATTGGTCGGCCGGTGAGATCCTGAAGACCTTGGAACGGTTGCGAATCGCAGGCAACACGCTGGTGATTTTTCTCAGCGACAACGGCGGTACACCGCGCGCGAACAACAAACCGCTGCGCGGCAATAAGGGTTCGGTTTTCGAGGGCGGCATGCGCGTGCCCGCGCTCGCCTGGTGGCCGGGCCGCGTACCCAAGGGCAAAGTTTCCGGCGAGATTGTTTCGAACATGGACATCCTGCCGACCTTCGCCAATTTGGCCGGCGGCAAACCTCCAACGGACCGCCGGATCGACGGCAATGACATCACCCACATTCTAGAGGGCAAGCCCAAGGCCGCTTCCGGCTACGACGCCTTCTTCTTCTACCACTCGAACCGCCTGTTGGCCGTGCGCCAGGGCCCTTGGAAACTCCACGTAAACGGCACTCTTTATAATCTGGACGCGGATATCGGAGAAACCAACGATATTGCGAACCAGAACCCGGCGATCGTCGCCCAGTTGACCGCGAAGCTGGAGCAGGCTCGCGCCGATCTGGGCGACGGCACGCACGAAGGACCAAACGTCCGGCCCCCGGGCAAGGCCAAAGGGCCGCTCCGCTTTTGGATCCAGCGTCCCAAGGACAGCGGCCATGCACCGCACGCCCCAGTCCGCGCCGTTCCAGGTTCGCCGCCTTCGGCCGGTTAGACAGGTCACGGCCGCTTTGTCATAATTGTTCACATACCCCACCTGGAGTTTCCTCTTTTCAATGGCAAAAATTAAGGTTGCGAACCCCGTCGTCGAGATGGACGGCGACGAGATGACACGCATCATCTGGCAGTGGATTCGGGAGCGGCTCATCCTCCCCTATCTCGAAATCGACCTGAAGTATTTCGACCTTTCCGTACAAAAGCGCGACGAAACGAACGATCAGATCACCATCGACTCGGCCAACGCCGCGCGCCAATACGGCGTCGCCGTCAAATGTGCCACCATCACGCCGGACGAAGCCCGCGTGCGGGAATTCGGCCTCAAACAGATGTGGCGCAGCCCGAACGGGACCATTCGCAACATCCTGGACGGCACGATCTTCCGCGAACCGATCGTCTGCTCCAACGTTCCGCGCATCGTCCCGCACTGGGATAAACCCGTGGTCGTGGCCCGCCACGGATTCGGCGATCAATATCGCGCCCAGGACTTTACCTTCCCCGGAGCTGGCACGCTGAAGATCTCGTTCACTCCCGCTGACGGCGGTCCCGCCATCGAACGCGAAATCATCAAGGCTCCCGGCGCTGGCATCGCCATGGGCATGTTCAATCTGGATAGCTCCATCGCCGGCTTCGCCCGCGCCTGCTTTAACTACGCCTTGGGCCGCGAGTACCCGGTCTACCTGTCGTCGAAGAACACGATTCTGAAGGCCTACGACGGCCGGTTCAAGAACCTGTTCCAAGAGATCTACGACGCCGAATTCAAATCCGCGTTCGAAGCGAAGGGCCTCATCTATGAACATCGTCTGATCGACGACATGGTGGCGTCGAACCTCAAGTGGAACGGCGGCTATCTTTGGGCCTGCAAGAACTACGACGGCGATGTCCAGTCCGACACCGTCGCCCAGGGCTACGGATCCTTGGGTTTAATGACCTCGGTCCTGATGTCGCCGGACGGCAAAACAGTGGAAGCGGAGGCTGCCCACGGCACCGTCACGCGCCACTACCGCATGCACCAGCAGGGCAAACCGACCTCGACCAACCCGATCGCGTCGATCTATGCCTGGACCCGCGGCCTGCAGTACCGCGGCAAAATGGACGGCACCCCGGACGTTGTCGGTTTCGCGCAGACATTGGAAAAGGTCTGCGTCGATGTCGTCGAATCCGGCAAGATGACCAAGGACCTTGCTACGCTGATCCGCGCAGATCATCCCTACCTCACCACCGAGGATTTTATGGACGCGATCGACCAGGAGTTGAAGCGGCGCCTCAACTAGGAACCGTACATATCCGCCACAGAACTAAGTAGTATTCCGAATACCCCCGCCAACCGTCCGGCTCTACTCTTGGAATACAAACCAAGAAATATTTGGATTCCACTTCAGTTCGGAGGCGTGTGTGATTTTAAAGAAAGCCGCACTGCTCGCGGCCCTTGCGGCCGGATCGAGCTTCAGCGCAATCATTCTCGATCAGATCGGCGACCCGCAGAATCTTCTGGACGCCGGTAATTCTACCAGCAATGTCTTTACCGACGTTCTCAATCTCGGCTCCACCCAGATCGACGATTTCGTACTGACTGTCCCGACGGACCTTTTGCTCGTCGACATCGCTTTTGCACGATCCACCGGGACGCCGCCGCCCTATGGCAGCTACCGTGTGTCCATCTGGAGTTCTGTCGCCAACGCGGCGGCGTCCGGCGACAACCTAACCGCTAACGTCGTCGCCACCGTCCTGGTTCCCGCGGCGAGTATAACCATCACCGAGATCACTCCGCACCCAACCGGCGTAGGCGACCCAACCGCGTACATCGTTTCGATTCCCCTCAATCTGAACATCGCCTCGGCCGGCACCTACTGGATCGGCGTCGCCGGCGTCGGCGATTCGACGGCCGACGACCAGCTATACATTCTCCGCAGCCCCGGCGCAGGAAACAGCGTCTTCGTGAATCCATTAGACGGCTACGGAAACGGTAGCTCTCTGGCGCAGGACTTCAACACCGCCTATCGCCTCTCCGGCGAAGCGGCATTGGGCGGCGTACCGGAACCGGGAACGATCGGCCTCATCGGCGCCGGCCTGATTGGGCTGGTCGCATGGCGCCGCCGCGCCTAAGCTAAAGGTAGTCGGTCCGGCCGCCGTCCACGGTCAGGATTTGCGCCGTTATGAACCGCGCCTGATCGGAAACCAGGAACGCCACCGCGTCGGCGATGTCTTCGGTCGTCCCCACACGGCCCAGCATCGCCCGCGCGGCCATGTTCTTCACCCGCTCCTCCCGTTCGGCCGGTGTTCCCAGGGCGTCCACCATGTCGGTGACGATAAATCCCGGCGCCACGGCGTTGACTCGAATTCCATCCACGCCCAGTTCCAACGCGAACCGTCTGGTCAAGGTCTCAACGGCGCCCTTGGTGGCGGCGTAGTAGGTCGTTCCCCTAGCCGAAGTTCCGGCGGCGGCGATTGAGCTGATGTTGACGATGCGCCCGTCGCGGCGCTCCCGCATCCGGACCGCCGCCGCGAGCGTGCAATGAATTACGCCTCGAACTCGGTGGGCGAGAACGAATCGATCGGCCCGGCATGCAGCAGCCCGGCGTTGTTGACCAGCACCGAAACCGGACCCAGGCGCCGGTCAATCTCCGCGAACATCGCTTCCACCCTCGCCGCATCCCCCACCTCGGCCTGGACCGCGAAGGCGCGACCTCCGGCGCGCTGAATCTTCTCTGCCACGTCCATCGCCGCGCCCTCATTCTTGGCGTAGTTCACGGCGACCGCAATGCCATCCAACGCCAACCGGAGCGCGATCGCCTTGCCGATCCCCCGGGACGCGCCCGTCACCAGAGCAGTCATGCCGGCTCCACTCGCGCGGACATCGAGCCCTGGCACTCCGGTATGCGCCGGTCCTTGCCATAGGATTGAATCTGATCCCGCGCGAATTCGGCCTGCGGAAGTTCGCACGTCACGATGATGGACCGGCCCGTACCGTGGACTTCGAGAGCTTGCCGGTACGCAACCTCCGCGGGCAGGAAGAAAAGCGCGCCAAGCATCTCGATCACGTACTCGTGCGAGTGGTCGTCGTCGTTCAGCAAAACGACATGAAAAAGCCCTTCGGAGCGGATCTCTCCTGTGCCCGTTTCTTCGACTTGGGTCATCATCGGCAAGCTTCTATCCTAGCGTGCCAGTGGAACCACCGTCACCAAGGGATAATGGAGTTTGATGGAGTCCATTTACTACGTGATGAGCTGGCTGTGCCACCGCACCTGCCGCCATTGCTATGAGGATCGTTTTCGACCTTACCACGGCGAGGAACTGGAGCGCGTAGTCGCCACCGCGCGATCCGCGTTCCCAAAAGTAATCGCCAATTTTCCGAAGCGGATGACCTACTTTGAGAACGGCGTCGAGAAATCCGGGCGGGTTATTGTTGCCGGCGGTGAGATCCTGCTGGATCCGGTCCGGGAATCGGTCCTCTATCCGGCGCTGGAACTCCTCCACGCTCGCTACGCGCAGCAAGGCGGCGTTAAGCTCATCGTGCAGACCACCGGCGACACACTTCGCCCTGGAATCATCGACGAACTCCTGGAGCGCAACGTTTGGATGATCTCGGTGTCGGGAATTGACTCGTTTCACGAAGGCCTCGAAACGGAGCCGGCGCAACAGGCCCTGGTCACGAAACTCACCGGAATGTTCCAGGCGGCCGGCCTGCGTCCCTTTGCTCCGATCGCCGCGGAAACCGGCGAAGCGGACGAAACGCAGCGCCACTATCAGTTCTTCGGCGCTCAGCCGGACTCGTGGATCGGGCGTTTATGGCCACGGGGGCGCGCAATGTCGAACTGCCTTTCCACTGCAACCCTGGAAGACAATTTCTGCAACCGCTGGTCCGGTGGACTCAACTTCCTGCGATCGGCGGAACGGGGCTCGGAAGTCTCCATCGACCCGGACGGCAACGTGTTTCCCTGCTGCGCGAAGACCAAACGAGCCCTCGGCAATCTCCAATCGGAGTCCTTGGAGTCGATCCTTGACCGAGCCGCTAAAAGCCCCGTCTATCAGGCGATCAACGCCGGTCAGCCGCAAAGAATGGGCCTCACATTCGGTTGGACTGAGGCCGATTTCCTGGAGAAGTCCAAACGCGTCCTTCCGAACGGTGCGGCGTACCAGAATCTCTGCATCGGCTGCGACGCCTTTCACCACGAAATGCTGCCCGCGGCCCTCGTAACGCTGTGACCGGCTTCTTCCTGCTTGTTGCGGCCGCAATTCCGGACCACACTATCTGGGACTCGCTCCTTAAGACCTACGTCAACGGCGGCCACCGCGTCGACTACGCGCGCCTGAAGGCGGAGGCTGCGCCCAGGCTGGATCTCTACTTGGAACAGGTGGCCGCCCCGTGGCCCGCTTCCATGGAGCCAGCCGGGAAAAAGGCCGCCTTGATCAACGCCTACAACGCTCTCATGGTGCGATGGATCGTCACGCACTTTCCGGTTGCGAGCGTTTGGAAGACGAAGAAGGCGTTTACGATTGCCCGGCATAAAGTAAACGGCGTGGCGCGCTCATTGGACCAGATCGAAATCGAGTTGCGCGCCGAGGGCGATCCCCGCATCCACGCCGTTCTGGTCTGTGCCGCGCGCGGTTGCCCGCCGCTCCGCAGGGAGGCCTATCTGGCCGCCACGCTCGATCGGCAATTGGACGGCAACACTAGGGCATGGCTGCACGATCAAACCCTGAACTCCTTCGATCCCTCGAAGCGCCGGGCCAGCGTCAGCAGTATCTTCAAATGGTACGCCGGCGACTTCCGGTCCCTCCGTACTTTCCTCATTCAGTACGGACCCAGCGAGGCCGGCCAGTGTACGTCGATCTCCTACAAGGACTACGACTGGGGCCTGAACGACTCGGGCTCAATCGGTGCCGGCTATTCCGGCCTGCGCATGAAGTGGGACTACTTGCGCAATCACTGACGGTTGGCAAACCGCAACTTCGCCCTGGCCGCCTCCACCTCCCGGTTCTTCGGCGGCGCCGAGGTTTCCAGGGCGGCGAGCAAGCGTGCCGATACGAGCGTCACTTCGGCGATCGCGGCGTCAAACGCCGCTTCGTTGGCGCGGGAGGGCTTCTGAAAACCGCAGATCTTGCGAACGAACTGTAGAGACGCGGCGTGGATCTCCGCCTCGGTCACCGGTGGATCAAAATTGAAGAGGTTCCGAATGTTCCGGCACATATCGAAATCTTAGCCTGCCGGCGGGACAACTCTGTCAGCGCCTCTTCGGCCCCAACTCCTCTTCATCGTCGTCCGGGCCCGGGCCGTCTGGCTCCACGAAATCGCCGTAACCGAAGTACAGTCGCCAATTCGAGACACCCTTGATGAACAGACGCGGCAACTGGCCGGCCTCGGTGTCGGTCGTGCCCCACACCTGCGGATAGTAGCCAGGCGCGAAGCCGATCTTTGCCGCGTCCATGATCTTCTTCGGCCCAATCCATGCAGCCGGGTCAGCCAGGTCGGCGCTGAAGGCGGCGTAAATCCC
Organism: Acidobacteriota bacterium; assembly: GCA_016871155.1. GTDB lineage: Bacteria > Acidobacteriota > Terriglobia > Bryobacterales > Bryobacteraceae. Next base: position 3,482 of record VFZO01000191.1, on the reverse strand, counting down.
CTCCTGCGGCCACTCGGGTTGGCAACAGGCGCGATTCATCAGCACCACGTACCGTTCAATCTCTGAATTCCAATGAATGGCTGGTCCCCAAAACGAATCTGTGTTTTCTCGTTCCCACGGGACGGTGGCCGCGAATATGGGCGTGACCGTTCCGCCGAGGCCGGGCTGCTCCCAACGTCCGCCGCTGAGCTTGAAAACCGCGCCGGCCGGATGCGCCCTATCCTCAAACGCCATTCTCGCCATCGCCACGCCTTGCTGGCCCGCCGGTCCACTATAGTTCGTGAACAGGAAGTAGAAATACCGGTGCTCTCGATCCAAGATCACGGAGAAATCGCCGTGCCCGCCGGCGAAGAACCCGTTTCGCGCCGCGCAGTTGGGAGCCGCGCCGGACGCGAGAACGATACCAAGATCGACGAAGTGCCGGCCGCCGTCTGTGGAAACCAGCGCGCCAATCTCCGGCGTGGTAAGCGATCCGCCGCAAACGCCGGGTTTCTCGTGGTGATACCAGCCGTAGATCGTCCCGTCCGCATCCCGCCACAGCGCCTCGATCCACATCGGCATGTGAGTGTTCTCTGAGACGGTCGGGCCTGCGGCCACCGCCAGCGTCTCCACGCTCTCGCCGGTCATCATTTGCAGTTCGCCGCCGGTGGAGGTATAAACCTGCAACAAGCCGTTCACCCAAATCCCGGGGCTGTTTCCGTCGACGGTATGCGCAGGCATCGCCGCCGGCGGCGCGGGAACGACGACGGCATTTTGCGCCCTGCAAACGAACATCGCAAGTAGAACCCAGGTTCTCAACTCTCCATTAGACGAACACGGGAGCACAGTGATTACTGTATTTATGTAAAGAAACTTTAAGCGTCACTTCGCGCGGGCGTACGGTCTGTCGAAGTATTTGCGCGCCTCGCCGGCCGCATCAGAGTCCGGCGCGGACGCCATAGAGGCCCGGTACGCGGCCCTCGCCGCATCCCGTTGGCTCAGCATGTCGTGGCACTGGCCCTTGCGAAGCCACGAATTCGCGATCGTGTTGAGCCCCGCCGCTTCTCCGCCCCGCACCGCCAGGTCAAGCTCCTTAAGCGCGGAATCGTACTCGCGAAACCAGAACAGCAGATTTCCTCTCGAATAGCGGACCTTCGCCTCCGGCGCGGTCTTCATACTGCTCAGCACTGTCAGGGCTTCGTCCTTACGGCCCAGATCGCCATACATCTGCACCAGCACCAATCCAAGCAGGTAGTTTCGCGGATACTGCGCCATGAGGTTTCGTAACAACGGCACGGCCTTCGCGGCCTCGCGCTCTCGCCGGTAGGCCACGGTCAAAAGAATTATCGCGTCTACTCTGTTCTTATCGCCCTCGCGCGCCACGCGCTCCACCACGCGAAGTCCGCCGTCCTTGTCGCCCCGGAATCCAACCAGAAACCCCAACAACTTCCAGGTGAACGGCAAACTCCCGACAATATAGTCGTGCACGCCCTCCACCAGATACGCGTCCACGCGGGCCGGCTCCCGCGCCACCACCTGCGCATGCAGCCTGCGGGCTTGTGTGAATTCCTTCAATGCGTCACGCCACAACTTCCGAATCAGGAAATTGTAGTTCGCACGGAGCCCGTGCGCGATCCCCAACAGGTAGAGCGATTCGGTGTCGGTCTTCCCTTCGCAAAGCCGGAACACCTGTTCAATCGCACCGTCGAACCGCCGCTGTTCCGCCGCCGGCGGCAGAATCTTCGCCCTGGAAAGGAAAGGGTTGCTGCCCGTCACCAGTTCGCTTTCCAACGAACCGGCCCGCAACATCTCCCGGTACAGAATCGCCTGGGCCAGATGATTGTAACCGGCTGGATCCGATGGGCGCGCTACAATCTCCTTCTCGAATTCGACAATCGCCCGCTCGTACTCGAGATTGTAAAAATAGTCGAATCCGTTCGGCCAACAGCGGGCGGCCAACAATACCGCAAGGACAACCTTTATCGGCATACCCGCTCCAGCGCCCAGGCGGCGTGTTCGGCGATGACGGGATCGCCGCTCTCCACCAACCGCAGCAGCGGCTCACGAAACTCCCGGTTACCGGAATTCCCCATCGCAATCGCCACGTTGCGCAGGAATCCTTGATACCGCGCCCGGTCGACCGGCGAATCCCGGAACATCGCGCGGAACTCCTCCGGGCCAAGGGCCGCCAAGCGCGCCAACGGCGGCGAAAAAACTCGAGGCGACCACTCCGCCGCTTCCGTCATTGCCGCAACGCGATTCCACGGGCAAACATCCTGGCAGATATCGCAGCCGAAGACCTGCCGCCCCATGCCGGCCCTGGCCTCTTCGGGTATGGAACCCTTCAATTCGATATTCAGGTAGGCGATGCATCGCCTGGCGTCCACTTCGAAGCCCGTGCCGGACTCCGGATTCGCAACGATCGCGACGGTCGGGCAGGCATCGATACATCGGGTGCAACTGCCGCAACGGTCTGGCGGCGGAGCGTCCGGCTCCAACGCCAACGAAGTGATCAGCTCTCCGAGGAAGAACCAGGAGCCGGTACCTTCGCGAATCACGCAACCATTTTTCCCGATCCAGCCCAATCCCGCCGCACGGGCCAGCGGACGCTCAAGCACGGGCGCCGTGTCGATACAGGTCTTTGTTTCGCAGCCTGTCCGCTCCCGGAGTTGCTCCGCGACGCGTTGCAGCCTCGGACGCATCACGTCATGGTAGTCGTGGCCCCAGGCGTAGCGGCTGATCCATGCCGCGCCAGCCTCCTCGGCCTCGGTCGAGTAGGGTTGGGGCGCGTTGTAGATCTGCCCCACCACCAGAACGCTCCGGGCGTTTGGCAGCAGTTCGCGAACGTCTCGACGGATACCGGCCCGATGGTCGGTCAGGTAACCCATGCGGCCGGCCATGCCCCGCCCCACCCACGACATGTAGTGGCCCCACTCCGGCATCTCCGCCGCCGCCGCAATGCCAGCCAGATCGAATCCCGCTTCCAGCGCCAGCGCTTTCACCTGTCTGGCGTCAATAGCCGTCACAGCAATTCCTTGGCGTGGGCAGTGGCGGCCGCCGCCAACCCCGCCAAGTGATAGCCCCCTTCGAGGACCGAGACAAGACGGCCCTTTGCCGTTCTATCGGCCAACTCCAGCATCATCCGAGTCAAAGCTTGGAAATCGCCGTCGCTCAAGGTGAATTCGCCAAGCGGATCGCCAGCTCGCGAATCGAACCCGGCCGAAAGCAGCACCAGCTCCGGCTTAAAGTCCTTCATGACCGGCAGCAGACGGTCGCGGAAAGCGCCAAGAATTTCCTCGCTGCCGGAGCCGGAAGGGAACGGGCAATTCAACGTCGTGCCCTTCCCCGCTCCGGCGCCCGTTTCTTGCGAACGGCCCGTTCCCGGATACCAGGGGGACTGGTGCGTCGAGAAGAAAAACACAGAACCGTCCTCGTAAAAAATGTCCTGCGTGCCGTTGCCGTGATGAACGTCCCAATCGGCGATCAACACATTACCGGCGCCG
>VFZO01000190.1 GCA_016871155.1 Acidobacteriota bacterium | reverse complement strand
CGGGCTGTGACGCCGGGACGGATTAGCGCGGAGTCGGGAGCGGCGGCCCGTGAGTATGTGGTGCGCGCCACGCGGGCGGCGCTCGCCGGCGACATCGCCGCGATGGTGACGCTACCGATGAATAAAGAAGCGACGCAACTGACCGATCCGCGATTTACGGGCCATACCGAGCTCATTGGCGAGTTGTGCGGCAGCGACGATGTGACGATCATGCTGGCGTCCGAGGATTTGATCGCCACGCACGTCTCCACGCACTGTTCGCTGCGGCAAGCGATCGAGCGCTGCAAACAACCCCGCATTCGCACGATCATCGAACTGACGTGGCACGCGGTGGAGCGCTTGCGGCCGGGCCAGAAAGTGGCGGTCGCGGGGCTGAATCCGCACGCAGGCGAGAACGGCTTATTCGGCACGGAAGAGATCGACGAGATTCGCCCGGCAGTGGAGTGGGCGCGCACGCAGGGGTGGAACGTCGAAGGCCCTTTCCCTCCCGATACGTTGTTCTACATGGCCGTTCGCCGGAAACAGTTCGGCGCCGTTGTTTGCATGTACCACGACCAGGGCCACATCCCTTCAAAGCTCCTGGATTTCGAGGGGGGTGTGAACATCGCGCTCGGCCTGCCAATTGTCCGTACCTCCGTCGACCACGGAACGGCGTTCGACATCGCCTGGAAGGGCCAGGCGTCTACAACCAGTCTGGAAGCCGCGATACAGATGGCGGCGCGCCTGGCGAACCTAACATGACTTTGCTGCTCGGCGCGATCGTTTGGTCGGCGTTGGAGCCCGGTACCCGCGCGCTATTGGAACCGGCCGGCATCTCCGAAGCGAACTTCGAGACCTGGGTCCAGGCGCACCGCCAAACAACAGCCGAACGGCTCCGTGAAGGCACGGCCGAGCATATCGGTTACTTTGTGATGCAATCGCGACGTCTGCATTCCAGCGAGCCGTTGACGCCATTGACGGAGGCGCGTGCGTTCCATGGGCGCCTTTCCGCCAGGGATCAGAAACGCTTTCTGGACGGCCATGCGGTTGAGGGCGCCTTTTCCGAGCCGTTGGAACTGCGGCTGGAGGCGTTCCTCGGCGGCAAGCTCGTCGATGAACGGCACCGGCTATTGCGGGACATGGCGGAGCGGCTAGGTTGGCCGGCAAAGCATGCGGTTCAGGCGGCCCTGCGGTTCCCGCTGCTGCGGGCCACGGCCAGTGAGCCGGCCGAAGTGGAGGACCTTTACCAGCAACGGGGATTGAGTGGAGATCCGTACCCTCCGAGCATGAAAGCGGTAGAGGCTGGCGTTGCTCTCCTGGACGCCAGCCCAAAAACGGTGCTGCTGGCCGGACCGGGAATCGAGCTCGGCTCCCGCTTCGGCGTCGACGATTCCAAGCCCGTTGTCTCGCCGCAACCGGAGGCCTTGCATCGCCTAGTCCGTCCGAGGGTTTTCGACTGTGTGGACATTCGCGAGGAAGTGACGAAGTCTCTTCAGAAAAGTCCGTGCCGGGCGCTCACGGCGGACATCGCGGTCGACCGGCCCGGTACTGGAACGTACGCGTTGATCGTAGCCACCAACGTGCTGGCATATCTGACGGAGATCGAACTGGCGGTGGCCTTCTCAAACCTGAAACAAGCGTTGGAGCCCGGAGGGTGCCTGCTGCACAACGATGCCCGTTTCGCCGTGCGCGTGGCGGGCGAGGCGGCCGGTCTGCCGGTCAAGACGCTGCAGGCGGTTCCACTGGGTGCGGTAAACGGCCGGGAGCAGGTTGACCGGGCGGTACTGCACTGCCGCGCCAGGTGAAATGTGAAATAATAGAGGCACCCGAACTATCAGGAGTATTCCATGCCACGCATCGCATTCATGCTTCTCGCGTTGACGCTGATCCCGCTACCGGCCCAGCAAAGCCGCGGCAGCTTTTTCGGAGTCGTCACCGACGGTTCCGGCGCCGCGGTCCCCGGAGCGAAGCTCACCATCACCAGTGTCGCCACGAATACGACGACCGCGACCGAGTCGAACGGAGAAGGGTTTTATTCGGCGAACCTCTTGCAGGTGGGCGAATACAGCATTCAGGTGGAGCGGCAAGGCTTCAAGCGTTCGGTCCGGAGCGGACTGACGCTGCAAGTGGACCAACGCGCGCAGGTGAACTTCCAGCTCGACGTGGGCGGCGTGGCCGAGACGATCGAAGTGAAAGGGGAGGCCCCGCTGGTGGACACCGGATCGGCGACCGTCGGGAAGGTGGTGGAGAACCGCCGCGTGCAGGAGTTACCACTGAACGGCCGGAACGCGCTGGCACTGACACTTCTGACTCCCAGCGTAAAATCGAACGCGGGTCCAACCAATACGGGCTTCGGCGACCGCGGCATTCAGTTGAGCTCGATTTCGATCAACGGCGGGCCCAATGCGATGAACGCACAGGCGCTGGACGGCGGAAACAACATTCAGAGTTACATCGGCGAAGTGGCGATTAGCCCCGGCGTGGACGCCGTGGAAGAGTTCAAGGTCCAGAGCAGCACAATGTCGGCCGAATTCGGATTCACAGCGGGCGGCGTGATCAACATGGTGACCAAGTCCGGCACCAATGAACTGCATGGTTCGGCGTACGAGTTTTTCCGCAACGATAAACTCGACGCGCGGAACACCTTCGCGCCCACGAAACCGCCCTTCCGCTATAACCAGTACGGCGCCGCGATCGGCGGGCCCGTCGTTAAGAACCGGACCTTCTACTTCGGCAATTGGGAGGAGTACCAGTGGCGCCGTTCGGAGGCTCGTATCGGCACATTCCCGACACTTCAGCAACGCACCGGCGACTTTAGCGATTTGCTGGACACCCAAGGCCGGCTGGTTCCGGTATTCGATCCCGCAACCACGCGCGCGAACCCCGCCGGCGCCGGAGTGATCCGCGATGTGTTCAGCGCTAACCGCATTCCAACGGCCAGGCTGGACCGGATCGCGGGCAACTTCAATCAGTTCTACCCGGCGCCGAACCGCACGCCAACAAACGCCTTCACGAACGCAAACAATTTTGGGCGCCTGGGCACCGAACAGCGCTCGATGCGGCAGTACACCATCAAACTCGACCACCGGTTCAGCGACAAAAACTCTTTGTTCGGCCGCTACTCCTACTTCCTGCACAAGACCGACAACGGGGCGAGCGGTTCGACGATTTATCCCGACGACAACGTGGCGAAGCGCGACGACGCGCTGAACAACAAGAACATCGTCATAAGCGACATTCACACGTTCACGCCAACGCTGCTAAACGAGTTGCGGCTGGGCGCCACGCGCGGTTATTTCCCCTTCGTGGTGCGCAGCTTTGGCGGCGGCTGGCCGCAGAAACTCGGGTTCCCAGCCAACCATCCCGCTGATACGATTCCCGGCATCAGCAACGGCTTACCCGGGTTTAACACCGGCACGGCGGGGCTGCGCGGAAGCATCAACACCCAGGTGTTCGACATGGTGACGAAGATCGTCGGCAAGCACACGTTGAAGGCCGGCTTCGATTACCGGTGGATGCAGGGAAGCAATTTCCAACGCTCGTCGCCGTCGGGTTCGTTTAACTTTGCAGCGGGATTGACCGGGAACCCGCAGTCGCCCGGCGGGACCGGTTCGCCGTACGCCAGCTTCTTGCTCGGCGAGGTCACGAACGCGACGATCACGACCCACCTGGGCGAGACCCAGCGCGGCCGCAGCTACTCCTGGTTCGTGCAGGACGATTGGAGACTGTCCCGGCGGCTGACGCTCAATCTTGGTCTGCGTTACGACTACCAGACACAACCGTTCGAGACCAACCTCGGCTCCACAAACTTTGACCCTGCCAAGCAGATTGAGCCGGGCATTGTGGGCGCGACCGTCTTTGCCGGAGTGGACGGGCAGGGCAGAACGTTCCGCCCCGGAGACAAGAACGACTTCGCGCCCCGCATCGGCTTCGCCTGGGACCTTTTCGGCCAAGGAAAGACCGTGTTCCGCGCCGGTTATGGTGTTTACTATCCGTCGCAGTTCTGGCGGCAGAACTACCCGAGCCCGAACGGCTTCGCAAATACGGGTACGTCCTACACGTCGGCAAATCCGAATGTCCGCGCGTTCCGTTTCCAGGATGGCCTTCCTGTGAGCCAGCAGCCGATTATCCAACCGCAGGGCCGAGCGTTGGGGCCGCGCGCGTTTCTGGGCTCCGGCACGTCGTACGACGAACCGATCGGGAGGACGCCGATGTCGAACCAGATGTCGGCGTCGCTGCAACACCAGCTTCCGGGCCGGGTGTTAGTGGATGTCTCCTACTCGGGCAACATCGGCTCGCACTTTACATCGCAGGGCTACAACCTGAATCAACTGGACAATCGATTTCTGTCGCAAGGCCTGGCATTACAACAGCAGGTTCCGAATCCGTTCGCAGGCCGCGTGCCCGGCGCTCTGGGCGGTGCAACCATCAGCCGGCAGCAGTCGCTGCTTCCGTTCCCTTACTACCAGACGATTCAGGTTCGCAGCCCGCGTATGAGCCACTATTCCTCCCATCTGATGATCATCTCCATCGAGAAGCGGTTGTCGAACGGAATCACCGCCATGTTCAACTTCACGGGCGGTAAAGTGATCAGCGAAGGCATGAATTCGCCGGTCGACTTCGGCGCCGTGGAACAGACAAACGAGGTCGGCTACCAGGATGGAAAGTTCAACCGGCGCCTGGAGCGCAGCGTGGATCCCACCGACGTGTCGAAGCGCGCCGTGATGAGCCTGCTCTACGAACTTCCCTTCTTCAAATCCAACAAACTCTTGGGCGGCTGGCAGGTGAACACGATCGGCATCATGCAGACGGGCGTTCCGGTGCTGGTTAGCGGCGCAAACAATTTTCTGGCCTCGCGGCCCGATTCCACGGGGCAGTCGGCAAAGCTGGAAAACCCCAGCGCAGCGCGCTGGTTCAACACCGACGTGTTTGTAAACCCGCCCAGCTTTACGTTCGGGAACATCGGCCGGGCCCTGCCGGACGTCCGGGGACCCGGAACATTCAACTGGGACCTTTCGTTCATCAAGAATACGCGATTCGCTGAACGGTACAACCTGCAGTTCCGCGCCGAGATGTTCAACTTCCTGAACTCGGTGAACCTGGGGCTGCCGGCGCGCGGCTTCACGCCAGGAGCCAGCGGCCGTAACATCAGCGGCACGTTCGGAACCATCGTCAGCGCCAGAGACGCGCGCAACATACAATTAGCATTGAAACTGAGCTTCTAATGATTCGCTACGCCCTTGCCCTTTTCTCGCTCACACTCGCCGCAGCGGATGGCCCCTACACGTCCACCGGATTTCTGAAGATTCCTGCCGAGGTGAAACTCGGGCCGATGAGCGCCGTGGAGGTAGACAAAAAAGGCAATGTCTATGTCCTGCACCGCGGTGAACCGCCGTTGATCGCGTTCGACAAGAGCGGGAACTACAAAGGCGGGTTTGGCAAAGGGCAGTTCAAGGTGGCGCATGGCCTGCGCGCCGATCCCGACGGCAACGTGTGGACGACCGATAACGGACTGCACGTGTTGCGCAAGTTCTCTCCCTCGGGCCAGGTGCTGGCGACGCTTGGGGAGGAAGGAGTCGGCAAGAATGGCGAGAAACATTTCCGCGCGCCGGACGACGTGGTGTTCGCCTCCAACGGCGATATGTACGTAGCCGACAGCGGCAACGGGCGGATCGTTCGACTGGACAAGAACGGGAAGTTCGTCTCGCAGTTCGGCAAGAAGGGAAAGGCAACTGGAGAGTTCGCGACCGCGCACGGACTCGCGATCGACAAAAAGAACCGCATCTATGTCGCCGACCGGGGGAATAAGCGGGTGCAGGTGTTTTCTCCGGCGGGCGAGTTCCTGGCCGAATGGACGGGTTTCGGCAATCCGTTCGGAATGCTGGTGGTGGGCAAACAGTTGATCGTTTCCGAGGGCGACATCAACCGCATGTTCCACTTCGACTTGAATAGCGGCAAAATAGTGAGTGAATGGGGTGACGAAAAGATGTTGCAGCTCCCCCATCTGATGTCTGTGGACAAGAAGGGAAACCTGTACGTAGCCGAGGTGAACGGCAAACGCGTGCAGATCTTCCGGAGGAAGTCGTAATGCGGTTTCTGGCAATACTGATCCCCCTCTCAATGACGGCGCAGACGCCCGCGCATCAATCAGCCGAGGAGTTCGAGCAGGCACACAAGCCGCTGGTGCAGCCGGCGAAACCGAAGTCGCGCGAGGCCGCCTCCGTCACTGCTGGCGTTGCGGCGAAGCTGCCGGCAAGGGGCGCCGCCGAGCGCGTGGCGCACCGGAATTTCATCGACAAACATATCTTTGGACGAATGGCGGCGAATCGCATTCCGCACGCACCCTTGTCCGCGGACGAAGAGTTCGCGCGGCGCGCGTGGATTGACGCTACGGGCCGCATTCCTCCGCCGGCGGAGCTGGCCGCGTTCGTTGCCGAAAAGTCGCCGGACAAGCGGGCAAAGCTAATCGAGACGCTGCTTGCGTCGGACGCCTTCATCGATAAGTGGACCTACTATTTTGAGGATCTGTTCCGTGCCGGCGGGCGCATGGGCCCCGGGCTGAACCTGTTCCACTTCTGGACGCGCGAGTGGTTGAAGCTGGACCGTCCGTATAACGAGGTGGTAACCGATATGCTGACCGGCGCCGGAAAGTCGAGCTTCACAGTGCCCGCCGCGCTGTACTATCAACGCGATTTCGTAAAGGCGAAGGACGATCCGGAAGCGCCGGACGCGCACGATCTGGTCAATCAGCCGGACACGGTGGACGAGTTCACCGTTACCTATTCAAAAGTCTTCTTGGGACTGAATCTCGCCTGCATCTCCTGCCACGACGGCGCCGGCCATTTGGAGAAAGTAAATACCTTTCTCGTTACGAAGAAGCGCGAGGACTTCTTCCGGCAGGCGGCCTTCTTCGGAAAGACGCGCCAGATCATGAACTGGGAGAACGGCTACCAGGCGAACACCGAATACACGGTGGACGACGAGGCGCCGGGCTACGAGCGCGGCGCGGAGAGCATTGTGCGCGTGCCCCGGCGGGGAAAGGGCGTGGCACCGCCGGCATTCCTGTTGACCGGCGAACAACCCAAGGCGGGTGAACACGCACGGGATGCGCTGGCGCGGACGATGACATCCCACGTGCAGTTCCGCAGAGCTTTAGTGAACAGGATCTGGGCGGAATTGATGGGCTTTGGAATCGTCGAGCCGGTTGACGATTTCGACTTGAACCGCTACGACGCCAAGACCACGCCGGCTGGGTGGACTGTGCAGCCGTCGAATCCGGTGTTGTTGGATGCGATGGCCGAAGACTTCCGCGTGAACAATCACAGTTTCCGGCATGTAATCCGGACGATTCTGAACTCCAGCGCCTACCAGCTCTCTTCGCACTTCGCGGGCGAATGGAAAGAGGACTACACGCCCTACTACGCGCGGAAGTTCGTGCGGATGTTGAGCGCGGCGGAATTGCACGATTCGATCGCGCTGGCCACCGGGCAACCGGGCAAGTTCAGCAGCGGCGCGGAGAAGGTTCCCATGGTGCAGCAGATGTCGGAACCGAAGAAAGTGGACGGCGAGACGCAGCGCTTTATGCGAACGTTCGGCCAGTCGAACCGCGACGATATGCCGAAGAAGATTGCCGCGTCATCCCTGCAGGCGATGCTGCTGATGCAGTCGAAGGTAGTGACGGACCGGGTCCAGTCCTCTAAGGGCGGGCTGCTGCCGGCGCTGCTCGCGAAGAACTCCGACAATCGGACGCTGGTGGAGCAGATCTACGTGCACACCGTATCGCGCAAGCCGACTGCGCCGGAGTTGGCCGTTGGGCTGGAAGCGCTAGGCGGGGACCGGGCGCGCGGAGCGGAGAACCTGCAGTGGGCGCTGCTTAACTCGCCCGAGTTCCTATTCAACTATTGAGGTCAAGGCGATGAATCACCGGGTATCGGATCTGCTTTCCACGCGCCGCGAGCTATTGCGAGTGGGCGGGCACGGCCTGCTGGGAGCGTTCGCTTCGCAAGCGCTGGCGCCCGTACAGGCGCGCGCGGCCGGGAAATCGAATCCGCGCGGTACGGCGCGGTTCTGCGTGGTGATTGAACTGGCCGGAGCGCTCAGCCACATCGACTCGTTCGACTTCAAGGAAAACGCCGGCACGCAGAAGGACTTCGACGTCCGTCAGGTGCGGAACGACTTGTACCTGCCGTACCGGTTGTTCCCGGAGATGTCCAAGGAGATGGACAAGGTGGCGATTGTGCGCTCAATGAAGAGCCACGAGGTCGTCCACTTCCGCGGGCAATACTACAATCAGGCCGGCCGGCCCCTGAATCCGGCGCAGGCGACCGAGATACCCTCGGTTGGGTCGGTGATCAGCTACGAGATGGAAGCTTTGCGGCGGGAGAAGGATACCTTCCCCACTTATGTAGGTTGCAATCTGGACACCGCCGGTTGCGGCGCGTTGTCAACGGGATTCCTGCCGCCGCGATTCTCCGTGCTGGATGTCGACATGAAGCAGGGCGCCGCGGCTGGACCCTCCGGTGACGAGGCCATGGGGCTGTTGGAAGAGCGCTACCGTCTGCTGAAAAAGCTGGACGACGTGATGGCGGCCTCGCGCGGCGGCCGCGACCGGCAGTTCGGCGCGTTCCGCGATTTTCAGAACTCGGCGTACAGGATTCTCGGCGATCCTCGCTGGCCGCGGGCGTTTCAGTTCTCGAAGGAAGAGGTGGCGCGGTACGGCGACAACTCCGCCGGGCTGGGTTGCCTGTTCGCGCGCAACGCTGTGAAGTCCGACGCCGGCACCCGCTACATCCACATCACGCACCCGGATTGGGATCACCACAGGAATATCTACAACCATGCGGTGAAGTCTAATCACTACATCCGCTGCAACGAGTTCGATAGGGCGATGGCGGCGCTGCTGCGCGACCTATCGGCGGAGAAGTCCCCAAGGGACGCTTCAAAAACCTTGCTGGACGAGACGCTGGTGGTGATGATCACCGAGTTCGGCCGCGTGCCCGGGGCTCTGAACGGAATCGCGGGGCGGCACCACTACAACCTGGCTTATGTATCTTTGTTCGCGGGCGGCGGCGTCAAGGGCGGGAGGATTCTCGGCAAGACCGACGCGGCGGGCGAGCACGTGATCGAGAACGGCTGGAAATACGCGAAACACCAGATCAAGACGGAGAACGTTTACGCGTCGATCTACTCGGCGCTGGGCATCGACTGGAAGAAAGAACTGACGAATACGCCGTCCAAACGCGCGTACCGCTACGTGGACGCGCTGGGCGCCACCGAGATGTTGATGGACGACGAGATCGCGGACCTGTTCGTTTAGATGATTCGACTGGCGTTGATACTAGCCGCGGCACCCCTGGCGGCGCAGGAACCGGGCATGTCGCTGGTCCCGGCGGGCACGTTCCAGATGGGCCGTGCGAAGCTGACTGCGGACGACAAGACGAACATGCGTCCCCACGTATTACTCGACGACAGGCCGGTTCACGGCGTGGCGCTGGACGCGTTCTGGATGGATACCCACGAGACCACGCACGCCCAGTATCGGATTTTTGTGAAGGCCACAAAGCGTAAACCGCCCTATCACTGGACGAATGGCGAGATGCCGGCCGCGCTATCGCGCGTCGCGATTTATAACGTAGATTGGCACGACGCGAAGGCGTATTGCGAACATCACGGTAAGAGGCTTCCAACCGAGGCGGAGTGGGAACGCGCCGCACGGGGCGGCATCGAGCACGCCGACTACCCTTGGGGAGACAAGTTCGACGCGAAACTCGCGCGGCACAACACGGAGGCTGGGCCGGGCGAGCCAGGAAAATACCCGCCGAACGGGTTCGGCCTTTACGACATGGCGGGAAACATGATCGAGTGGACCGCCGACTGGTACGCGCGCGATTACTATAGGGATTCGCCGCGCGCCAATCCGCGCGGGCCGGATACCGGCGCCTACCGGATCGTTCGCGGCGGCGCGTGGTCCGACCCCAACAAGCGCATCACCGTTTTCTTCCGGAACTGGATGCGGCCGAACCAGAAGCAGCCGAACCTGGGGATTCGCTGCGTCAAGAACGGTCCGGCGATCGAGGCGCTGATTGAAGGATTCCAGGGCCAGGTCTCGTTCTACGCAAAGAATCTGTCAACCGGGGCGGAGTACGCCGTGCGGCCCGACGAGCGGGTCCGGACCGCATCCACGATCAAGCTGGCCATACTGGTTGCGCTCTTTGAACACGTTCAAACGGGTAAGGCGCGCTGGGACGAGGAGCTGACGCTGACCGGGGACGACAAGGTCTCGGGCTCGGGGGTGATTCAGGAGTTTTCGACCGGCCGGAAGTTCACACTGCGGGATTTGGCGCAGTTGATGATCGTCGTATCCGACAACACGGCCACGAACTTGATCCTCGACCGGTTGACCGCGGATGCCGTGAACGCTGTGATGGAAAAGTACGAATTCGCACAGACCCGGGCGAACCGGAAAATCCTCGGCGACGGAAAGAACCTGAAAGCGAATCCTTCCGGGTGGTCCGAGTTTGGGCGGAAGGACGAGAACAAGAAATTTGGGATAGGCGTCTCTACGCCGCGCGAAATGGCGAGGTTGCTGGAGATGCTCGACAAAGGGGCGCTCGTCAGCCCGGCGGCCTCGAAGGAGATGATCGAAATCCTAAAGCGCCAGCAGTATAAAGACGGCATAGGGCGCCGGCTGGAAGGCTATACGGTGGCCTCCAAGTCCGGCGCCCTAGACGCTCTGCGATCCGATGCGGGGTTGGTTTATGGAACGAACGAGAAGTATGTTCTCGCACTTACGGTTGATGGAATGGCGAAGACGGACTATTCGGCCGATAACGCCGGGAATGCACTGATCGCGGACTTGACTGGGATGCTGTTGGCGAAGTTGCGGTAGATCAGCGAATCCGGCCGCCGCCTTCGCCGCCCCGGCCTCCACCACCGTCGCCGCCACGGCCGCCGCCGCCGGAATCGCTGCTGCCGCGTGAGCCGCCACCGGAGTCACCGCCGCGCCCGCCGCCGCCGCCGAAGCTGCCGCGGCCTCCGCCGCTATCGCCGGAGGGGGCGGACATGCGGCCACCGCCACCGGAGTCGCCGCCTCTGCCGCCGCCAAAGCCACCGAAGCCGCCTCGGCCGCCGCCATCGCCGGACGGGGCGGACATGCGGCCACCGCCGGAGTCGCGCGAACGGCCCGAGTCTGGCGAGGACCGCTCAATCCGGCCTCCGCCGAATCCGCCAAAACCGCCACGGCCACCGTCATTCGAGGGCGCTGAACGCTCCCGAACCACCGGAGGGCTCATTCGGGGAGAGGACTCGCTAGAGGAGCCCCGGCCGAAGAACCCGCCGCGATCTTCGCTGCGAGACGGCTCGCTGACGCGGCCCCGTCCGCTGTCACCGCTCGACTCGGAGCGGCCCCGGCCGGATTCGATCGTCGATGTGCGGGAGTCGCCATCGCCCAGGCGCCGCCAGCCTCCGTTGGATTCGGAGCTGCGCGCTCCGCGTCCACCGGACTCCGAGGAGGAACCGCCGGAGGCCGAGTCACCGAAACGGCGCCAACCGCCCGTGGATTCAGAACTGCGCTCAGACCGGCCGATGGACCCGCCTCGACCGGTGCTCTCCGCGCTGCGTTCGGAAGCGGACTCGCCGAACCGCCGCCAACCGGAGTCGCCGCCACGGCCTGTCGATTCGGTCGCGGCGCCAGAGCCACGGCCGCCTCTGCCCGATGATTCTACCGCCGGCGCCGAACCGCGGCCGCCGTCGGCACGGCTCGTGGAACCGCTCCGGCCGTTCACGGACTCCGAGGAGGGCGCTCCGCCGCGATCGCCGCGGCCGCCCTCGGCCGTTGCCACCGAACCCCGGCCCGCCGATTCGGCGCCGCCACGGCCGTGGCGCTCTTCCAGCACGGCCCTCTGCGTCTCGAACGGAACGCGTTCGCTGCGGCTGGCTTCGCGCGTGGCGAAGAAGCGTTCCGAGCCGCCGCGGCCCTCATTGGACACGCGCACCTCCCGGTCACTCAAGCGAGTGGAGCGGGCGTCAGGCGCCAGAGGCAACTGGCCGCGCATGAGAGAAGCGCTCTCAATCTCGTTGCGATTCACCCGCACCGCATTCACCGAACCACGGCCGAATTCGCCGGAGTTCACCGCCGTGATGGCGTTATCCACCCGCGCGTTGCGGTAGATGTTCGTGATGTTGGTGTTGTTGATGATGGTCGTGTTGTTGAAGTTCCGATTGCGGAAGCCTCCGTAGTAGTTGCGCCCGTACCACGGATAGAAGGTCTCAAACGGCG
>VFZO01000189.1 GCA_016871155.1 Acidobacteriota bacterium | reverse complement strand
TGGAAGAACTGCACGAATTCAACCCCATGCTCGGCCATCGCGGCTGCCGTTTGGGCATCACCTATCCCGAGATCACGGAGATGCAGGCCCGCGCAATCTTTGAAGCCGCCGCGCAGGTGGCCAAGAAGGGCGTGAAGGTCATCCCGGAAGTGATGATTCCGCTGATCGGTTCGGTGAAGGAGTTGGAGCACCAGAAGTCCATCGTGGAACGCGTGGCGAAAGAAGTGTTGGCCAAGGCCGACGTTTCGGATTTGCACTACATGATCGGGACCATGATCGAAATTCCGCGCGCCGCGCTGACCGCAGATCAGGTGGCCGAGCAGGCGGAGTTCTTCAGCTTTGGTACCAACGACCTGACACAGACGACGATGGGCCTGTCCCGCGACGACTATACGAAGTTCTCGCGCCAGTACGAAGATCTCAAGATCTTCGCCGCCGATCCCTTCGGCGTGCTGGACCAGACCGGCGTCGGCAAGCTGGTCGACCTCGCTGTAAAGCTCGGCCGCAAGACCCGGCCCGATCTCGAAGTCGGCATCTGCGGTGAGCACGGGGGCGAACCGAGCTCAGTGGAATTCTGCGTGAAGGTAGGCATGAACTATGTGTCGTGCTCGCCTTATCGTGTGCCGATCGCCCGTCTGGCGGCGGCGCAAGCTCGCATCGGCGACTCCGCCGAAGCCAGCCGCACGAAGTAGGAAACAGGCAAGTCCGGCGGCGCCCCGGGACGGAAGTTCCGAGGCGCCGCCGATTTGGGCCCGCGTTATCGTGATAACGTTTTCTGACGATGGCGCTACCAAACGTACTCCTGTTCTGCACCGATCAACAGCGGTTCGATACGATCGGCGCGCTTGGCAATCCGCACATTCGGACGCCGCATCTGGACCGCTTGGCGGCGAATGGCGTGGCGTTCGAAAACGCCTACTGCCAGACTCCGATTTGCACGCCCAGCCGCGCTTCGTTCCTCACGGGCTGCTATGCGAGTGCGCTGCACGTGAACCGGAACGGCAATGAGTATTTCCCGCTGCGTTTCCAAGAACGCCTTCTCTCGCGCCATCTGAACAATGCGGGCTTGGAATGTGGCATGGCCGGCAAGTTTCACCTCTCGTCGGCCTACCAACGCGTGGAGCCGCGCCTGGAGGACGGCTACCGCCATTTCGAGTGGAGCCATGCGCCCCGAATGGATTGGCCCGTCCACAAACACAGCTATGCCAAGTGGCTGCGCGACAAAGGCGCGGACTTCCAATCCGAATATGCGAAACGAAAACTGGGCGGCCGGCCCGCTGAGTTTGACGCCGGCATCGCCGCGGAACTGCATGAGACCACCTGGTGCGCAGACTACGCCACGCGCTGGATACGCGGCGGCTTGCGCAAGCCCTGGTTCATCACTGTTAATACCTACGCTCCGCATCCGCCGCATCAGCCGCCCCCTGAGTTCTTAGAGCGCATGCAGCCATCGCGCCTGCCGCTGCCGTTGTGGCGATCCTCCGATGCCACCCAGCAAGCAAAACTCGCCACGGTGGATTTCCAGTCGCAAGCGAAGGACCCGTCCACCTACGCCAGCCAGATGCTCAAGGCCGCCTACTACGCACAGATCGAATTCGTCGATGACGCCTTTGGAAAGGTGATGGACGCGATTCGGGACACTGGACAGCTCGACAACACGCTGGTCGTGTTCCTCTCCGATCATGGCGAAACGCTCGGCGATCACGGCCTGACTCACAAAGGCTGCCGCTTCTACGAAGGGCTGGTACACGTGCCTCTGATCGTCTCCTGGCCGGCAAAGTTCAAGAGGGGCCTGCGCAGCAAGGCGCTGGTCGAACTCACCGACATCGTGCCTACCATACTCGATTCGCTTGGGCTCCGGCAGCCGTGGTATCTGCATGGGCGTTCGCTCAAGCCGCTGCTGGAGGGCAACTCCGTTAAGCATCGGGACTTTGTGCGGAGCGAATATCACGACGCGCTGGACCTGCCGGATCACTCCCACGCCAACATGCTGCGCAATGAACGCTATAAGCTGGTGCACTATCACGGCCACTCATTGGGCGAACTGTACGACTTGGAGCGGGACCCGCACGAATTCACGAACCTCTGGGACGATCCGCGCCACTCGGCCTTGAAGATGGATCTCACCAAACAACTGTTCGACGCCGTCATGGCCGCTTCCGACGAGGGGCAGCCGCGCGTCGGACCTATGTAGCCTTCGCCAGCCATGCGGCGATTCGCCGCAGGAAGCGCTGATTGTAGCGGGCCTCCGGGTGATTCAAACCCATAGGCGCCGCACCCGCGCCCGTGCGCTGCGCGGAGAACATGGCGGCCTCCCCGGATATGTACACGCGGCCCTTGCCGTGCGGGATCGCCGCGCCGTGCATCCAGCCGGCGATCGATCTCTCCTCAAGGCGCTTTCGCCCTTCGCGGCCCGGCTTGTCCGTAACGAACCCAACGGCGCGCGGACCGAAAACCAGCACCGGGTCGCCCTTCGCGATCTTAAACGCGGAGCCGGTGAAGGTCATTACGTGCTCGACGCCCTCTGTCACTACATGCGCACGCAGGGATCCGTCTTGTTTGCGAAAGGTCGCTGCGCCGCGGCCCCGGTCCGGATCCACCGCGTAGCAGTTGAAGAACTCGGCCCCAAACGCTTTTGCCAGCGTGGACGCCGCTCCGGGAAAGGGTTGATGATCCACGATGAGCAGGAGCCCTCCGCCGCCAGCCACCCACTGTTCAATGCCGGCTACTTCCGAATCCGTGAACGCCGGCGGATTGTCGCCATTCCAATTCCGCGCGTTGGAATTGTGCAGCGCGTTGGCGATCACCAAAACATCCTGGCTTCTTCCCGCCTTTCGAACAACGAATCCGTCTTTCCGCAAAATCTTGGCGAAGGTCGCGTAGCGCCCGTCCACGGTATGAAAGTTGTTGTGCGCCTCGTCGATTCCGACCGACGGGCCGGTGCCCTCCGCGTACCGCGGGTCTTCGACAGCGGGTTCGAACTCCGTATCGGCCCGCTGCTGCGCGGCGAGCACCCCAGACGCAAGCCAGGCGCGGCGCGTGAGCGTCACGCCACCACCTCGATCTCTAGTGGCGCTAGCGCACGGCGTCCCAGGGTAATTTGCAGGACGTGCCCGCCAGTCTCCATCCGCGCTGGAATTCGAAAATTGATCTCATGCCGCGGCGGCACCGGGTCGGTACAAAAAATGTCGACCTCCTCCACGGGCACTCCGTCCACGGTTGCCCGGAAGCCGGTTTCGCCGGTCATCTCTTCCACGGTCAGTTTGACGGCGCGCGATTCGATGCGCGGCCCGCTCATCAGGTTGATGCCATCACTTAGAGCGATCACGCGCGGCACTGCCGGCGGCGCCGGCACGATTCGAACCTTTGATTTCGCTCCTGCGATCTCTACGCTGCAGAGGCCCGTACGCAGTCCGGCAGGCAGACGAAGATTCACCTGCGCGAGTCCATCATGTTCACGCGGCCCAATGTAGGTCAGCGTTGCCGGCAGGCCACCGGTGCGAACGTCCAGGCTGAGAATGTCGGCCTCCTCCGGCAGGCCGTCGACCCACAAGGATAGCGCTGCGAATCGCCCGGTCACCGGTGCGGCAGGTTCGGAGTTCTGCGCGTTCGTGATCCGGCGAATGGCGGGCGCGCTCGGCACGGCGGGTGTTTGCGCCGGCTTTTGCAGAGTGGTCCACATGTACTGCGTGTCCACGCCCTCCAATCCGTACATGCGGAAACCGGTGTCGCGGCAGAAGGCGCGAAAGCTCTCGGCGGAAATGCGAACGCCGCTCCAGGTGTCGTACCGCGCCGCCGTTTCGGGAAGCCCGTTGAGTTGACACCGGATGTATCCGCCCGGCTTCAGCACCCGCCAGGCGTCGCGCAGATAGCCAAGCACCACGTCGCGGCTCGGGATATGTTGGAACACCGCGTAGCTATAGATGAAATCGAACGAGTCGTCGCAGAACATCTCCAGGTTGGAGTTCAGGGCCACGTGCGCGTGCGCGTGGGGAACGGCCGCCAGCCTTTGCCGGGCGCGCTCCACCATTTCGTCGGAGATGTCCACGCCATGAATCTCGCCGAAGTGCTTGGCCATGGGCCGCAGCAGGCGGCCCGGCCCGCACCCGATCTCCAGCGCCCGCCGCGCGCGGACGTTCCCGGTGGCCGGCAGGCGGCGCATCTCCCACTCCAATCCATGCACCACCTCCGCCGCCGTGGACTGAAATTCGTCGTCGTCCTGATCGCGCCGTCCAAAGGCGACGTAATAGTGGGCATCTTCCTTCGCGCGCGCGTTCCAATCCGCTCGCATTTTCTCGACGACATTTTCCATCTACTTCGATTCTCTCCCGTTCCCGCACCGGTTCGCGATCTGGCGGTTCTCGCTCCGTTTCACGCCCGGCGCGAAGACGATGCACCTCTTGGCCATGCCCCATCCCTCCACGGCGTTTCCCTCGATCAGATTCCCGCGCGTGGCCGCCGGCCGCTCCGCCCGCCGTCCCAAATAGATGCCCGCGCGCAGCAGGTCAGGCTCGCCGGGAAAATACGTGCAACCCGCGCAGCGCCCCGTGTGAAGCCGCGTGAACCGGTTGTCTCGAATCGTGTGGCCGGAGCCGATCACGAACACCGCTCCGAAACGCATGCCTGCGATTCTGTTTTTTTCGATCCGGATTGCCACCGCTTGCATGTCCGGGTTGGTGTTGTTCATTACGATTCCGAAGTGGCCGAAAGCATATGCGTCGGCGCCGCCTTCGTTGATGCACTCGTTACTCAAAACCTCGCCGTGATGAAATCCGTCCAGGTCTATGCACTTCCCGTTGATCTCGCTCATCACGTTTTCGCTGTAGCTCGAAAAGTCTACATCGCCCGCCGTGTCGATGCCCACCGGAGTGCCGCCGCCCTCGACGTCCACCGCCGAATCCGGCCGCCCCGTGTTGCGAATCGTATTCTTTGTAACCGTCACCTTCGAGGCATGGCCCACTTGAATGGCGTCGCGCCCAATGCCGTCGAACCGGTTGCGAGTGAACGTGCCCGGACCGTTCCGCTGGGCGCGGTAACGCGAGTGAGTCCACAGGGCGTTTCCCAAAATGCGTTCGAACACACAGTCTTCCACCACAAAATTCGCCGTTCCGTCCTCAAGAAGAATGCCGCCGGTCGTGTTATTCCGGCCCTTCGCGTTCAAGGAGCCGGAGTCCGAAACGCTCACGTTCGCGATTCTTACCTGGCCCACGGCGCTGGCCAAGATCGCAAACGCCGCGATCTCGCTGAACTGCGAGTCGCGGATCACCAGCGCTCGCGCGCCTTCCACGAGCACTCCGTTTGCTCGATAGTGATCGGCGAATCGAATGTTCGACGGTGGCAGCGCTTGCCCTTGCGGCAAAGCCTTTCGATTGCCGTCGATACGCAGTCCCGTAAGTTCGACTTCGCAAGCGCCTCGGATGTGGATCGCCGCCCGGCCTTGAAAGTCGCCGCTCATGCGAATCGACTCGCCGCGAATCGAGACGCGTTCGCCCGCCGCGCAATCGATTTCGCGCGCGGCCAGCAGCGGGACCGCAACCAGTGCCAGTATCCTGAATAGAATGGCCATCGAACTTCGGGATGCCTCACTGGGCCCGATTCATCAGCTTACCGTTTCCGCGCCGGACGGCGCAGTGATTGGTGTCATCGGACTTGCCGGAGAGGGACTGGACGAACTCGTCGAACTTGCCTCCGTCCAATGTCACTCGCTCACGGTGAAGGACTCGGACGCAGTGCGCAAGGCGGAACTGGCGGCCTCCGCCGAGGAGCGGCGCCGCAAAGGCGAAACCGTCCTGGTCGCAGCGTTCGACGTAGATTTTCTTGAGCGAATCAGCGACGAGATCTGGTGGCTCCGCAACGGCAAGCTGGCCGCTCAGGGTGATCCGCGCGAGATTGCCCGGAAATTTCGCGAGTTTGTTGCGGAGGAGATTCGGACACGAAATTGGTATCCGCAGGTGCCCCCATCCTTGCGGCGCGGCGACGGCCGGGCCGAACTGCTGGAGGTCCAGGCGGTGAATGGTGCCGGCGCTCCCAGCATGATCCTGCGGAGCGGGGAAGAGATGGCCATTCGTGTTGTGGTGAAGTTTCACGCCCCCGTGGAAAATCCAGTTGTCGGCATCATGATTCGCACTCGCATCGGCAGCGAGGTCTACGGCACGAACACCGAGTTGGAGAAGTTCGACATCGGCCGCGTCGAGGCGGGGGAGCGGCGGACGCTCACGTTCTCGTTTCGCTGCGATCTCTGTCCGCAAGAGTACGCCGTAACCGCCGCGTCCCACGATCCCAACGGCGTCTGGCATGACTGGATGGAAGACGCGCTCGCCTTCGTTGTCGTGGATGACCGCTATACGGCCGGCGTCGCGAACCTGAAGGCGCGGGTGAAATGAAGCTGCTCTTGCTCGCCCTCGCGGTGTCTTTGGCGGCCCAGGAGATCAGCGACGCCGAGGTCGCGCGTGTGCACAAGCAGGCTATGCTCATCGATACGCACAACGATGTCACAAGCCGCACTGTCAAGGGCTTCGACATCGGGGAGATCTCCTCGACGGGCCACACCGATATTGCTCGATTCCGGCGCGGAGGCTACAGTGCCCAGTTCTTCGCCATCTACGTGGCCGGCTCCTACGTCGAGAGCAATCGCAGCGCGAACCGCGCGATGGAGATGATCGATACCGTTCGACACGACATCGCCGGGCGCTACCCGGACACCTTTGAACTCGCGAATTCTGCCGATGACGTGGAGCGGATCCGGGCCAAGGGAAAGATCGCCTCGCTCATGGGTATCGAGGGCGGCCACGCGATTGAAGACAGCCTGCGTCTGCTGCGCAACTTCTATGTGCTTGGCGTTCGCTACATGACTTTGACGCACGCGAACTCCAACAACTGGGCCGGTTCCAGCGGTGACATAGAGGGCCGCGGCAAGGGGCTGACGCCGTTCGGAAACGAAGTCGTTCGCGAGATGAACCGGCTAGGCATGATGGTCGACATCTCCCACGTTTCGGACAAGACATTCTGGGATGCGTTGGCCGTCAGCCAGGCGCCGATGATCGCATCGCACTCCTCGGCGCGCGCATTGTGCAATGTCCCGCGCAACATGACCGACGATATGATCGTCGCGCTCGCGAAGAAGGGAGGCGTGGTGCAGGTGAACTTCAGTTGCGGTTTCCTGCGCCAGCAAGCCGCGAATTCTTCGGCGTTCGGCAAGAGAGCGGCGCGAGAGAAAGCGACACTCGCTGACGTGGTCGCTCACATCGATCACATCGTTAAAATCGCCGGTATCAACGCCGTGGGCATTGGCGGCGATTTCGATGGTGTCTCATGCACGCCGGAAGGCTTGGAGGACGCAGGCAAGATGCCGAACCTCACGCGAGCGCTGCTCCTGAAAGGTTACAAGCCAGGGGATATTCGCAAAATCTACAGCGCCAATCTGCTCCGCGTGATGCGGCAGGTGGAGCGGACCGCTATTTCCCTTCGAGCAGGTAAGTAGGCGTCACGCCGATCGCCGTGGAGAATCCGGAATTCGCCGGTGTCAACCACGTGGAACAGCTGACCGCCTTGCCAAGGCAAAGGTGCGGGTGCACATCCACGCGCATCTCCTTGAAGTCCAGCATGCCGTAGACCGAGATCGGGAACTTCGCCGACGCCATCGGCACCCTCTCTTGCACGACGTATCGCTCGCGCAGGGCGCGCTTGGCTGCGCGGTCCCATTGCGCGTCGTCCATCGTGGCGCCTTCGTACTCAGGCAGTTCCGCGTTCTCGCCGTTCGGCCGCAGGACTAGCCGCTCCCGATTTCGCAGGACGAACTCGGGCAGGTCCACCTCGGCGCCGTCCCAAGTAACCTTGCGCTCGCCCATCACGCGCGTCGTGGGCACGAAGCTCCTGATCGCCTTTTTCTCGACGGCCGGAAACTTGCCGGTCACCGTCTCGTCGGTCAATAGATCCAGCAACGCTTTGCGCTGCGCCATGTCTGACCGGAAACTATTCACCATGCATACCGCGCCGTCGCGGTATGCGCGCACCAACGGATGCGTGGTTAGATCGTACCGGATAAGAAACTCCTGCGTGCGCAGCCGGCGGAAGATCAGGTCGATAGCAAAGTCGCCCTTGCGCAGAACGCCGTTGCGGTAGTCGAGTTGCTCGGGGCTCACCACTTCGCATGCGTTGCCCTGCGCGTTGAGGTACTCCTTCAGCAGCATGTGCTCGCGCGATTCCAACGTCTCGAAGGGCTGCTTGAACTCCAGGATGGCGATGGAGGGTGATTTCTTTTTCTGACCGAAATCTCTGAAAGCCTTCAACAGTGCTGCGTGCAAATACTTCGCACTCGGAATCTTGGTCAGCTTATGGCGCTTGCGGAAGTCCTTTACAGGCGCGGTATCCAGGAAAAGGTCCGACAGTAAGTCGTGATACAGCAGGCCCGTCGGCGATTCCGCGCTGAACTGCGAAAACCGCATCGATCCGTTGTTGATGTGAGAATCCAGCAGGCTGGTGATGGTGAAGTGCTTGTAGCCCGGATTCATCTCCGCCAGCATGCGTTCACCGGGCAGCATATCCAGGCGCGCGATCAGAGCGGGCGTGGCGATCGTCATTTGACGCACACGGTCCACCGCGGCGGCCAGCGCCTCAGCGCCTTTCGCCAAGGAATCGTATTGACGCCGCGTCAAAAAATGGGGCCGCAAGAAAGCGGAGACCGGTTTGCCACTGAGGACAAGCTGCTTGGCTGTCATAGCCTGGTGCAGCTGCTCGACCCAGCCGAGATCCCGGTACGGATCCGTTTCGAGAAGCTTGTGATAGCGGGCGACTGCCTCGTCCACCTGGTTCATTGTCGTGCTTCTACCGGAAGTATCTCACACAGTTCCCGGAATGTATAGGCCTCCAGGATGGGCGCTCCATCGTAACAAGTTGAAAGGAAAAGGTTTATTGGACTAGAAAATTCCTTTGTGCGAGAATAAAGGCGAATGATCAAACCCTGCCATTCCCTCTCCCTGCTGATATTCGCTACTGCCCTTCCGGTTACCGCCGATGAAGGCATGTGGCTGCTCAACCGCTTCCCATCCGAAGAGCTGAAGAAGAAATACGGCTTTACAATCACCGATTCCTTTATGAGCCATCTGCGTCTTTCCAGCGTCCGTTTTAACAGCGGCGGCTCGGGCTCCTTCGTTTCCGCCGACGGGCTCCTCTTCACCAACCATCACGTGGGCGCGGACTGCATTTATAAAGTCAGCACCAAGGAAAACGACTACATGAAGAACGGCTTTCTGGCGCGTTCGCAGGCCGAGGAGAAGAACTGCCCGGACCTGGAAGTCAACATCCTGCTCCGGATTGAGACGGTTACAGAGAAGATCAACTCGGGCGTGACCGCCGCCATGCCGCCGGCCGAAGCGAACCGGGTGCGCATGGCCAACAAAGCCAAGTTGGAATCGGAATGCGGCAAAGCTACTGGAAATCGCTGTGACGTCGTAACGCTCTATTCAGGCGGCCAATACGATCTCTACGAGTACAAGAAATACACCGACGTGCGCCTCGTCTTCGCGCCCGAAGAGGCTATTGCCGCATTCGGCGGTGATCCCGACAACTTCACCTATCCGCGCTATTGTCTCGATTTTGCGCTGTTCCGCGCGTATGAGAACGGCAAGGCGGTCAAGACCGGGCACTTTTTGAAATGGTCGAAAACCGGTGCGAAGAACGGCGAACTGATTTTCGTCTCCGGTCACCCGGGCCGGACTGACCGAATGGCCACCGTGGCGGAGCTGGAGTTCCAGCGCGACTACTCGCAGCCCTACGCGCTGGACGTACTCAAGAAACTCGCCGATCGCTTGTTGGTCTTCGGCGGGCAGGACCCGGAGAATAAGCGCATCGCACGCGACTTGCTGGCCAGCGTACAAAACAGTTTCAAAGCGCGCACCGGCTTCCAGCGCGGGCTGTTGGACGGCGAGTTGATGCGGCTGAAGAAGGATGCGGAAACGCGGCTGCGGAAAGCTGTGGCAGACGACCCCGCGAAACAGGCGAAGTTTGGAAAAATCTGGGACGAGATCGCCGCGTACGTGAACGAGTATCGTGAATTCTTCGTTGAGTACTCGTTGTTGGAGCGCGCCCCCGCCATGGGCAGCCAGTTGTTCAGTATCGCCCACGACCTGAATCGCTATGCCGTCGAAACCGCCAAGCCGAACGGCGAGCGCCTTCGCGCCTTCACCGACGCGGCTCTGCCTGCCTTGGATCTGGCGCTCTACTCCGAGGCGCCGGTCTATCCGCATCTGGAAGAGGTCGCATTGGAAGAATGGATTCTCCGAATGGTTGAAAAACTCGGGGCCGACCATTCGCTGGTCTCCAAGATCCTGAACGGCCGCACCCCGGCCGCTGCCGCGAAGTTCTATGTCGCTGGTTCGAAGCTGGCGGACGTCGCGGAGCGGAAAAGGCTGGTCAAAAATCCGGAGGCCTCGAGCGACAGCATGATGCAGCTGGTCCGTATCCTGGATGCCGATGGCCGCCGGCTGCACAAGCGGTTTCAAGACAAAGTCGAAGCCGCTCAGGCCTCAAGCGCGGCGCGGATCGCCCAGGCGCGCTTCGCCATCTACGGCGCGAACGAGTACCCCGACGCCACTTTCACCTTGCGCGTGTCCTATGCCTCTGTGAAGGGCTACACGAACGCCGCCGGCCAAGCTGTTCCGTGGGCGACGAACTTCGACGGTCTCTACGCACGAACCACCGGCACGGAGCCCTTCGCACTTCCGAAATCGTGGCTCGATGCCAAGGGCCGCTTGAAGCGCAAGACGCCCTATAATTTCGTCTCCAACGCCGACACCCACGGCGGCAACTCCGGCAGCCCCACGGTAAATGCGCGGGGCGAGATCGTAGGGATCCTGTTCGATGGCAACATCGAGGGTTTGCCGAATCAATATCTGTATCGCGACAAGATGGAGCGCTCCGTCCATGTGGCGAGTCAAGGGATCATCGAGTCGCTTCGCACGGTCTATCGTGCGGACCGCATTTTGAAGGAGCTTGGTTTCTGATATGCGCACCTTACTAATATTTGTGCCCGCCGTTGTTCTCGCGCAGGGCGGCTTCAGCGGCCCGGGCCGGTATGAGATTCGAAGCCAGTTGTCTCAGAAAGTGCTGGATATGGACCGCTCCGACCAGCGGACGGTTATTCAGTTCGATTCCCGCCGCACCGACAATCAGGTGTGGGAGGCCATTGACGCTGGCGGCGGCGCTTTCTTCTTTCGAAATACAATGAACGGGAACGCGCTCGCCGTGCAGAACGACCGCAACAGCACGCCGCTTGTCGCGGAACCGTTCGACGGTTCGCCGCGCCAGCAATGGCGGGTGGAGAATACCGGCGACTCCGCTGTGTTGGTCAACGCCAATGGAAAGGCAATCGATATTCCCTTCGGCTCGAAAAACAACGGCGTCAAAATTAATTCTTACAACCGCAATAACGAAATCAACCAGCGCTGGCAGTTCACGCAAGTGGCCGGGGCCGGCGGGTTCGGCCGCGGGCGCAGCCGGTACGAAGGCGCGGGCTCAACTGAGGGCCGGGGAGGCACAAGCCGCTACGATACGGCGGCCGCACCTGTTGGCCAAAGACCGGACCGCGACGGCATGTATTACGATGACCGCGACCGGACCTATAAACTCGACGGGAACGGTGTCTGCTTATACCGCGACCGTGACTTTCAGGGAGAAGCCGTCTGCGCCCGCATCGGCTCGGACCGCTCCCGTGTAAGTGCCAGGTTCAATGGAATCGGCTCGGTTCGCTTCTTCGGAACGGCCCGTGCCATTCAGCTCTTCGACCGTGACGATTATCGCGGCAACGCCATCGAGATCGAACGCGAAGAACGCGATTTGCGCAACTATCGCGGCGTGCCGAGATCGATCCGGATTTACTAATTCAGCCGTCGATTTTTAACAAACTTTACGCGCGGCGCCTCTCCCGCTGTACTACGATAAGTGCAACAGAGGAGAAGCTTCTTGTGAAACTATTCAGTCTTGTTGGTTTTTCGTGTATGCTTGCGGCGCAGGAGTATCGCGCCACGCTCAGCGGAAGGATCACCGATCCGCAAGGCGCCGTTGTAGCCGCCGTCAAGATTGTCGCGGTCCAAGTCGAAACGGGCTCCCGGTTCGAGACGCTTTCCGGCGCCGACGGACTCTACACCATCCCGTTCCTGCCGCCCTCCGCCTACCGGCTCTCCGCGGAGGCTGCGGGGTTTAAGAAATACGGCTCTGGGCGAGAATGTGAAGGGGCTATGGTCAAGCGGCCCTTCTGAGAACGACGACCTCGAGCCTTAGGCTGGCGAATCGCTGGGCCTTGAGGAGCAGATAACGGAGATTGCGATACCCCCGCCC
>VFZO01000188.1 GCA_016871155.1 Acidobacteriota bacterium | reverse complement strand
GAGCAGTTGCGCGTCGCTACGCCGTGGCCCGAGATACTCACCCGGATCTATCGCGACTTTGCGGGTTTTGCCTTCGCCGCGGAGCGCGTTACGCCCGTTGGGGTCGCCGCCAACTGCCGGATTTAGGCTCAAGGGCCGCTAAACCCCAAGATATCCTGAACTTTCGGGTACCTTCGACCGTCTAAACAAATTGGGAGCCGTTACTCTTTGAAAACGTGGAAAATCGTAGCTGGAGTCGTCGCGGTGGTCGTCATCAGCGGCGCCGTGTACGCCAGCATCAAGTGGAATCAAAAAGGAATTGTCGCGGTCCAGACCGGGAAAGTCGTCCGGCAGGATCTAACCAGCGTGGTCACCGCCTCGGGTGAAATTAAGCCGAGGAACTACATCAACATCGGGTCGAACGCGAACGGAGCCGCCCGTATTACAGATATCCTCGTGATGGAGGGCGCCCGCGTCCGCAAGGGCCAGTTGCTGGCAAAACTCGAGAGTGTGCAACCGGAAGCCGAAGTGGCCGCCCAACGGGCGCAGGTCAATTCTTCGGAAGCGGATTCGTCGGCTGCCGAGGCGGCCGTGAAGGCGCAGGATTCCAACGTCAGGACTCTCCAGGCGAACCTGGATCGCGTGAAGACCGATCTAGTGCGCGCGAAGGCCGATTTCGAGCGCGCTAACCAGCTTTTGAACTCCGGTTTGATCTCCCGCCAGGAGTTCGACTCCCGGAAAGCGGCGTTCGATTCCTTCACCGCGGCAATCCCGGAAGCCGAGGCCCGCATCGCGCAGGCCCGGGCCGGCCGGGAGCAGTTCGTTGCGCAACTGGCCGCGTCCCAGCGCCGTATCGCGGTGAACCAGGCCAACCTGCGCCGCGCCACCGATTCGCTACAGCGGACCGAAGCCCGCGCGCCCATTGACGGCGTGGTGACCAACCTGCCGGTGCGGGTGGGCGAGACTGTCGTGCCCGGTATTCAGAATTCGGCGGCCTCGCTGATCATGACCATTGCCGACATGTCGCTGATCACCGCCGAGGTAAAGGTGGACGAAACCGACATCGTGAATGTAAAGCTTGATCAAGTCACCGACATCGTGATCGACGCCATGCCGGGCCGGACCTTTAAGGGCCACGTCATCGAGATCGGGAATACGGCGATACTGCGGTCCACCGGGCTGGCGGCCTCCCAATCGGCAATCTCCAGCCAGGAAGCTAAGGATTTTAAAGTAGTTATCGCGTTGGATAACCCGCCCGACGAGATTCGCCCGGGCCTGTCGTCGACGGCGAAAATCATCACATCCACGCGCGCGAGAGCGGTGTCGATTCCGATTCAGGCGCTGACCGTCCGCACGAAGGGCGACCTGGAAAAGAAGGAGGGCCAAAAGGAAGAGCCTGTAACCGACCCGGCCCTTGCACGCGCCAAGAAAGAAGAAGTCCAAGGCGTTTTCGTCATCCGCGGAGAGAAAGCGGTATTCCAGAAGGTCGAATCCGGCATCACCGGCGCAACCGACATCGAGGTCTTGGGTGGCCTTTCGGAAGGGGATGAGATCATCACCGGCAGCTACAAGGTGATTCGAACGCTCCGCAACGAGGCGAAAGTGAAAGTGGACAACAAGTCCCCCGTCAAAGCAGAATCATAAAGAGTTACCTTTTCCATGGCACAGGCAGCCGTTCTCAATCCCAAGGAAGCAGGCGAAGAACTTCGCCGGCAGGGAATCATTATCCGCACGATGAATCTATGGAAGACCTATCAAATGGGCGACCAGACGATCAACGCGTGTTCCGGTATCAGTTTCGACGTCAAGAAGGGCGAATACGTGGCCATCATGGGCCCGTCCGGTTCCGGCAAATCCACCCTAATGAACCTGATCGGCTGCCTCGACACCCCGTCAAGCGGAGAGTACTTCATTAACGGAAGCCTGGTGTCGACGATGAACGACGACCAACTCGCCCACATTCGCAACAAGGAAGTGGGATTCGTCTTCCAGACGTTCAATCTGCTGCCTCGCGCCACTGCGCTGCACAACGTCGAGTTGCCGTTGATCTATGCGGGCATCGAGGCCGGTGAGCGCATCGCCCGCGCTCGCGAGGCTCTGCGCCAGGTGGATCTGGAGAAGCGCATGTACCACAAGCCGAACGAGCTATCCGGCGGACAGCGTCAGCGCGTGGCCATCGCCCGGGCGCTCGTGACGCGGCCGTCGATTCTGCTGGCCGACGAGCCAACCGGCGCGTTGGATTCGGCCACGGGCGTGGAAATCATGGGCTTGTTTGAGCGCCTCTACCAGGCCGGCAATACCATCATCCTCGTCACCCACGAACACGATATCGCCATGCACGCGCACCGCATTGTGTTCTTGCGCGACGGCAAGGTCGAACGCGACGAGCCGGTTAAGCGTTAAGCGAGCCGGTCGCGCGCCCCAGTTTCGAGGTGATGTCATCCAAGCGGACCGGCTTGGCGATATAGTCGTCCATGCCGGCAGCCAGGCATTTTTCGCGATCGCCCGGCATGGCGTTGGCGGTCATTGCGATGATGGGCGTACGGCGCTTGGCCCCCTCGAATTCCCGGATGGCCCGCGTGGCGGCGAAACCGTCCATCACGGGCATGTGGCAGTCCATGAAAATCGCGTCGAAATGCGCCTCTTTGCACAACGTCACCGCCTCCTGCCCGTTGGCCGCCAGAGAGACAGTGGCTCCGGCGTGCTCCAGAAAGCGGGTCGCTAGTTTCTGGTTGATTGCATTGTCTTCCACAACCAGAACGCGGACCGCCTTGCCGGGTGGCTTCTCCAAGGGACCAGGCAGCGACTGCGGCGGCGCAGCGCGGCGCTCCAGCAGCCCCGCGAAATCCGTGCGCCGGAACAATGGCGGATCTGGGCCCAGAATCTGCACGCCGAGCGCGCGCAGACTCCGGGTTGTGGCTTCGCTGCCGGGATAGTCGCCGACGAAGGCGAAGTCGGGAACCAAGCCGTCGGGGATGACGGTGTGAACCCGCAGGCGGAGACTCCGCGCCAACGCCTCCAGCCGGGTCCGGCGCACAGGGTCCGATTCCAGGATCAGAAGGACGCGGTCCCGTAACCCAAAATCGGCCGGGTGTACGTTGCGGAAGTGCAGCACAAACCAGAAGCGGCTGCCTTCGCCGGGCTGGCTGGCAAAATCGATCCATCCCCCCATCAGCTCGCACAACTGCCGGCAGATTGTAAGTCCCAGGCCGGTGCCGCCGAACTGCCGCGTGGTCGAGTCGTCGGCCTGGGCAAAGGCCTCAAAGATCCTCTGGTGCGCCGCCACGGCGACGCCGGCGCCGGTATCCATCACCTGGAACCGCACCGGAACGGTCCCTGAGACGGCGACCTCCACAGAGCCATGGTCGGTGAACTTAACGGCGTTGCTGATGAGATTGAGCAGCACCTGGCGCAGCCGCGTCCGGTCCCCGTCGACGATCGCCGGGACCTCCGGTTCAATCCGGCAGTACAACGCGATACCCTTTGCCGCGGCCTTCGAATCAAACAGCTCCACTGCACTCTCTACCGTCCGCCACAGATCGAACGGCGCGGATTCGATCTGCATCTTGCCGGCTTCGATCTTGGAGAGATCCAGAACGTCGTTGACAATCACAAGCAGCGACTCGGCGGACTCCCGGACCGCATTGGCGTACTCGCGCTGCTCGGCCGAGAGAGGCGTGCGCAGCAGAAGGTCGTTCATACCGAAGACGCCGTTCATCGGGGTCCGGATCTCATGACTCATGTTGGCCAGGAATGCCGCCTTGGCCCGGTTCGCTGCCAGGGCCGCGTCGCGAGCCGCCTCCAACTCCTCCGTTCGCCGTTCCACAAGCTCGACCAACTCCTTGCGCCGGCGATCGGAGTGGCGCATCCGGAAACGAAAGAACAGGGCCACAATCCCAGCCGTGGCCGCCAGCGCGCCTGCGCGGAACCACCAGGTGCCCCACCAGGGAGGCAGGACGCGGAACGCAGCGGCGTTGCCTAGCACCGTCCACGCTCCGTCCTTCTCCCGCGCCCGGAAATGTATCGTGTATTCTCCGGGCGGCAACGCAGAGTAGCGGATCTCGGTGGAGGGCGTAGCGATCCAGTCCGTATGCAGTCCATCGATCCGGTAGGCGAACTCCAGGCGATCCCGGTGCTCAAATCTTCGCACTGAGAAACGGGCAACCAGCCCCGAGTTCGCCTGCGTTACTTCCCGCGTGTCCTGCCCGCCGAGCGAAAACCGGGCGAGTTTCACTGGTGTCGCCGCGGGCGCCGGCCCGGCGACAGAGGTTTGCAGATAGCTCAGCCCTTTACTGGTTCCGATCCAAACGCCATCCCGTTCGGCCAGGAAACCTCCGGAGTTCGTGTTGTCCCAAACCAGCCCATCGGCGCGGGTCCAGGAGCGCCAGCGCCCATCGGAATAGCTTTGAACGCCTTGATCGGTCCCAATCCAGAGCGTTCCGTCTGGCGCGTGCCGGACGAAGCTGACGCGCTCGGAGAGCAGCCCGCCTGCCGTCCCAAAATGGGTCGATTGCGCCCCGGCGGAGAGGGCGGAGATCCGGGCAAGCCCCCGCGGATCGCGGAAGGACAGATACACCGTGCCGTCCGGCGCAAGAGAGGCGCTGCGAACCAACTCCTCACCCCAGTGTCCTGTCAACGGCACGTGGCGAACCACGCCGTCGCGTAAGTGGAACAGTCCGCGCC
This sequence comes from Acidobacteriota bacterium, assembly GCA_016871155.1. Lineage (GTDB taxonomy): Bacteria > Acidobacteriota > Terriglobia > Bryobacterales > Bryobacteraceae. Next base: position 7,726 of record VFZO01000188.1, on the reverse strand, counting down.
CCGCAAGCAGAAGCGAACCGTCGAACTGCGGACTGATTCCAAAAAAGCCCGGCCGCTCCATCGAAATCGGCAGCGCGGCAAACCGTTCGGAGCCGGGCCGCAGAATGAAGATCTCCCGTTGGGAGATCGCCACCAGATCGTTCCCTTGAAACGCCACGGATCGGATTGGGGCCTTGGGCAGCCCCTGGGCCTCGCCAAGCTGCCGCCACGTCCCGGAGGCGATCCCATAACGGAATACTCCTCCGGCCAGGGTGCTGATCCAAAGAAATCCGTTGCCCGTCCCCGTTATGGAATTCAATTCGCGGGGCGAGCCGGATACGATCCTCCAAGTGTCGCCGGCCGGGTCGCGGTGCAGCAATCCGGCATCGGTGCCGATCCACATGCTGCCCGATGGGTCTTTGTGCACGGCCCGTACGGTCTCGGCGGCAAAACCTGGCCCGTTCGTCGAATTTCTCCAACGTTGATAACCCGGCCAGCGGTACAGGCCTACTCCATCGGTGCCGATCCACAGTCCGCCATCCACATCCTCAGCGAAGGCGTTGACCGCGCTGGACGGCAGTCCGTTCGCGCGCGTGTAGTGCGTGAATACGGACCGCTCCAGTTTCAGGATGCCGTTCGAGGTGGTGAGCCACGCGGCCCCGGCCCGGTCCACGAACACCTTGTAGTCTCTCGGGCTCTCACGTTGCGGAATCTGGATATCCCACAGGACCCTTCCGGTCTCATGGTCGAGTTCGACGAGGCGCGACACCGAGCGCGCCAGTACGTTCCCATTCGCACGCTGCGCGAGCGCCCGCCAGCGTTCGGCCGGAAGGCCGCGAGCCGGGCCGAACTCTGTAGCCTGACCGGGCCGCCATCGCCAAAGCGCACCGTCGCCGGCGAACCAGGCATCTCCGTTCGAGTGACGCATCACCGCCACGAGTCCCTCCGGAACCGGCAGCCGCTCACAACGGAGCCGGTCCGCCGCGCTCTGGCAAAGCGCTGCCCCGTCTTCCGTGAGGGCGACCAGAGACTGGCCCGGCCCGGCGACGATGGAGTCCGAGCCGCCAAGCAAACTGACACCAACAGAATCTATGTTCACCAGCCGTTTGCCCTCCAGCCGCGCCAAGCCGTCTCGCGTGCGCACCCAGATGGCCCACGGCGTGACGACGATCGCCCGGACAGACTCTCTGCCGTCGAAGCGTTCGAAGCGTTCGCCATCGAACCGGTAGAGCCCCGTCTCGGTTCCCAGCCACAGAAAGCCGTCGGTGTCGGTGGCGAACGCGTGAGACGACAGTCCGGCTAGCCCGTCATCGGGAGCGTACTCTTTGAAATGAACCTGTTGGCCGGACAGCGCGAGAACGAATGCGATCGCCGCGCAGACCCGCCTCCCCATGCGTGAACGAGCAGGAGCGTTGATCCAGGCAAGCATGACGGACGCCGATACTGTATGAGCTTATCCGATCTCCGCCTGTTACACGGGAGTTATCCGCGAGGATCTTAATTTGTAATGTCGTGTGTCGTCGACTCGTCGCGAAGCGGCAGGTACAGCTTGTACCACTCTTTTTGCGCGGCCGAATCGGTGTACGCCTTCAGCGCTTGCTCGTCCTTGAACTCCATGACGATGGCGTGCGTGTAGCCTGTCCCTTGCACCTTAATGCCCCGCGTCCAGACGCGAACGATGCCTTTGTACGTATCGGCCACCGTTTCGGCGCCCTTCAACGCCGCGTCGATCTGGGCCGGTGTTGTGCCCGGCTTCCAGCGAACCGTCACGACGTGAATGACCGTTTTCGGCCGTTTGGCCTTCGCCTCCAAGGGAAGGGCGGCCGTCATTGCAATACCCAGCAATAGGGTGGTAAGTAGTTTTTTCATGATTGTTTCGACTCCCGAAATCCGGACCAGTGTTCGCAGATCACAATCGAGTTGAAAGGATTCCGCGGATCGTACTTTACGAGCGCGGGGCCAAGCAGACGCTCCGGCTCGCGAGGCAGCAGTTCGTGGATGCCGCTGATGTCTTGCGATGTGTCGTAGGCGACACCGGCCAGTTGATAGCGGTAGCGAAGCTTGGTAACGGAGGCTTGATAGAGCATCGCTTCCCCCATCCGGCCATTCACGTGAATGTGAATGCGCCGCCGCCGCTCCCGCTCGGCCGGGTCCTTGCGCCAGCGAACCGCCCGCACCAATAACCAAGCCCCGGCGCCAGCCGCCACCACTCCCAGGGTGGCGGGCACGGCAAGAGGCAGGTTCTTGGGCAGAGCGGTCACTTATTTCCGAACGCCTTGGCGTGATCCTTCAAAAACTGCTCCAAACCCTTGTCCGTCAGCGGATGATTGAACAGCGCGTCAAGCGTTTTGAAAGGCATGGTGCCGATGTGCGCGCCGGCAAGCGCGGACTGGATGACGTGGTTGGTGGTGCGCAACGACGCGGCTAGAATTTGGGTCTTGAAGTTGTAGTTCGAGTAGATCTGCACCAGTTGCTCGATCAACTCCATGCCGTCCTCGCCCATGTCGTCGATACGGCCCACGAACGGGCTGATGATGTACGCACCCGCCTTGGCCGCCAGCAGCGCCTGCCCGGCCTGAAAACACAGCGTGACGTTGGTGCGGATGCCTTCCGACTCCAGCGCCTTGCACGCCTGCACGCCGTCGCGAATCAGCGGCAGCTTGACGATGATGTTCTTGTGAATCTTGGTGAGTTTGCGGCCCTCCTCCACCATCTGCTTGAACTCGGTCGCCACCACTTCGGCGCTGATATCCCCGTCGACGATGTCGCAGATCGCCCGGACCTGCTCCTCGATCGGCTTGCCTTCCTTGGCGATCAACGATGGATTGGTGGTCACGCCGTCGACGATCCCCCAAGCCGCGCCCTTGCGCAGTTCGTCCAGATTGGCGGTATCCAAAAATATCTTCATGATTTCGTTTCTCCTTGCTTACTCACTTACAATCGGGTTTTCGACCGCGCCCACGCCGCTAACAACGACGCGAACCTTGCTCCCTGCCTGCATCGGGCCCACGCCGGATGGCGTGCCCGTGGCGATCAAGTCTCCCGGTTCCAGGGTCAAAAACTGCGTGATGTAAGCCAGGACGGCGCCCGGCTTAAAGATCATATCGGTCACTGGCGCACTCTGTACGCATTTTTCGTCGAGATAGGCCTCAACGCGCATCGACTCAAACTCCACTTCGCCGGCCGGCACGGCCCAGCGGCCCACCGGACAGAACGTGTCGAAGCCCTTGCCGCGCGTCCACTGGCCGTCCTTGCGCTGCAGGTCCCGCGCGGTCACGTCGTTCACGCAGGTGTAGCCCCAAACGTAGTCCCGCCAATTCGCGGCGTCGATCTTGCGCGCCCGGCGGCCGATAATCAGGCCCAGCTCCGCTTCGTAGTGCAGATTCGCCGTCAACGATGGGTACACCACGCCGTCGCCATCGGCCACCAGCGAAGAGGGCGGCTTCAGGAAGATCAGCGGCTCGGTGGGCACTTCGTTGCCCATCTCCTTGGCGTGCTCAACATAGTTGCGGCCGACGCAAACGATCTTGCTCGGGCACGCGGCTGGCAGCAGCCGCACTTCGGAAACGGGAACCGCCGCGCCCGCCGGTTTGGAATCGAAGAACGAGACAACGGGGCGAATCGTGTCGCCTTGCAGAATTCCGTACAGAGCGCCGGCCGCATCGGTGAGCGTGGGTGGCGCTGTCCGGTCCGTGGAATATCGAACGTATCGGGTCAAGGAACTATTATCTCCACTTCTTCGGTGGCGCCGCTTTCGTTATTGCGAAGGTCCACGGCTGTCACCCGGTACTTGTAGGCCGCTCCGCTCTTCACGTCGCGATCCGTGTAAGCAGGTACATCGACGGCTGCCACGCGGCGGAACTCCGCGCCGTCCGCGCGCAGCACGTGATAGTGCGCTACGTCGTTTTCCATATTCCGGTTCCAGGTCAACTCCACCGTTCCGGCACCGGGCACGGCGGCCAGCCCTTGCGGTTTGGCGGGCGGGAAGCGGTCCTCGATGCGCAACGTCACGGCGGTGGAGCGTTCGCTGAGCGCCGCACCGCGTATGGTTTGCACCTCGTATGAGTACGTCTTGCCCAACTCGGCGCGCGAATCGGTATAGCTGCCTTGGGACCCTTCGCCAATTCTCTGGCCGTCGCGGAAGACGATGGCGGGCCCGGCGTGACCGCTCCATTCAAGCCGCGCGCCCTGCGGCGCGGAATCGGCGCGCAGCGCGGGCTTGGCCAGCGGCGGTTCCAACCGCAGCCTTAGGACGTTCGACCAACCGGAAACACGGCCCTTGGCGTTCCTCAAGCGCACGGCCGCCACCGCATCGCCATCGGCCAAGGCGCCTACCGGCGCCGTGGCCTCCGCCGCGCCCGGTTCTTTGGTCGATACCTCCACGGCGCGGGCCCCGGCCGCCCACACTTCGATGTCCCAGGCCCCGGTCGGCGGCCGTCCAAGGCGCAAGTCCACAGCCGAAAGGTCCTTGACTGCCAACTCCTCCGTAGTCTTGGCGGGGATGGTGAATCGAAATACGACGGACTCGCCCACCTGCTCGGCGCTCAGGTCGCGGACCGGTTGGGGGATATGCAACGCGGGCGGCAATGGATCGCCCACGTAGCCGCAGGAGGCGGTCCACAACACAGCGATCCCGGCGGCGAACCTCACAGAATGTACTTGCTCAGGTCCTGGTCCTTGACCACGCCTTCCAGCCGCGACTGCACGTATTTGGCGTCGATCTTGACGTTCTTCTTCTTCAGGTCCGGCCCCTCGAAGCTGATCTCCTCCAGCACCTTCTCCAGAATCGTGTGGAGCCGGCGCGCGCCGATGTCCTCCAGCAGCTCGTTCACATGCGCCGCGCTGCGCGCCAGTTCCCGCATCGCATCGTCAGTGAAGGTCAGCTTGATACCTTCCGTTTCCAGCAGCGCCTGACACTGTTTGATCAGCGCGTTCTTCGGCTCCCGCAGAATGCGGATGAAATCCTGTTCGGTCAACGCCTTCAGCTCCACGCGAATCGGAAAGCGCCCTTGCAGCTCGGGAATCAGGTCCGAAGGTTTGGAGACGTGGAACGCGCCGGCGGCGATAAACAGAATGTGGTCCGTGCGGACGAAGCCGTAGCGGGTATTGACGGTTGTGCCTTCGACGATCGGCAGAATGTCCCGCTGCACGCCTTCGCGGCTGACGTCCGGACCGTGGCCGCCTTCGCGGCCGGCGATCTTATCCACCTCGTCGAGGAAGATAATGCCGCTGCGCTCCACGCGCTCGATCGCCGTCCGCGTCACCTGGTCCATATCGACCAGCCGCTGTTCCTCTTCCTGGATCAGATGGTCAAACGCCTCGGCCACCGGCATCTTGCGCTTCTTCGACCGCCCGCCCAACAGGGGCCCAAGCATCTCGCGCAGGTTGTTCATGTCCGAATCGTCCATGCCGCCCGGCGGTCCCGGAGGCTGCGGGCCGGCCGGCGAGGCGAAGAACTCAAACGACGGCCCCCGCTCCTTCACCTCCACTTCCACGGTCTTCTCGTCGAGCTTGCCGGCGTGAAGCTTCTCCCGCAACCGGTCGCGGGACTTGTCGGGGATCGCCGGATCGCTCAACAGCAGATCGAGAAGTTTCTCCTCGGCGCTCCGCTCGGCCCGGTCCGCGATCTCGTCCAGCTTCTCCTCGCGGATCATGTCGATGGCGATCTCAACCAGGTCGCGGATCATCGATTCCACATCCCGGCCCACATAGCCAACCTCGGTGAACTTGCTCGCTTCCACTTTCAGAAACGGCGAGTTCGCCAGCTTAGCTAACCGCCGCGCGATCTCCGTCTTGCCCACGCCCGTGGAGCCGATCATGAGAATGTTCTTCGGCATCACGTCTTCGGCCAGATCCGGATCCAGCCGCTGCCGGCGCATGCGGTTGCGCAGAGCGACGGCGACGGCGCGCTTGGCGTCGGCCTGCCCGATGACGTATTTGTCCAGCTCCTGCACGATCTCCCGGGGTGTCAGCTCGTCCAGCAGGATCGACTCTTCGTTGCCGTTCCCGTGCTGCGTGGGCAGGTAAATGACCATCAGCCCAGTTCCTCGTAGATCACGTTCAGGTTCGTGTAGATGCAGATGTTGCCGGCGATCTGCATTGCCTTCTCGGCGATCTCGCGCGCCGAAAGGTCCGTGTTTTCGAGCAACGCCACCGCCGCCGACTTGGCGAACGGACCGCCCGAACCGATGGCCGCCAGCGGTTCGTCGGGCTCGATCACATCGCCGTTGCCGCTCAAAATGTAGGTGTGTTCGGGATCGGCCACCAGCAGCAGCGCCTCCAGATGGCGCAGCACCTTGTCGGTGCGCCAGTCCTTCGCCATCTCCACGACGGATCGTTCCAGCTTGCCGTTGTGCTGTTCCAGCTTGGCCTCGAAACGCGAGAATAAGGAGAATGCGTCGGCCGTGGACCCGGCGAAACCGGACAGGATCTTGCCGTTGTAGAGCCGCCGCAATTTGCGTGCGGAGGCCTTGAGGACCTCGCTTCCCAGCGTCACCTGCCCGTCGGCGGCCATTACCACTTTGCCGTTTCTGCGAACGGCAATCACAGTGGTCGAACGAATACGTTGCGACATCAAACTCCCATTCTATCAGCGCGGTACGCTATTCCCATGCCCAATCCGGCGTTGACGCGCAACAAAATGGGCTGGCACGCGCGGGAGCTGAGTCCGCTGAGCCTGCGATTCGTGGAGTTCTGCCGGGCGAATCCGGGCATCCGCGTGCTCGATATCGGCGCTGGCGGCGGCCTGGCGGCCCACGCGGCCCATGCCGCCGGCGCCCGTGTCGTCGCCGTCGACCTGGAACCCCTGGAGGGCCCATTCGAGGTTCGCCTCGCCCGCTTCCCGGCCGGGACGGTGTTCGACTCCGGCAGCTTTGACGCCGTGCATGCCGCGAGCGTCTTCCACTTCCTCACCGGCAATCAGTTCGCGCACGGCCTGCGGAACATCGCCAACTGGCTGCGGCCGGGCGGGAAGCTGTTCGCCCAAACCGCCACCCCCTACCAGCAGCCGTTCGCCAGTTTCATTGCGGAGTTCGAGCAGCGCAAGGCGGAGAGCGCAAAGTACCCGGGCTGGATCGCCAAGGCGAGCCAATGGTCGGCGCACAAGCGGCTCGGCAACATGCCCGCCAGCCTCCATCTTTTCGACGATCAGACAATGCGCGCGGCCCTGCAGCAAGCCGGCCTCGAGGTCGAGTCGTGCGAACTGCATCGCCGCCCGGACCTGGATCCCAGCCTGTGGCTGGACGGCCGGGAGACGCTCTCGGTTGTTGCGGCGATGCGGCCGATCGCCAATGAATGGGACGTTGCATAGGATCTGGCGCAATACGTTGCTCGCTGTTTGACCTGCGGCGGCAAAGGAGGCCCTGCGTGATGCGGGCCGGGTATCGCGCGCGAAAACGGTCCCTTTGGGTCCGTTCCCCCGATGGCGCTACACCGCGCGAGGTTCTTTCTCGGAACTCCCTCTGTGTGCCATTCTCCGAGTGGCCGACGATCCGGACACGGAGACTCTCATTCGTGGCGTACTGCTACACAGTTCGAAGCCACGATGCGGAGCCAAACCTAGCGGCGCCGCTTGAATTTTGTGTCAACAGCTACCGCGGGTATCGGGGGTTTCGTCTGACCTCTTGTCCCACATTTCCGTTTTGAGCCGCGCGTGCGAATCTCCCGGATGCTCGTCCGCATCAATATCCATAGGGGTTTGAAGGCAGCGAAGACCCCTGCGGAGGACAGCGCCCAATGGGTGACAAAC
>VFZO01000187.1 GCA_016871155.1 Acidobacteriota bacterium | reverse complement strand
TCGCACCCAACTGCCGCCCGCGGCCAACCGGGAGTTCCCACGTGCCGGCGAACGTCAAACGGTGACGCGGACGGTCGCTTTCCTGCCAGGAGAACTCGCGGGCAAAGGAGGCCACGTCGTTGAAGAACACCTCATCCTGCTGCCGGGAGAAGTTGTAGCCTACCAGCGCCGAATACCCCTGCGCGAAGCGGCGGTTCAGGCGTAGTTGGAGAGATCGGTAGCGGCTGCCTCCTCCGTTTACCCCATCCACGACGTTGAGGTTCCCATATTGCGGGTACTGGCGCATGAGCGACGTGAGGCCGACCGTGCGCTGGAAGCGCAGAGCGCCAGGGAACTTATCCGGGGTCGAGAAGTTGAAAAACGGGTTGGGCACCGCGATATTGGTGGCGTCTTTGTGGGTATAGGCCACGTTCGGATCCACCTGATTGATGTTGTAGCCGCCGACCAACTGGCTGGTGAAGTTCATGTAATAAGTCACATCCAGCACGATCTGTTGCGGCAACTGGCGCTGGAACGAGATGTTGATCCGGTCGCTATAGCTGCGCGGACGGTTGAGGTTGACAAACGACAGCGAGTCGCCCAACGAGGTGTGGCGGCCAAGGCGCTTCTCCGAAGCCGGCACCACGGGTTGCGAAGCCGGGAAGGGATCCCTCAGGCGGGCCGACGGTACGCCAAGCACCGAGGGATAAGCGCCAGTGACATTGCGGAAGCCGACGTAGTAGGTGTCGAAGATGTTGAACGTACCGCCGGTCCAGGGCGTAAGGTAGCGGCCATACCCGACACGCAGCGACGTCTTGTCGTTCACGCGATAGGCCATTCCGACACGCGGGGAGAAGCCGCCGCGGCCGGCGTTCCACTGGCCGCGGTTGCCGGAATCGGCAAACTGAAACGCCCCGTTGAAGACCGTGGGCCCTTTGTAGAACTGGGAAACCTGTGCCGGTATCCGCGGGGCGCCGGCACCCTGCATCTCAGGAATCGGATTGGTGAGGTCGAGCGGACGGGTCAGGCGATCCTGCGGATCGGTGTAAGCCGTCTCGAACTCGTAACGAAGGCCCACGTTGATGGTGAGGTTGCGCGTGGCCTTCCAGTCATCGTTGATGAAGGTGCCGTAGAAACGGTTCTGTCCCTGGGGCAGGATGGTGGTCGTCATCGACGTGGCGCCGCTGTCCCAGCTATCGGCCGCGCCGCCGGCCGGCTGAATTGCGCCCAAAAGGAAGGTGGCGTATCCGTCGCCCGAGGTGCGCAGGTCGGGATTGATGTAGGTGGCGGAGGTGGCATCGGCCTGGAAACCGAAGCCCGGGTTGTTGCTGACAATCAAGCTGGTGGTGCGGGTGCCGCGGGTGTCGGCGCCCATCTTCAAATAGTGCTTGCCCTGCTGTTTAGCCACCTTCACACTGACGCTGTCGGCGTCCGGGCGCTGGCCCCAGGTGCCGCCGCGCGGCCCCATGGAAGTCCAGTATTCGCTATTGCCCGCGCCCATAATGGACATGCGCGGCAGCAACTCGGGAACCACTTTGTTGCCGAATACGGTGTCGAAGAAGTTGGAATTCGGCCAGTACTTCTTCCAGCAGCCTTCACAGGTGGAGGCGTACTTGGAGGCGTCGACAAAGCTGTGAAAGCTGGCGTTCACGTTCACCACCGTGGTGGGGGAGGGCATCCAGACGGCGTCGCCCGCAACGGACATCGCATCACGCTGGCTGCCACGATCGTTCACGAAGAACTCCGATCCGGTGGGATTCGAGGTCGACACCGGCGTCCACAGCTTGCTATAGCGGCCCGAGAATCGCAGGCGTTCGCTGTAGGTGAAATCCGTGCGGTTGCTGATGTTGTGGTAGTCATAGCGAATCGGCAGCGGGACGTAATAGTTCTGGATATTGTAGGGCCCTTGTCCGGGACGATTGGCCTTCCACAGTCCCGCCATGTAGGTAGTGGCGATGGGATCCTGCTGCGATCGCGGGATGACATTGCCAGGGAAGGGCGCCGTTTATACCACACGGCCGTCGGCCGAGGTTTGGGTCGTGAACGGATCGAAAATCGTGCGCAGTCCGCCGACAGCGTTGAGGGACCGCGAGAAGTCGCCCTGGCGCTCCAAATCGGTTGGAACCGTGTTGATGAAGTCGTTTGGATCCGTTTTCTGCCACTGTTCATAGGCAAAGAAATTAAACAGCTTGTTCTTGACGATGGGATTGCCCAGCGTGCCGCCCCACATATGAGTGCGTCCCAGGTTCACCGACCGGATCACGCGATTCTCCAGCGCATTCGCCCAAGGATATTGGCCCTGGTAGAACGTATTGCCATGCCAGGTGTTCGTGCCGGACTTCATGGTCAGCGTCACCGCCGAGCCCGAAGAGTGACCGAACTCGGCATCCACCGCATTCTGTTGCACCGCGACTTCCTGCACCGCATCCGGCGAGGGCATGTAGCTGGTTTTATGGCCGATGCCGATCGGACTGCCATCCACTTGCAGGTCGTTCGAAAAGTTGCGTCCGCCGCCAATCTCCTGGCGGTTGCCGGACCAGGTGAAGTACGGCTCCACTTCGCGCGCCGTGTCAGACTGCACGACGGCTGGATCGAGCCGCGCGAGCAGTATCGGGTTGCGCGAGATCAGCGGCAGGTTCGACACCAGGGCGCTATCAACCGTGGTCTCCAGCTTGCTCGTGTTGAACTGAACGGAGCTTGCCTGGTCGGTAACCGTAACGGCTTCGCGGACGTCGCCGGGGCGCAGTTGCGCATCCACTGTGACGTCGGCGCGAGCCTGCAGGAGTACCTTCTCCTGCACGTACTTCTGAAAGCCCTGGATCTGCACGGTGACTGTGTAGGTTCCTGGCAAGACGAGATCGAAAAGATAGCGGCCCTGCTCATTCGTTTGACGGGTACTGGTAACGCCTGTCTGGACGTTTGTAAGAGTGACAGTCGCACTGGGAATGGTGGCCTGTGTGATGTCCGTAACAGAACCCTGGACACGCCCACGATACTCCTGGGCCGTCAGGGAGAGCACGAATGTGGCGAGCAAAAGTGCGCGCAGAGCGAGTTTTAGCATTGAACCCTCCTGGAAATGTGGCAATCCTATCACACTAAGGGAGGCATCCGGCTCAACGATTGCGCATCTCGCCGGTGTCGATGCTGCGATAACGCCGACTACTGGCGGCGTCCGGGTTGGCATCTGCTCCGCCGTAACATCGGGTGTGCCGCCGCTTTCCGTGTGGTGTCCACCATTCCGCCTTCATCGATTCTGAGAAAGAACCGATCTTTCATGCGATCTCTGGCTCAGAGGGAACCGCGCGATTGAGCATCCCGATCTCCTCAGTCTGGAACGCACCAAAGGTACGGGCCGCGCTTGCGATTTGCCACTGGACTTTTCCTGTGCCATACTGGACACTATCGGACTTTGCGCCTGTGCGCTAAGTCTATATCCATAAGCAGGACGAAGGCCGAAACGCCGTAAACTGCACCTTCCAGATCCCCGAAAGGTTTAAAGGACCAGCAAAGAATGGCTCGTTATATTGGCCCTGTGTGCCGCCTGTGCCGGCGCGAGGGCATGAAGCTCTACTTGAAGGGCGAACGTTGCTACGGCCCCAAGTGCGCCGTCAGCGAAGAGAAGAAGCGGAACTTCCCCCCCGGACAGCATGGGCAGGCGCGCAAGCCGAAGATTGCCGGCTACGGCCTGCAACTGCGCGAAAAGCAGAAGACCAAGCGCTACTTTGGACTCGGCGAGACGCAGTTCCGCAACCTGTTCGAAAAGGCCGCGACGTCGAAAGGCATCACCGGCGAAGTGATGCTGCAGATGCTTGAGACCCGCCTGGACAGCGCCGTGTTCCGTACCGGTTTCGCCACCAGCCGCGCCTTCGCGCGCCAGGTTGTGCGCCACGGCCACGTGCTGGTCAACGGTAAGAAGGTGAATATCCCGTCGTTCCAGGTAAAGCCGGGCGATGAGATTTCCGTCCGGGAGAAGAGCCGCGAGAACACCGCCATTCTCGGCGCGAGGGAAGCAACCGCTCACCTGCCGTCGCCGACCTGGCTGGAGGTCGACCGCGACAATTTGAAGGCCCGTGTCACCGGGCTGCCCAAGCGCGAAGAGCTGGTTCAGATCAACCTGAACGAACAGCTCATCGTCGAACTGTACTCGAAGTAATCGCAGGCCCGGAGTCCTGCCTGGCAAGGCTCCGGGATTCACCCCAATCAGAGTCAGAATCCCCAAGGAGAGCTATGTTCAAGGGTTTTCAAAAGCCGAAGCGGTTGGTAGCAAATACAGAGTCGCTGACGGAACGGTATGGCAGTTTTTCGGCACAGCCGTTTGAGCGCGGTTTCGGTACCACCATCGGCAACAGTCTGCGCCGCGTGCTGCTGAGTTCGATTGAAGGCGCCGCGATCACCGCGGTGCGCATCGACGGTATCGCGCACGAGTTCAGCCCCATTCCAGGCGTCACCGAAGACGCCACCGATATCATTCTGAACCTCAAGCAGGTTCCCTTCAAAATGATGTCGGATGCCGTGCACACCGTGCGTCTGGTTGTCGATCAGGCGGGCGAGGTGTTGTCCGGCCAGATCGAAACGTCGTCGGATATCGAAGTGCTGGATCGCAATGTCCATATCGCCACGGTCGGCGAGGGCGGGAAGCTGAATATCGAAATGCGTCTGAAGCTCGGCCGCGGCTACATTTCCGCCGACCGCAATTTCGACGAGGACCTGCCCATCGGCTACATTCCGATCGATTCGGTCCACTCCCCGGTCCGCAAGGTCAATTATTCGGTGGAAAACGCGCGCCTGGGCCAGATGACCGACTACGACAAGCTGACCATCGAAGTGTGGACCAACGGCGCCATTTCCCCGCAGGACTCTATTGGCCAAGCGGCCAAGCTGATCAAAGATCACATGAGCATCTTCATCAACTTCGAGGAGACCCCCGAAGTGAGCGAGGAGCCGGCCGAGCGCGCCGGCGGCCAGGCCAACGAACTGCTCAACCGCTCGGTGGACGAGATGGAGCTTTCGGTTCGCAGCTACAACTGCCTAAAGAACGCCAACATCTCGACGATCGGGGACCTGGTGCAGAAGACCGAACCCGAAATGCTGCGGACGAAGAACTTTGGCCGCAAGTCTCTGAACGAGATCAAGGAAATCCTGACCTCGATGGGCCTTGGCTTCGGGATGAAGATCGACTCGCAGGGCCGGCTGATCCCGGGCCCGGCCAGCTCCACGCTCCCGTCCTCAGCGGGCGACGAAGACGAATAAGAATTTAGGAACCGGAAGTAAGCCACAATGAGGCATAACGTAAACGGATACAAACTCAAGCGCAACGTCAGCGCCCGCCGGGCGCTGTTGCGCAACCTCGTGACCAGCGTGATTCTCGAAGAACGCGTGATCACGACGGTACCGAAAGCGAAAGCGGCCAAACCGCTGGTTGAAAAGATGATTACCCTGGCGAAGCGGGACGGCAAGGACGAAGTTCTGCATGCCCGCCGCCAGGCCGCGTCGTACCTGATGACGCCGGAGAGCGTGAAGAAGCTGTTCGACAAGATCGGCCCCCGCTTCACGTCGAAGAACGGCGGATACACCCGGATTGTGCGCGTCGGCCACCGAAAAGGGGACGGCGCCGAGACGGCCATGCTGGAGCTGGTGGGTTCGGAGCTTGTGCGCCGCGCCGCCGAACGGGCCAAGCGGCGCGAAGAGCGCCTGAAGGCCGAGCAAGAAGGCACCACTGGCGCGGACAACGCGAAGTCTTAATTTCCCCCCCGCAAGACTGGGCGCGGGCCCTCTCACCGAGGCTCGCGCCCTTTCGTCGATATGACACCAACGGATTCCCAGCTTCCGCAGCCGACTCCCGACCCGCCGCGCGTCTCGGTGGTGATTGTCACGCGCAACCAGGCCCGCGCGTTGCGCCGCTGCCTGGAGGCGCTGTCGAAGTCGACACTGGCCGCGAAGACCGAGGTGTTTGTCGTGGACAACGCTTCCACCGACGGATCGAACGTCATTCAGGACGACTTCGAGGCGGTGACGTACCTGAAGCTTCCAAAAAATTTTGGCTGGACGAAGGCAGCGAACATTGCGCTGCGTTCCACGCAGGCCGAGTCGATCCTGTTTCTGGATCCGCGCGTGGAACTCGCACCGGGCGCGGTGGAGGCCATGGCCAACGAGGTCAACGACGTCAGCGACGCCGCGGCGGTGTGCCCGGCGCTCGAGTCCGCCTCCGGAGCGCCGGCCGCATTCCTGCGGAAACTGCCGACGCCCGGCGAGATCCGGCCCGCGTATTTCGCTCTGAGTGAATTGCCGGGCGAACCGCTGGCGGTGGAGTTTCCCGGAGCCGTCGCGCTGCTGATCCGGAAGGCGTTTTTGAAGGGCATGAACTTCCTGGACGAACGCTACGGCGAGCTGTGGAGCGACGCCGAGATCGCGGCGCAGGTGCGGCGCGCCGGACGAAAGATCCTGATGCTGCCCGGCGCTCGAGGAACGTTTCATCCCGAGGATTCCGCCCCGGCGTTGAAATCGTCGTTACTCGAGGCCGACTTCGAGCAGGGGGCGGCGACGTTTCTCAGCAAGCACCACGGCGGCGGCATCGGCCGGCGAGTCCGTTCGGCCGCAGGCGCCTTGGCTACGTTGCAGCTGGGGTTGCTGGTCCATCTGGTGTCAGGACAAAAGGTGGACGGAACGCAGGAGTAAGCCGTTGGAGTGATATCATTTCCTCCAATGAAACTCGCTTTTGTGGTGTTGAGCTGCGCGTCCGCGCTTCTTGCCCAAGTATCGACCGGAACCATAGCCGGCGCTGTCAACGATCCGTCCGGGGCGGCCGTCGCCGTCGCAAAAGTCACGCTCCGGCATTTGGCCACCGCGGAGGCGCGCGAGGTTACTACGGGCGGCGGCGGCGAGTTCAACGCAGCGTTCCTTCGCGTGGGGCAGTATTCGGTGACCGCGTCGAACCAAGGATTCAAGGCGAAGACGATTTCGCCGATAACGGTTCGCGTGGACCAGACCGTTAATCTTACGATCGACCTGGAAGTGGGCGCCGTAACCGAGACGGTGGACGTGACGGCTTCGACGCCGCTGTTGGATGCGACGACATCGTCGCTAGGACAGGTGATCGAGAACAAGAAGATCGTGGAACTGCCGCTGAATGGCCGGAACGCGTTCGCGCTGGGCCTGCTGGCGGGCAATACCATTCCGGTTTCGGGCATGGGCACAAATCTTCCATTCGTGGCCGGGGGCGGACGGTACTCGACGAACGACGTGATGCTGGACGGCATCGACAACAACACGTCGGTGAACAGCAACGCGATCGGCCGGAACGGGATTAACTACACGCCGAGCGTGGACGCAGTCGAAGAGTTCAAGGTCAAGACGAACAACTACAGCGCGGAATTCGGGCGCTCCGCGGGCGCGATTATCTCGGCGACGGTGAAGAGCGGCGGGAACACGCTTCACGGCAGCGCGTGGAATTTCCTGCGCAACAACGCTCTGGACGCCAACAACTTTTTCTCCAATGCAGGCGGCGTGCGGCGGCAGCCGTTTAAGCAGAACCAGTTTGGGTTTACGGCCAGCGGGCCCATCATCAAGAACAAGACTTTTTTCTTCACCGACTACGAAGGGCTGCGGCGGCGCACCTCGGCGAATTCGAGTATTCTCGATATTCCGCCGGTCGATTACCGCGCCGGGAACTTCTCCCGCTATCGCGCACCGATCTACGATGTGCGCGCCCGAAGGCTAGGGCCGAACAATCAGGTGATTTCCACGCCGCTGCCGAATAACACGCTGCCGCAGTCCTACATTAATCCAGGCTCGGCCGCGACAATGGCGCTGTTGCCGGCGCCCAACTTCGGTACGGCCGGCGCGGACACCCGGAACTTCCTGCGGATCGCGTCAAACCCGTTCGACAACAATCAATACGACGTCAAGATCGATCAGCGTTTCGGCGAGAAGAACACTTTGTTCGGCCGGGTGTCGCGCAGCATGGCGGTGGATCCGAATCCGGGCAATTTCGATGGTTTCATAGGCGGCGGCGGGAACAATGTTCGAAACGCCATCAACTCGGTGATTAGCGATACGCATATCTTTTCGCCGTCCGTGGTCAACGAATTTCGCGCAGGCTACACGCGGCAAAACGGCAGCTTCGCGGGGCGGGGGCCGGCGGGCGCGGAATTCGCGCGGCAGAACAATATCGCGCTTTTCCCGTTTCCGGTGCAGAGCTTTCCGGGCATCGCGTTTAACTTCTCCGGCCTGATTAACACGCAGAGCCAGTTCAGCTCGATTGGCGGCGGCGATCCGAATATCAACATCGAGAATACGTATCAGCTTTCGGACAACCTCTCCATCTCGCGAGGGAAACACAACTTCAAGACTGGCATCGACGCGCGCCGCTACCTGTACGACGTCATCCGCGGCGGCGGGCAACTGATCTTCGGTTCCATCTTCAGCTCCTCGTCCAATGCGCCCGGCTCCGGCGCGCCGCTGGCGGATTTTCTGATGGGCTTTCCGTCGAGCACGCAGGGCACTCAGTTGCTCGACTGGTCCCGCCAGCGCGATGTCTATGTTGGCGGCTACTTCCAGGACGACTGGAAACTGTCTTCGAAGCTGACGTTGAATCTCGGCATCCGCTACGAGCTCTACACGCAGCCGATCGACGCGCGGGACCGCGGCGGGTTGTTCGATCCGCGGACCGGGCGCATCGCGATTCCGGGCAAGGACGGGTTTACGCGCGCGATTGTCGCCGGCGATCACAACAATATCGCCCCGCGGTTTGGACTAGCGTATTCGCCGGTGCGAAAGTTGACGGTACGCACCGGAATGGGAGTGTTCTACGCACGGCGCGAACAGAACCAAGAGGTCACGCAGTTTGGCGGGAATATTCCGAACACGCCGCTGCTTGTGTTTCCCTCCATCTCGGCGAGCGGCACGCTGACGCCTCCGGTGAACCTGTCGACACCGCTGGTGACCTTGCCCAGCGATCCGACACTTTCCAGCTTCACGCCCACGCGGCCGCTGGCGACCCTGATCCGCACGTCGGACATCGCAAACAGCGCGAATCCGTACACTACGCAGTGGAATTTGAGCCTGCAGTACGAAGCCGTTCGCGACACGGTCTTCGAACTCGCTTATTCCGGACTCAGCGCGAACCGCCTGGTGAGCCGGGTGAACCTGAATCAGATTCCGTGGGAGACAGCCGCGGCGGGGCGGAACCTCCAGATCCACAGGATGTTCCCGAACCTGAGCAACGCGGTTGGCCTGGATTCGGCGATCGGCCGGTCGACGTATCATTCGCTGCTGCTGCGCGTGGAAAAGCGAATGAGTAATGGCATTAATTTGTTGGCCAATTACACATGGTCGAAGAACCTGGAAGTGAATGGTACGGGCGGTTCCAGCTCTTTTGCGCAGAACGGCGGCACGACGTTTCCCGTCGATTCGTGGAACTTGAAGAACGAGAAGTCCTACGGGGCGCTGGACGTCCCACACGTTTTCATCGCGAGTTTCGGATACGAGCTTCCATTCCTGAAGTCGAACCGCTGGCTGGGCGGCTGGCAGATTAATGGGATCTTCTCGCGGCGTTCCGGCTTCCCGACCGATATCCGGACCACGCGCATTCCGGCCGGCAATCAGTTGTTCGCGACGATCAACACGCCGGACCGGGTGAATGGCCAGTCCTTGTACCTGCCGAACCGGGGCGTGGATGGCTTCTTCAACCCGGCCGCGTTTTCAATGCCCGGAACCGTGACAAGCGCGACGGGCGTGGCGCTTACACGCTTCGGTACGGCGGCACGGCGCATTGGGCGCGGGCCGATCGCGACAAATCTCGATTTCTCGCTGTTCAAGAACTTCAAGATCGTCGAGCGTGTGAATGCGCAGTTCCGCGCGGAGGCGTTCAATCTTTCGAACACGCCAGCGTTCTTCCTGCCCGGCGCGACGAATAGCGCATTGACGATCGGCAACCCGAATTTTGGGCGATTGACGGGATCGTCGGCGACAGGCAGACAGATTCAATTTGGCGTGAAAATTCTTTTCTAGCATTGCCATCGCGACAGCCGCGCATGTATAATTCTTGCGGCAATCGAGGCGGATCTTCGATAGTCCGCACGCACTCGAATGCATTACCGAATTCGCGAACTACGAGGGAATGCGATGCGACGACTACTAGCCGGCATGGTGGCGACTTTTGCCTTGGTCTGGGCGCAAACCGAAAAGGCGCAGGTGAATGGCTCCGTAGTGGACCCGAGCGGCGCGGTTGTGGCCGACGCCGAACTCACCGCGGTCCACACGGCGACAGGCGGCCGGCGCGTGATAAGAACCAACGCGCAGGGGCTGTACAATCTGCCGTTCCTGGATCCGGGCACTTACGACATCGAGGTCCAGAAAGAGGGGTTCCGGACAGCGGCGCGGAAGGGAATTAAGTTCGACGTCGCGCAGGTGGCGCGGCTGGATTTTCAATTGGAAGTCGGCGCAGTCTCCGAACGCGTGACCGTTTCGGCCGAAGGGCCGCTGCTTGAAACCGGGTCGGCGTCGCTG
This sequence comes from Acidobacteriota bacterium, assembly GCA_016871155.1. GTDB lineage: Bacteria > Acidobacteriota > Terriglobia > Bryobacterales > Bryobacteraceae. The sequence continues at coordinate 1,917 of VFZO01000187.1, read as the reverse complement.
GCGCATCTGGTGGACAACACGCGCATCGTGAACCTGCCGACGAACGGCCGGAACTCGTACGGATTCGCGACGTTGATACCGGGCGTGCGCGCATCGCGTGGTTTCACGGAAGTGGCCTATGGCATGTACAACGATCAGTTCGTGTCGATCAACGGTTCGCGGCCGAATCAGAATTCGTTTCTGCTCGACGGCGGGGCGAACTCGAATCCGGCGTTCAACGGGCCTGCGATGTTTCCGTCGCTCGACAGCGTGGAGGAGTATAAGGTTCAGACGAACAATTTCAGCGCGGAGTTTTCGAACTCGGCGGGGGGCGTGATCAACCTGGTGACCAAGGCCGGCACCAATCAGTTTCACGGTTCGCTGTTTGAGTTTTTGCGCAACGACAAGTTCACGGCGAACGACTTCTTCATCAACAGGGCCGGGCGGAAAGAAGGGCCGTTCCGCTTCAATCAATTCGGCGCGGCCGTCGGCGGGCCGTTGGTTATTCCTGGCGTCTACAACGGAAAGGACAAGACGTTTTTCTTCGCGTCGTATGAAGGGCTGCGCTGGGTGCGCGGCTTGATCACGACGGGCACGATGCCGACGTTGCTGGAGCGGCAGGGAAATTTCACCGAGACGCGCACGGGCGCGGGGCAGGTGATCAACGTCTACGATCCGTTCTCGACGGCGCCGGATCCGGCGCGGCCAGGCCGGTCGATCCGCACGCCGTTTCCGGGGAACATGATTCCCACGGCGCGGTTCGATCCGGTGTCCCGGAATCTGCTCGCCTATTTTCCGGCGCCGAACGCACCTGGCGCGCCCAACACGAACGTCAATAATTTCGCGACCAATCCGTCGGCGCCCATCATCAAAAACACTTTGAGCACGCGCTTGGATCACTTGATCAATAGCGCCCAGCGGATCTACGGCCGCTTCAGCATGAACAACACGCCGCACAACCGGCCGCCGATATACGGCGACACGCCGGAGCTTCGCGTGTCGTCGCCGGTGCTGGGTAACGATCAACTGAATCAACGGCAGGTGACGCTGAACTATAACTGGGTGGCGCGGCCCACGTTCGTCGTGGAACTCAGCAGCAGCTACCTGCGGTACACAATCCGCCGGGCGGGGCCCGCACTGGGTTTTGACCCGCGCCAACTGGGCCTGCCGAGCTACATGGGCCAACTCTTCACGGCGCTGCGCCCGTGTTTTCCCGGCGTGGGCATCACCGGCCTTGGCGTATCGATTCAAGCGCCGGACTCGGGCGGCGGGTTGATGGGCAGTTGCGGCATTCTTGGAGACGCCTACGAAACGTTTCACGAGACCGGCAACGCGACGCGCATCGCGGGCCGCCACACCATGAAATTCGGCGGAAATTTCGGTGTGAACCGGCTGGCGACGCCACGGTACGGCGGCGCCGGATTTGGCGCGAATTTCAATCCCGGATTCACGCAAGGGCCGGACCCGGTTGTGGCGTCGCCAACGGCCGGTACCGGTTTCGCGTCGTTCCTTCTGGGCACCGGCGGAGGGCAGATTAACTCCGACGGGCCGGGGCAAAATCACCTGTTCCGCTATTATGGGGTCTACTTCCAGGACGACTGGAAGATCAGCCGCGCGTTGACGTTGAATCTGGGGATTCGCTACGACGAGAACATGCCGTGGACGGAGCGGTTCAACCGGCACACGAACTTCGACTACGAGACCGCTTCGCCGCTGCGCGCTCCGGGTATCAATTTGCGCGGCGGGCTCATGTTCCCGGGCGCCGGCGGATTGCCGCGCAACTCATTCGATCGTGATCGAAACAACATTGCGCCGCGCTTCGGTTTCGCGTGGTCGATCACCGACAAGACGGTGCTTCGCGGCGGATACGGCATCTTCACCGCGCCCATCACCGGCGGCGGCTACAACGGCGCGGCGGTGCCGATTAGCGGCTTCCAG
>VFZO01000186.1 GCA_016871155.1 Acidobacteriota bacterium | reverse complement strand
AAAGCTGGACGCGCATCGCGGTCAAAGCCACCGACTGCCCGCGCATCGACCAGGAATTCCTCGAAACCGCGCGGCGTCTCCATGGCGAAACACAATACCGGCGCGAGTTCGAATGCGAATTCCTCGCCGGCCCGGACCAACCGCTCAGCCTCGAAATCATGCAACGGATCCTGCGTCCCGGAACCGTGCAGGTGTTCTGATCGTGGCGAAACGGCGTCAGACAAACTATTCGCATTTGCGCAAACGCGCGGCCCGCGCCGAGCCCCAATAGGCGATAATCTCCTTATGCTTACTCGGACCGCCACGGCCGACGAGTCTGGCCTTAGCGCCGGCCCCGCCGCCCGCCAACTCGACCGAGCAACTCTAATTCATGCCCTGCGCGTCATGCAGACCTCCCGTCGCATCGACGACAAAGAGGTCCTCCTCAAGCGCCAGAACCGGATCTTCTTCCAGGTCTCCGGCGCCGGTCATGAAGCGATCGAAACCGCCGCCGGCCTCTACCTTCGTCCGGGCGTCGATTGGTTTTATCCGTACTATCGCGACCGCGCCCTGGCCTTGGCCTGCGGAATTACGCCGAAGATGATGATGCTGCAGGCCGTGGGTTCCGCCGAGGATACCCAGTCCGGCGGCCGCCAGATGCCTTCGCACTGGTCCTCTCCCGAACTTCACGTCGTGACCGGCTCGTCGCCAACCGGGTCGCAGTATGTCCAGGCCATTGGCTGCGCGCACGCCGGCCGCCTGCTGAATCCGCAGTCCGACGAAGTCACCCTCGTTACGTCAGGCGACGGCGCCACCAGCGAAGGCGAGTTTTGGGAGGCTCTCAACGCCGCCTGTCTCGGCAGGCTTCCGGTCATTTTTCTCATTGAGGATAACGGTTGGGCCATCTCCGTTCCCGTCGAACATCAGACGCCCGGTGGAAACATCTCCCGGCTGCTTTCCGGTTTCCCCAGCCTTCTCCGGCTGGAGGTCAACGGCTCGGACTTCGCCGAATCCTGGCGTGCGATGGAGGAGGCCGCCGCGCATTGCCGCGCCGGTGTCGGCCCGGCGCTGGTCCACGCGCACTGCATCCGGCCATACTCGCACTCGCTCTCCGACGACGAGCGGAACTATAAGACCGAGGCCGAGCGAGACGAGGAGGCGCGCCGCGATCCTCTTCGCCTCTATCCGGACTGGCTTCAACAAAACGGCATTCTCACCGGGGAGGAGATCAATGCGATCTACTCCGATATCGATCGAATCGTCGAAGAGGCCACCGAGTACGCCCTAGGCGCTCCTATGCCGGATCTCGGCACGGCCATGCGCTTCCTCTACTCGCCCGATGTCGATCCCATCTCCAAGCGCTTCGAGTCGACCCCTGAGTTCAGCGGGGAGCCGCGAACGATGGTTGACTCCATCAACCTGACGCTCGCCGAGGAGATGGCCCGCGACTCTCGCGTCATCGTATACGGGGAAGACGTCGCCGATTGTTCCCGCTCCGAGAATCTGGACCAGGTAAAAGGCAAGGGAGGCGTGTTCAAAGCCACGCTCGGACTGCAAAAACAGTTCGGTTCCAAACGCTGTTTCAATACGCCCATCGCGGAGGCCTGCATCGCCGGCCGCGCCATCGGCATGTCCATTCGCGGCCTAAAGCCGGTGGCCGAGATCCAGTTCTTCGACTACATCTGGCCTGCGATGATGCAGATCCGCGACGAAATGGCCAACATCCGATGGCGGTCGAACAACGGGTTCTCCTGCCCGGCGGTTCTGCGGGTTCCTATCGGCGGCTACCTAACCGGAGGCGCCATCTATCACAGCCAGTGCGGAGAGGTGACGTTCACCCACATCCCCGGCCTTCGCGTTGTGTTTCCGTCCAACGCGCTCGACGCGGTTGGCCTGCTGCGTACGGCGATCCGCTGCGACGATCCAGTCTTGTTCCTGGAGCACAAGAAGCTCTACCGGGAGCCTTACAACCGCAGCCCTCATCCGGGGCCGGACTACACCATTCCTTTCGCCAGCGCGCGAATCGTCAAGGGCGGTGAGCACCTGACGATCGTCACCTACGGAGCGCTCGTACAGAAGTCCATGCTCGCCGCGCAGCTTCTGGAAGTCGCCGATCCGCGGCGGACTATCGAAGTGATCGACCTCCGCAGCCTTGCTCCGTACGACTGGCCCGCCATCGCCGCCTCGGTCCGCAAGACCAGCCGCGTCATCGTCGCCTATGAAGACCAGCTCAGTTTCGGCTATGGAGCCGAAATCGCCGCCCGCATCGCCGACGAGCTCTTCGAGTGCCTGGATGCTCCGGTGAAACGCGTCGCGGCGAAAGACACCTGGGTCGCCTACTCGCCCACCCTGGAAGACTACATCCTTCCGCAGGTCGACGACTTGGCGGCCACCGCCCGGGCGCTGCTCGCCTACTGAAATATTTTTCTTTCCACATGAGCGCAATCTTTTTTGGATTGCACATCTACTTGGCGGACGGCCCGAGAGACCTCGCCGGGACGGACCTTGCCAAGGAAGCACTCAATGTGGAACTTTACTCAACTTTACGCACTCATTAAGCGCCGGCGCGGGCCGGCTCCTTTGACCGCATTCCGCTTTGGTCCGTTCCGGCTGCTTGTGAACGGCCGCATCCTAGAACGCGACGGTGTTCGCGTCTGCCTGACGCCAAAGGTCGCCGACCTGCTCTTCGTTTTCGCGCAAAACCCGGACGAGGTGGTGTCGAAGGAGACGCTCATGAGGCTTGTCTGGCCGGAGGTCTCCGTCGTCGAGTCCGGCCTCACGCGGAACATATCCGTTCTGCGGCGTGCGCTTGGACCGGACGGCGAGATCGAGACGGTTCCCCGGCGCGGCTACCGGTTTCGAGCCGAAGTGACGTTAGAGCGTGCGCCCGTGCCGCCTTCGTTTCTGGACAGCATTCTCAAGCTGTTCACACCAACAGCAATTGAGTCCGGCGCCGCGCGAATCTCGCAGGCCGCGGAGGTATAGGAAAGACTTCTCATGACAATCGATGCCGATGTGACACAACTCTTGACCGAATGGAATTCGGGGAGTCAGGAGGCAAAAGATCAGGTGATCCCGATGGTGTATGGCGAACTGCGCCGGATGGCGGCCCGCTATCTGCGCGATGAGCGTTCGGCGCAGACGTTTCAGCCCACGATGTTGGTCCACGAAGCGTACATGCGCATGGTGCAGCAGAAACAGCCGGAATGGGAGAGCCGGACACACTTCTTCGGCGTAGCCTCGTACTTAATGCGGCAACTGCTGGTGGAAAACGCCCGCCGCCAGAACTGCCAAAAGCGCGGGCAGGGCGCGGCTAACGTACCGTTGGACGAGGCCATGAGCGTTGCTCCGGAGCGTAGCCGCGTGATCGTAGACCTCGATCACGCTTTGCGCGCGCTGGCCGAGTTCGACGAACGCAAAAGCAAGGTGATCGAGCTTCGCTTTTTCGGCGGACTGACCGTGGACGAAGCGGCGCTCGCGCTGAACATCTCGCCCGCGACGGTTGGCCGCGAACAGAGGTTGGCGGAAGCATGGCTGCACCGGGAAATGCAAAGCGGCCGGAATTGAGCCTAGACCGCTGGCAACGCGTCGAGGAGCTGTTTCACGAAGCACTCGACCTGCCGGCGGCGGAGCGGACGGGTTGGCTGCAATCGGCCGCCGGCGGCGATGCGGAGGTGTTGGCGGAGGTGAACTCGTTGCTGCGCAACGCCGATGCCGCCGAGGCCGCGCCACTGGTCCAACATCTAGGACCGGCGATCGCAACGCTGCTCGCCCCGCCCATTCGCCGTGCGGGTCCCTATCGTTTGGTTCGTGAACTCGGCCAAGGCGGAATGGGGACCGTGTATCTGGCCGAACGGGACGACGACGAGTACAAGACCCAGGTTGCGATCAAACTGGTGCGGCGCGGGCTGGACACGGAAATCGTCTTGCATCGCTTCTACCGGGAGCGACAGACTCTTGCCCGGCTGCAACACCCGCACATCGCGCGGTTGCTCGACGGAGGCACCACCGAGCAGGGTGAGCCTTACATTGTGATGGAATACGTGGCCGGCTCGCGAATCACCGAATACTGCCGGGCACGGTCGCTACCGGTTTCCCAGCGCATTCTTCTCTTTCTAAACGTGTGCAAGGCGGTCGACTATGCACACCGCCAATTCGTCGTTCACCGCGACATCAAGCCAGGCAACATTCTGGTGGACGAGACCGGGGACGTCAAGCTATTGGACTTCGGCATCTGCAAGCTTTTGCAGGCCCATGCGCAGAGCGGAGAGGACACTCTCGGCGCCGGGCTGCCTCCGCTTACGCCGGACTATGCGAGTCCGGAACAGATCCGCGGTGAGCCGGTGACGGTGACTTCTGACATCTACTCGCTGGCCGCAGTGCTCTATGAACTGCTGACCGGTGCAAAGCCGCACCGGATCGAGAACTACACGATTCAGGGACTTGAGCGTGGAATCTGCGAAACCGAAGTCGTCAGGCCAAGCGACGCCGCCACGGACCGGTCTGTTGCCAAGCAGCTAAAGGGCGATCTCGACAACATTCTGCTGTTCGCGCTTCGAAAAGACGCGCGCGAACGCTATGATTCGGTGGAGCGCTTCGCCGGCGATTTGCGCCGGTACCTGGCGTACGAGCCCGTGCTCGCGCGGCCCGATTCGTTCGCCTACCGCGCCGGGAAATTTCTCCGGAGGCGGCGTGGTTTGGCTGCCGCATTTGCCGCCGTGACCCTTGCGACATCCACCGGCGTCGCGTTCAGCGTCCGCTCGGCCCGCATCGCGAACGAGAATCTTCGGATGGCGCGGCAGCTCTCGAACACCTTCGTCTTTGACGTCTACGATTCTGTTCGTGACCTGCCCGGTTCCATGCGAGCGCGGCAACTTATCGTCCAAACTGGCCTCCAGTACTTGGACAGCCTGTCGCGCCGTGCCGCCGGAGAGGCGGATTTGCGACGGGAGCTGGCTGTGGCGTATCGCCGGATCGGCGACGTCCAAAGCCACTCGATTGAGTCGAACCCCGGCCAGGCGCCGGCCGCTCTGGCCAGCTACCGCAAGGCGGCGGCTCTCGCCGAAGGTTCGCTGATTCGAGACCGGGAGGACGCGTCCGCCGGCCTGTGGCTGGCGGAGATCTACCAGGCCTCCGCCGCCTTGGCCCGCCGGGCCGGAGACCACAAGGCAGCGCGGGCCCACTTTGCAAAGACTCTGGAACTGCTGAAGACAATCGAATCGGCCGGACCTGCGGGTCCCGAACTGCTCCGGGCGCTCGCCCTGGCGCACACCGGAGCAGGCGAATGTGACGCAGACCTCGGCGACCTGGAAGGAGCGCACTTGCATTTTCGCGCAGCCGTTTCTAAGCTGGAGGCCTTGGTACGACTTGAGCCAAGTCTCGTGGCGGCGCGGCGAGAGCTGCTGCTTGCCTATTCCAATCTGGGCAATGTGCTCGGGAATCCGGACTCGAACAACCTTGGGGATCGAGCCGGCGCGGCGATTGCGTACCGCCAAATGGCGGATGCCGCCCGCCGGATGCACGTGGCCGATCCGGCCGATGCGCGCGCGCGGAGAGATTATGGGCTCGCGCTGCTTCGCCTAGCCCAGGTTCTGCCGGACGGCGGCGCGCGCGAGCGGATTGCCGCGGTGCGTCAAGCCATACCGTTGCTCCGGGAGTCGCTCCGCGCGGATCCGCGGAACACAGTGCTGCGTTCCCAACTGGCCCTCGCAAACGGTTTCATCCGGGAAATGCAAGCGGCGAAAGCCGCTTCGGGAGGATTGAAATGACGCCACGGCACCGCAAGATTGTTTTGGAAAGCTTCGAAGGAGTCCGCGAGATTGCCGGACCGCTCTCCCAGCTCTTCTATGGCCGGCTGTTCGAGCTTGAGCCCGGTCTGCGGCCGATGTTTCAAGGCGATATCGTACGGCAAGGGCAAAAGCTGATGGAGATGCTCACCGCGGTTGTCGACAACATCGACGCGTTGGACTCGCTGCAGCCGGTGCTCCGCGCTATGGGCGAGCGCCATGTCCAATACGGCGTCCTGCCCAGACACTACGACACAGTGGAGCACGCGCTCATCTGGGCGTTGGGTCACGCGCTGCCGGAGAACTTCGACGACGGGCACAAAGAGGCTTGGCGCGCCGTGATCGGGCACATCAGCCAGGTGATGAAAGACGGCGCCGCCGCTAGCCCTTCTTCGCGCTCCTGAACGCCTCCAGCAGTTTCTGGGCCACGTTCCTCCCGCGCTCCAGACCGTCGCTGTACGCCGACTTCTGCTCACCCGAGCTTAGGTTGGCTCCAGAACGGTAGAGTTTTTCGAGGGAGCGGCCGACTACCCAGGTGCCCGCATAGGAGACAGCGGCCTTGCCGACAACGCCGCCTCCGAACGGAATTTTGGAAATCACTTCGCGAGCGATCGCCCGCCATCCAAACGCGCCCGCGATCACGCCGGCCACTTGCGCCTTCTGCTCGCGATACCCGATCGGCCGGTCATGCGCGCCGGCCAGCAGGAACGCCATTCGCAACTGGTTCATCGTCAGGAACGCCGTATCGCTGGCGAATTCGCCAACCACCCACGGCAGGCTGATGAAGCTGGGAATCAGATTCGGCAATGAGGTTGTAACGGCGAATACCACGTTTTCATTGCAAATCGAGCTCACGATCTTCTCGCTGACGGCGGGCCGGAAGGCGAGAAATCGCCGGCTCAACGGCAAGCCCAGCTCTTCCCGGCCGGCGAGGATTTCGGCCACGGTCCGGGCCGGATCGTCGCGGTAAAAGTAAAAAGCGTGGGGCGGCTTGGGCAGGCCCTCCTCCCACAACTCCAGGTCGAGGTGCGCCGGAACCGGCGGCATCTCCGGAACGCGCGGGCCCATAGGATGGACCAGCGCGGCCAGTTGCTGGCGTTTCGCGTCGGATATACCGACCGGCGCCAGCCAAAACCACATCTGGTTCAGACGGTCCTCCGTGCTCGCCATGAGCCCCACGTGGACCGTGCGTTCCGCCATCACGCGAACATCGCCCGGATTGACGGATTTGATTGCCTTGCCGATTGTCGAAAGGAAAGAATGGACCATTCGTTACTCGCGGGAGCGCTCGACTCCGCGATAACGGAACAGAACACGCACCCTCTCGCGCCATTCTATCCCGATGCCGATTCGCTCCACCGGAATATTGGATGAGAAGAACCGGAGAATGGTTTCGGTCGCCGGGTGGAATGCGAATGCGGGAGCGGTCAGCAGTAGCCTTGGTATGGCCGGGTTTAGCGCCACTCCGGGGAAGTAGCCCGTCTTTCCGAAGTCGCCCTGCTCGAGATGGTGCGCCACCCGCATCCAATAATCCAGAGCCTGCAGTGGGAGATTCGGATCCTCTGTGGTCTTCAACTCGATAACCGCCAGGCGGCCGTCGCGATCCACCGCGAGCAGGTCGGCGATGGCATGGTCCACACCGGCGATGGCGGTGACCTGCGAATACACAGGCGCCGGTTCGAGCGTGGCATCCAATGCCTGCGGATTCTGGCGAAGAATGGACTCAAGCAGAGCCTCCTCGCCTGTGATCGACGGCTTCCGGTTTGGCGGAAACAACTCCGTGCGAAGGTTGCCGTGGTCGGCGATATCGACCTCCTGGGCGAATCCTTCGGGAGAGTAACTAAACAGCCGGAACGTCGTGTTCTCCAGGAAGCGAAGCCGCAAGGCCGTAACTGTCAGAGCCTCCGGCGGCACGAAGAGGGCGAGAGTCTCGATGACCAGCGAGGGCTCCCGGCGGCGAAGATAGTCGAGCCAGATCAATCCATAGGTCAACGCGCGCGCAGGCGACGTCTCTCCAGCGCCGGTCACGGCAATGCCCGTCGTACCCTTGCGCAGCAGGGCTCGCGGGTAGTTGGCGGAGAGCGTGTGTTCCAGGTCGAGATCCGCCGAGAGTTCGCGGAGGCTCCAGCCAGGGAAGGTCTTGGCGAGCATCCATCGCAGGGCCTCGCGAAAGACATACCGGTCACCCTGGCGCCGCAAGGGTTCCGTCTGCGGCAGCGCGGCGTCGTAGATCACCAGGGAGCCGGTTTTCCCCCCGAATCGCTCAATCGACGCAGTCAGCCGGCCCTGTCTGGCGGCCGTAATGGAGGAGACGCGGCGAAACAGCTGCGTGCGCTCGTTCCATGCCGACAGGGTGACGGCGCCGGCTTTTTCGGCGACTTCGTAGCATCCGGCCGCCAGCGCGATCGGCGTCTGGCCGGGCTCTTGAACAACAGGCTGACGGGCGGACGCGAGAAAATCTTCGATCGCGGCCAGCGTCGCGGCGGAGTCGCTCCGCGCGGCCCGCTTTGTCGGGCGGGGCAATACCTGGATTATAGAATGGAAGCGAATGACACTTCTGGACCGCATCCACGGCGTGGAGGAGCGAATCGCCAAGGCGGCCCAAGCGTGCGGCCGCAATCGCGGCGAAATTCTCCTATTGGCCGTGACGAAGGTCTTTCCCGTCGACGCCATGGAGGAGGCCTACGCCTGCGGTCTCCGCGAGTTCGGCGAGAACTATGTCCAGGAGTTCGAGGGGAAGCATGCGCGGGCCGCGCGACTGGATGGCGCGCGTTTTCACTTGATCGGCCACCTGCAGTCCAACAAATCGCGGAAGGCGGCGGAACTGTTCCACGTCGTGCAGACCGTCGATTCGGTCAAGCTCGCCCGCCGTTTGGCCGAAGCCGGATTTGCCGGAGACGTCATGATTGAGGTGAAACTCTCCGAAGAGCAGAGCAAGCACGGCGCGTCGATCGACGAACTGCCGGCGCTGGTGGACTCCATTCAAGCCTTGCCCGCACTGCGGCTCCGCGGGTTGATGACGATGCCGCCGTGGTCCGTCGATGCCGAGATCGCGCGCCCCTATTTTCGCAAGCTGAAGGCGCTGGCGGACGTTCACGGGTTGCATTCGCTTTCGATGGGCATGTCGAACGATCTAGAGGTTGCAGTCCAGGAGGGTTCCACAATCGTGCGCGTGGGAACGGCGCTGTTCGGATCCCGGAAGCCGCTGCTGTGAAGATCGGATTCCACGCTCCGCTGCCGCCGGTTCGCAGTGGCGTGGCCGACTACGCTGCGGCACTTCTCGCGGCCTTTCCACCGGATACCGCGGTGAACGCGTTTGGCGGCCGCAATCTCTATCATCTTGGCAACAATCCGTTCCACCGCGAGATTTATCGGCGGGCGATGGCCCGGCCAGGCGTGGTGGTGCTGCACGACGCCGTGATGCACCATTTTTTTCTCGGCGCGCTGACGCACGAAGAGTATCTGGCGGAGTTTGAATACTGCTATGGCCGCTGGCATCGCGGTGCGTCCCAGGATCTGTGGGCGGGGCGAGGGCGCTCCGCCTCGGATGCAAGATACTTTCGCTGGCCGATGCTCCGGAGAATCGCGGAGCGCGCGGAAGCTGTCATCGTCCACACGGCGGCGGCGCGCGACGCCGTGCTCTGCGAGGCGCCAGGCGCCAACGTCGCCATCATTCCGCATCTGCCCCTGCCTGTGCCGCCCGTCGATCCGGTGGAGGTCGAGCGCTGGCGGCACGCCAGAGGGATTCGCCCCTCGCACACGCTATTCGGTGTCCTGGGCTATCTGCGCGAGTCGAAACGCGTTATGAACGTGTTGCGGGCCTTTCATCGCGTGGCGGAAAACCAGCCCGGCGTACACCTGCTGGTGGGCGGTGAGGCGGGTTCTTCAGACCTCGCGCGCGCCATCGAACCGTTAGTTCGCCACCCTCGCATCCACCGGGAAGGCCACGTGCCCGAAGCATCGCTCCAGTTGCTGGCCGCGGCCTGCGACGTTGGAATCAACCTACGCTATCCGAGCGCCGGTGAGAGTTCGGGGATGTCGGCCCGCTGGTCCCGCCTGGGCCGGCCGGTGTTGGTCACCGAATCGGCCGAGCAACTTCCTGCCGCCGCGTTTCCAGCGATCCCTTCCGGTCCCGCCGAGCTGAACGCGCTGGAAGGATTCATGGAGTGGTTCGCGGAGTCGCCAACTCGCCGCGCAGTCTGCGGGCTCCTGGCGCGCCAGTGGGCCGCGGAACAGCCGGACATCTCCGCCATCGCCGCCATGTATCTGGACGTGCTCGAGTCCTCGAAACTTAAGGCCGCCGCTCCGCCCTTGTGACCTCGCCGTCGGTAATCGTCAGCAGCCGATAATCGGCGTCGAATTCGATCCGGACCGCTCGCGCACCGGCCGGATAGAACATCCGCGGGCCGGTCGCGTGAATCGGCCTCGGCGTTTCGGTCTTGTAGGTGAGCTGGAGTTGGCCTTTGACGATGTTCACCTGAAAGTCGCCGTAGGTCCCGCGCAATCGCTCCTGCTCCTCCGGCGGTACGGGAAACGGCGCCCGGTTGCCGGTCTCGCCCAACGATTCCAAGTAAGCGGCCACATCCTTGGCGCCGCCCGCTTTGGCATGGCTGATGAGCGAAATGCCATGCGGGCCTGTGAGCTTGAAGGCGTTTGGCTGGGCGGCGATGAACGCACGGACCAACTCAAGCTGGCCCAGCATCGCCGCGGAAAACAAGGTCGGCGCGGCGCCGGCGTCCAGCAGCAGGCCTGCGATCTTTTTGTTGCCGACATGCGAGGCGGCGCCCAATGCGGTCTCCCAATCGCCATAGCCCCAATCCCAGGAGGCGTTCGCCAGGGCCGGTCGTTGCGCCAGAAGATCGCGAACTTTGCCGATGTTCCCGTGGGACGCTCCGACAATTTCTTTAACCAGGCTTTCGGGTTGGGCCGGAAAGGCGGCCAGCAGAACCAGATCTCGACGGGTCATACCGGCAAGTTTGGGCCACGCCGCGCCGTGGTGCAAGAAAATCAGATGTTATCTCGTAACGGGCATAAAATCAGCGCTTTACGGGCTGGTGTAAATCGGCCAACTGGGCCGCAAACTCCATGGAAATGCGGCGGGCGCCCTCTTCCGGCGCCCGCGTGAAGTCCCCGTCACGGAATTCGAAGCGGGTCACCTTGACATGAGACTGCTCCGGTAGCCGGATGAGATGCGCCAGCAGCCGGTAGCCGGGTTCGGCGAGCTGAATCTGACAGAGGATCACATACTTCGCCTCTAGCTCCACGCCGATCTTGTGGATGTCTCGCTGCGCCCTCGGCACGCGAAGGATTGCCGCGTTGCCGATTACGTCCCAACGCCCGTCGTCGGCCTCGGTCATTTCAGCGACCACGGAGTCGGCCAGTTGGCCGGCAAAACGGTCGAACGCTTCGATACCGGTCTCGTTGTCAAAACGGGCGACCGCGATACGGATGCGCCGGGGCATCCATCTCCAGAGTCCGGCCGTGACCGCTGTGACGGCGGCCAGCGCGGCGCCGCCCCGGATCCACTCTCGCCGATGGCCGGCCGGGCGCGCCGGCTGCGCCAACGGGGCGATGAACGAGTAGCCGGCCCTCGGGTGCGTACGGATGTACAAGGCCGCTTCGGAGGAGTCGCCCAGCGCGGCGCGGACCTGGGAGATACAGACGTTCAGGCTGCGTTCGAAATCGACATGGACCTCCTCGCCCCACACGGCGGCGCGAATTTCTTCGCGGCTCACAATCTCGCCGGGTTTCTCCAGCAGCAGCGCAAGCACAGCGGCCGGCTGCGCCTGAATCTTGACAGGAACGCCGTCCCTGGTCAGCTCGCGCGTGACCCGGTCGAAAGCAAACGAGCCGAACCGGACTGCGTTATCTGGCAAAGTACCCCGTCTTATGCCGGATCTTCCCGAAGCCGCCCTTGCGGCGAATCTGTACTTTTCGAAAACCGCCGTCGCGCTCGATGTTTGACGATGAGTACGCCAGATCGTAGGAAGAGCGCAGCACATCGCCGATCTCCCGGAAGGCGTCGCGCAGGTTATCCCCCTCGGCGGCGTCGAAATCGGCACCGCCGGTCTCGCGCGCCAGGCGCTCCACGACCGCGCGCCCGTACTTGTTCCGGGCGTTCCATTTGTTGTTCTTCAATTCGGTATATCGCAGGCTGAAAATCAGGGCTCCAGCACGCTGGGCGGCCTCAATGGCGTCGAGCAGGTGGTGTGCTGAGGAGTTGTCCTCGCCATCGGAAAAAACGATCAGCGCCCGCCGGCCCGTCTCGATTTGCGGCAATAACTCCTCGGCCGCGTGATAGATGGCATCGTAGAACGCAGTGCCGGAGATGCGCTGTTCGGGCGGGCCCACGATCGGAAAACCGGCGACGCCGCTATCCCGCTTCTGGTATGCCTTCAGGTTGTTCATTACCAGATTGCGATCGGCAGTCCAGGGCGCCACCAGGCGGACGTTGTTGGCGAAACAGATCAGCGACGTCCGGTCGCCAGGCCGCAGGTTCGCCTTAAGCCCACATTTCCGTTTTGAGCCGCGCGTGCGAATCTCCCGGATGCTCGTCCGCATCAATATCCATAGGGGTTTGAAGGCAGCGAAGACCCCTGCGGAGGACAGCACCCAATGGGTGACAAACAAAACCAGCCCTTTCAGCTCTCGTTCAACGGCCTTCTCAAGATCGACTTCCAGGGATCGCGCGTTACT
>VFZO01000185.1 GCA_016871155.1 Acidobacteriota bacterium | reverse complement strand
TCGGTGTATGTGCGGGAGCTATTCACCGAACTCGGCCTGCTGGTGGATGGCGAGTGGGACGAGCGCTGGCTGTGCCACACTCCGCGCGAGCGGCTGTTCCTGCACGGGCGATGGCAGGATGGCATTGAACCCGAACTCGGCCTGACGGCGGAGGATCACCGCCAGTTCCGCGCCTTTGCCGGCCGTATCGCCGAACTTCGCGCCACGCGGCAGTTCACGATCCCGATGGCCATCGGCGCACCGGCGCAGAGCCCGCTCGACACACTGAGTTTTAAGGACTGGCTGCGCCGGAACGGGTTCACCTCGCCGTATCTTCATTGGCTGGTCGACTACTCCACACGTGATGATTTCGGTGCAGCGGCGAGCGAAACCAGCGCGTGGGCCGGCATTCATTACTTCGCGGCCCGGGAGGCTGAGGAGAACGGTCCGCTCACCTGGCCGGAGGGAAACGGCTGGATCGCATCGCGGCTTATCGGCAAGCTCGCCGGTCACATTCAAACGGGCGAGCCCGCGATCCACATCGCGAAAGCGGGTGTGAAGTGGCGCGTCCACACACCGAAGCGGACGTGGGAGGCAGACCGCGTGATCTACGCCGCGCCCGCGTATCTGCTGCCGTATCTCGACCCCACCGTTCCTCCGGTCAGAGAGATGCAATGGTCGCCCTGGCTGGTGGCGAATCTAACGCTGGACCGCCTTCCCGCCGAAAAGGGGCTGGAGCCCGCCTGGGACAACGTGATCTACGGTTCGCCGTCGCTCGGCTACGTTGTGGCGACGCACCAGAGCGTCCGCACGCACATCGACAAAACGGTCTGGACCTATTACTACGCGCTCGCGGGACGCGACCCGAAAACGGCACGGCACGAGCTGCTGTCGACCGATTGGGGCACCTGGCGCGAGCGCATTCTCGATGATCTTTCCCGCGCGCACAAGGACATCCGCGCCTGCGTCTCCCGCATCGACATCTTTCGCAACGGCCACGCCATGGTTCGGCCTTCGCCCGGTTTTCTTTCGAACCCCGCACGGCTCGGCTGGGTGCGGGGCCGCGAGCGCTTCCACTATGCCAGCGCCGACGCCAGCGGCTTTAGCCTCTTCGAAGAGGCGCAGTACCGCGGAATTCTCGCCGCCGGGAAAGCCTAGACCGTCATTGTGGCGAGTTCCACGTGACTGCGATGGCCTTCGACGACCACAATGCCGCTCTCGGTCACGTAGTAGCGTTTGCGATCCTCTTCCAGGTCATAACCGATCTGGGCGCCTTCCGGAATGCGAACGTTCTTGTCCAGAATCGCCCGCTTCACCTTCGCGTGCCGCCCGACATCGACGTTGTCGAAAAGGATCGAGTCCTCTACGGTCGCGCCGGTGTGCACGCGCACTCCACGCCCCAGCACGGAGCCCTTGACCGAACCGCCCGATAGAATCGAGCCGCCCGCAACGATCGAATCGGTCGCCACGCCGCGGCGGCCATCCATGTCGAAGACAAACTTGGCGGGAGGATCTTCAAAGCCCGCCGTGCGCAGTTTCCACTCACGATTGTAGAGATTCAACTCCGGCGCCACGTTGCGAAGGTCCATGTTGGCGTCGTAGTACGCCTCGATGGTCCCAACATCGCGCCAATAGGATTTGGCGTTCGGCGGATCGCCGGGGATTCGGTTGGTGTTAAAGTCATACGCGAACAGGTCCGCGCGGCCCACGAGAGAGGGCAGAATGTCGCGGCCGAAATCGTGCGAAGAGTTCGGGTTCTCCGCATCGGCGTAGAGTTCGCGCAACAGCATGCCGGTCGAAAAAATGTAGTTTCCCATCGACGCGAAACACATCGCGTCGTTACCCGGCATGGTGGGCGGATAGGCCACCTTTTCGTGGAAGCCGGTGATCCGGCCATCGCCGGTGGATTCGATGACACCGAATTCGCGGGCCTCGTCCTTAGGCACCGGAATGGCGGCGACGGTCGCCTGTGCGCGTTTCTGTTCGTGGAATTCGATCATGTCGCGAATGTTCATCCGGTAGATATGATCGGCGCCGAATATACAAACCAGGTGCGGGTCGGCCTGTTCGATGAGATTGATGTTCTGGTAGACGGCGTCGGCGGTGCCTTGATACCAGTTCTCGCCGGCCGACCGCATCTGGGCAGGTACGGGAATCATGAACTGGCTCTTCAACATGCCGCCAAAATCCCAGCCGTCCCGAATATGTTGGAGAAGCGACTGACTCTTGAACTGGATCAACACATAGACCGAGTACACGCCTGAATTGACGAGGTTCGAAAGAACGAAATCGACGATGCGATAACGCCCTCCGAACGGAACGGCGGGCTTGGCGCGCTCCTTGGTCAGTGGGTAGAGACGCGTTCCCTTTCCACCGGCTAGTACAAAGGCGAGGACACGAAGTTGCATGGTTAGACTCCCGGTGCGCCCACGGCGGGGGACTGCTTGCGAGGAGAGGCGGGCGCATTCTCTCCAGGGACTGGACTTCTAGGTATACACCAGTATCACCCGGAGTGGTGGCGCCAAGTCCACCAGGGCGCTCCCCTACCCCTGAAGTCGTCTGCGGCGAAGCACCGCGAATCCGAGCCCGAGTACCATGGTGGAGCGGCACAGGGGGTTCCCGGACACCGGGAGGGACCTGTTCCTCTGCATGGGAGCGGAATCAGCTGCGCAGATCCATCCACCGAGAAAATATTCGCAGGCGCGGTGACGTCGAAGGGAGAACTCTTCCAGGTCACGAGAAACTGCGAAAATGCGCTCGCGGGATCCGCCGGCGAGTCATAGCGGAAATACCCGGCTGCGAGGCTGGGCACTGAGGAGATCATACCCCACCGGCAACGACTATTCCAGGACAGACAACGGAATGGTATCGATAGAAAATTGCGCGACAGGCAGGTTGGAAGAACACGGCTTGGAGAGCGTGTCGTACGCTCGGAATTTTACGGATTAATCGGAATTGTAAGGGCCCAATAAGTGCCGTAGTCTGTGGCTGTACCTATGCCGAATTTGGGCCCATTTGTGTTGCTTTTGTCAGCCGCCGCGTACGGCGCACCGATTACCACGCCGAACGTGCAGACGCTCACAGGACCGGTGGATCTGCGATTCGGAGCGCTGACTTCCGACTCCACGCTCTATCTTGTCTCCGAGCGGACCGCCTACTCCGTGCCGAGCGACATCACGCTGGATGCCCTCGCGACGGGCGTCACGTACTCAACCTTCTGGCCGGGGCTGACCTCGACGATTTTTGCCGGCGCCAGGGTGGACGTGTGGCTGGTGCACTCGCAACGAACGTCAAATACGCTGGGCAATCTCTCGGCCACTATCGATTTCGGCGCAACCATTCTCGGCGTTTCCGGCCGGGCGATCTGCGGGTTGGGCGGCGCGTGCCCCTCGGACACCGACGCTCACGGCGACCCCGCGAATCAGTACTCCGGACTATCCGTCCTCCGCGGCCTGGAACTGCTGATCAGCCAGGACTCGATTCAGCAGCTCTCACCCACGGCCCTCGCGCTCACGTTGCGAACGTCCCGCTTCTTCATGGATGAGATCCGCGTGTTCACTCTAAGCCAACCGGACACTGTGGAAGCGCCGGAACCTCCCGGCCTGGGCTATGCTGCCGCCGGGTTGCTGCTACTTTACTTGCGAAGGCGCACCCTATAAAAGACCCGTGCCCCAGGGTCCCCAGATGGCGAGAGTAAAGGCCTTCTCGCGGACCTCGGAACCGATCGGGATCAACGGAATGGTGCCATACCGGCTGGCCGTTCGAATGGTTGCGCGCCCATAGATGTTCACGAACATCGTTTGGCCGTCAGGGCTGAAGCATGCCCCGGCCATCTCGGCCGTGTTGTAAATGTTGCGCGCGAAGTCGAAGATGTCGCCGGCCGGCGTCACACCCCTGAGGAACTGTCCGCCCGAACCGTCTTCGCAAACGACGATTCCACCCCTGGGTGAAATCGCCATGTTGTCGGGGAAATCCAGAACATGCAGGTCGGGCGTCTCAAAGACTAGCGTTAGCGTCGACGCGGCTATGTCGTAAACCCATATCTGCCCGAGCCCGACCTCGCCGCCGTTGGTGCAGGTGAAATAGATCTTGCCCTGCCAATACCAACAGCCCTCGCCGCGCCGGAAGATGGCGCCGCCGTTGTTCAGTCCCTGCCGGAACACGACCGAAGCGGTCTCACCGTTCACCGTGGCCGAGACAGACGCCGGATCCGGATCCGGCACATCCACCCAACCGACGGGCAGGGCAATGCCTTGCTTTTGATCGATACAGGTTACGTATTGGTTCGCGCTGTTCACGCGCAGCATCTGCAGGCGGCCATTGTCCCCCGCCAAGTCGCCGGGTTTGGCGGGCTTCGCGGCTGGGACATACCGGTAAAAACCGGAGACGTTACCCTGGTCCTCGGTTTCGTAGATGATTCCGGTGGCAGGATCGACCGCAACGGCCTCATGCGAGAACCGGCCCAGGCGCCGCAGCGGTACGGGCTGCACCGGTGCGCCGGGCGCCGTATCGGCCGGGACCTCGAAGACATAGCCGTGATTTTGCGCGTACTCGGCGGCGCTGGCCGATTCGAGCGTTTCCTCGCAAGTCAACCAGCTTCCCCAGGGAGTGGGGCCGCCGGCGCAGTTCCGCAGCGTCCCGACCAGGCTCCAATACTCACGAACCTTTCGCCGCGTGCGCGGGTCCACCTCGATCGTGGTAGTACCGCCGCCGGAATAGGTGTCGTAGCTGAATTGGCGGGGACCGTAGCTCGTATCCAACAGATGCGCCAGGATCCCGGCGGTCGTGGAGGTGCTGTTGGCGGGCCGCGGGCGGAAGACGCGGCCCGCTTCGCCGATCTCGTGATTACGGATCAGGGCGACATTTCCGTTCGGCAGCGGGAAGCACGCCATTCCATCCATTGCCGAGGGCACCGGGAAACCGTCGGCCATGGCGTCGCCTTCGTAGCTGATCACCGAGTATTGAAAGCCGGGCGGCAGCAGCAGCATCTCGCCGGCCTGCCGCAGCTCCCCGTACCCGGCAACGACGGCGGCCCGGCCCTTTCTTTGCGCGGCCTGCAGGCCTGAAAATAGTGCGGGAGCGGAGAAAAATCCGCGCCGGGAGATTTTGGATGGCATGATGGTTCCGATGCACCGAGTATGTTACAAATTATTTACAATCGCGTCAACGATGGCCGCGTTGGCTGGCCAAAACTGGGTTTTGGAGGGAATGGCGCCGTGGCAGCCCCGCGACTCCCAGGGCGAGTTCGTTCATCAAGGCCGGCTTTTCATCCTGGGCGGGTGGTTCAACTCGTTCGAAGCACCGCCGCGTGACGTTTGGGCGAGCGCGAACGGCCGGAACTGGGACCGGCTGACTCCCGCCGCACCGTGGCTGCACTCGGACCTTCCGATGTCGATCTCCTTCCGGAACCGCATGTGGATGATGGGCGGGTGGTACAACGGCCGCCTGCCCGGCCACTCGGCCAGCAACGCCGTATGGTCTTCCCTGGACGGCATCGACTGGACGGAAGTCACGGCACACGCCGGCTGGTCTCCCCGCCTGGCGGCGGCCGTAGTCGAGTTTCGCGGACGTCTATGGATACTCGGCGGCACCGAAAACTACTACTTTGGCGATGCAGCGAGCTTAAAGAACGATGTGTGGTCTAGCGCGGACGGCAGGACGTGGCGCCAGGAGACCGCCGCCGCCCCTTGGAAACCGCGGGCGTATCATCAGGCCGTTGTGCTGGGAGGCCGCATCTACGTGTTCGGCGGCGGAAACTATGTCCCGGATTACGAGGGCTTGAACGACGTTTGGTCCAGCGCCGACGGGAAGACCTGGAGGCAGGAGACGGCGGCCGCGCCCTGGCACCCGCGGCTCTGGTTCGGCGCGGCGGTGTATCGCGGCCATATGTGGGTGCTCGGGGGCTGGTCCAAGATGCCGGACCGGAATTGGGGCGACGTTTGGTACTCGCGGAACGGAAGGGATTGGAAGCGGTTCCCGATGGATGCAGCCTGGAAGGAGCGCCACGAGCACTCCGTGTTCGTCTTCCGCGACAAGCTTTGGGTGGCCGGTGGCCACGCCAAGCCGCTCAGCAGCGAGGTTTGGTCTCTGTTCCTGCCTAAAGGCTTTCGACTATGATAGGTTCCATGCGGCGACTCCTTTGTGCTCTCTTCTCCTTGGCTGTGTGGGCGCAGGCGCCCGATTTGGTAGGGCTGTATCTCACCTGGAATGGAGACCCCGCCACGACGATGACCGTGAACTGGGTCGACCTCCACACGGCCACCTCACTGGATGTCCATTACCGGCGGATCGGCGAGGCGGAGTGGAAGATCGCGACGGGATCGAAGTTTGGCATCGCCGACACCACCATGCAGGGCAGGCGCGTTCAGCTCACCGGTTTGACGCCGGATTCGAACTACGAGTTCAACCTCGGCGCCCGGATCGCCAAGGCCGGCGAAGGCTGGCGCTTCCGGACCATGCCCAAGGACTTGAACCGGCCCGTCCACTTCGTCGCCGGGGGCGACATGATGCATACACGCGCCCGGGTGGACAAGATGAACGCCGTGGCCGGCTCACTCGACCCGGACTTCGCCCTGTTGGGTGGCGACCTGGCGTATGCCAACGGCGTGTCGTCCGGCCGTTGGGCCGATTGGCTGAAGTCGTGGCTGACGCACTCGGTGAGTCCCGATGGACGGCTGCTGCCGATGGTTCTGGCGATGGGCAACCACGAGGTGAAGGGGGGATATAAAGGCAAAATTCCGCAGGACGCACCGTTCTTCTATTCGCTATTTCAGACGCCGTCCGGCAAGTCCTATTACGCGCAGGATTTCGGGAAGTATCTCTCGATTCTCGTTCTCGACAGCGACCACACCGAACCCATCGCGGGCCCGCAGGCGGCGTGGCTGGAGAGCGCGCTGGCGGCGCGCAAGGAGCAGAAGTTCGTTTTCGTGGTCTATCACTGGCCGGCATACGGCACTAACAAACCGCCGAAGGGTTCGGATTTGCCCATTGACGCGCCACGCTCGGTGGAGATCCGGAAGGAGTGGATGCCGCACTGGGAGAAATACGGCGTCACCGCCGTGTTTGAGAACGACCATCACACCTACAAACGCACGTACCGGCTGCGCCAGCACAAGCGCGACGACGAAAATGGAATCCTCTATCTGGGCGACGGCGCCTGGGCGGTCTCGACGCGGCCCGTTCCGAAGAACGCATGGTGGCTGGCGCACACCGAGAGCCGCAACCACATCTTCAGCGTTCGTCTGCGCGCCGAGGGCACGGCTTCGGTAAAGGCGGTCGACATCGAAGGCCAGGTGTTCGACAAAATCGAAATCGCTAAGCCAAGGACAGCGCCCGTCTCATCGGCGCCGCCATCGGGTCAGTAGCCGACTTCGTGTAGTACTGCATCGACGACGCAAACGCCCCGCGCCAACGCTCGCTCACCAAATGGTAGTCCTCGACGATCGCGACGGGGAACTTGTAGTAATGCACCTCGTCGGCCTTGGTAATGACATGCCGCAGCGACTCACCAAGCTCGGCGCGCGAGGGGCCTTTGGCGATCCGCAGCAGGTCGATGGCCTTAATGCCGGCGCGCTCTTCGGCGGCAACGCGAAACTGGGCCATCCAACCCACCGCTTGCAGCACGATCAACCAGCGCGTCGCCCGGCCGGCGGCCGTTTGATAGGCGAAGTGCATGGCATTGGCCGCGCTGACGGAATGGATGCCGGTGATCACGCCGCCACCTTGTGTGCGGGCGGTCAGTTCGGCGCTGGCCAGATGTACGGCGTCCCACACGCTTGCCGCCGCCGCGCCCTTCCGGAGCCGGCCCTCGGTCTCGGCGCAGGCCTCCGCCGGGGTGCCCTTGCGGATCGCATTCAGGATGGCGATCACGTCGTCTTCGTTGGAGGGACCGGGATCCATCGGCCCAAGGGCGCGCCGCAGGTTCGAATTCCAGGTCTGATCTTCCATCGCGAAACCGTTCATCTTCGTCTCGCGCCCGAAATCGTTCAGCGCCAGGGCGATCGATCGCAGCACCGGCTCGGCGTATTGCCAGCCGATCACTTGCAGCGTCCGGTACGCATTGGCGACGAAGATCGCTTTGTGGCCGATGTTGCGATAGTCCCGGACGCCATACTTCCAGAAGAGCTCGAATACCTCGTTGGCGCCGGCGTGGCGCGCCAGCACGGCGGCGGCGCGCTCGGCGCGGTCGAACTCCCAGTTGGCGAAACCGCGTTCCAACTCCGCCATTGCGTTTGCCGGCGCGGGCATCATTCCGGTCAAACCGCCCATCGAGTACTCTTTGTCGCGCGCCTGGGATGCCTTGAAGGTGTCCAGCGCGAAGAATAGCGGCACATGGCGCAGGCCGGCCGGCGCCTCCAGGCTCAACTGATGGGAGGCGTGCATCACGAACAGACAATGCAGCGCGAAGCCGGGCGGCCGGGGGTTCACGTTCCGGGTGCCGGCCAGAAACAGCGCGGCCATTAGTTGCCGGTAGGGCGTTCCTTTCGTCAACTCCGCGGCGAGCGTATCGGGGCACCTGTCGCGGTCCGTCGATTCAAACAACCGGGCGAGAGGCTCCAACTCCGGCGCCAGCGCGACCAGCTCCGGTGTCACCTGCGCCTCGGCCTTTGTCAGAAGGGGAGTTAGCAATACGCCACGCCGTGTCCAATTCATTGGCGAAATTATACAGGAGGGAAAGAGAGGTCGCGGCGTTCGAAATCACGCCCGCGTGAAACGGCCGTCCTTTTGGAGGATGTACTCTTCCCCTCGCCAGTCGATCGTGTTGCCGAAGAACCCGGCGGCCCAAACCGCAAAGCTGAGCAGGTCCTGCACGGGTATCCAATACCACTGGCGGCGGCACAGCGGATCGTCGAGCACCATCTGGCTGGCCGCGTAGGCGGCGCCAAAGCGGAAGAGGCACGTCGCCGCGAAGGCCGGCCAGCTCCACGGTGCCAGGGCCAGCAAGGCCAGTGCAATGGGAAGCGGGTTGGTGAAGAGCTGGCCCGCATAGCCGGCCGGGCGGGAGCGCCGCGTCGACCGGCACCAGCGCAGCCGGTGCGTTACGTTCTTCACGAATCCCTGCGATCCGATGCGATGCTCCACGACGCAGGACGAGAGCGCGACGCCCAGTCCGAGGGCCGCCGCGTCGCGGCCCAGCACGAAGTCCTCGGCCAGGAACTCGCGCAGGTACGGCCAGCCGCCGACGGCGTCGATGGCCTGCTTGCGGGCGGCGATGGTGGGACCCACGGCAAATTTCATACCGTCCAGCATCCGTGCGACCAGCACGCCGCCGAGGAACTCGGTGTTCATGCCGATGGCTTCCAGCCGGGACCACGGCGACGGACCGGCAGCGGCGCGATACGGGCACGTGGTGACGGCCAGGCCGGGGTTCGCGAACTCGCGGGCCAGCCGGCGGAGCATGTTGGGATCGGCGCGAATATCGGAGTCGCTCATCACCAGCAGATTGTGCGCCGCTTCCCGCTGCATCAGATGGAGGCTCCAGCACTTGGCGTTGGGCCAGGGCGGTTCGCCGGTGAGGATTACCCGGGAGGGCACGTGGGGATACTCGGCGCCGAGCCGCAGGGCGAGAGCATAGGCCGGATCGGAATCCGTTCGCATGGCGAAAAGAATCTCAAACGACGGATACATCTGGTCGAAGAAGCTCCGGAGGTTGTCTTCCAGTCCTTCATCCAGGCCATGGAGCGGCTTCAGAATGGAGATGGGCTCGACGTTCGGCACGCCGGGAACCGGCTGGGCGAGATAGCGCCGCGCCGCGATCCAGGTGAGCGCGCAGTAGACCCACGAGCCCACCAGTAACGCGGCGAGAATGCTACTCGCTAAGAGCACGCGACGCGATGAGTTGTTGGAGCTGCGCGCGGAATTCGGCGAGAGGCTGCACGCCCTGATCTCCGTGCTTCCGATTCCGCACCGAAACGGTTCCCTGCTCCGCTTCCCGCCCGCCGACCACCAGCATGTAGGGGATCTTCTGCAGTTGCGCGTCGCGAATTTTCAGATTGACCTTCTCCTGGCGGTTGTCGAAGTAGACGCGAACGCCGTCCTCTTCCAACGCCTTGACCACCTCGGCGGCGTAGCCGTTCTGCTTATCGGTGATGGGCATGACGGCCACCTGCACGGGCGCGAGCCAGGCCGGAAACACACCGGCGTAGTGCTCGACGAGAATGCCGAAGAACCGCTCCACGGAACCGAACAGCGCACGGTGAACCATTAGCGGCTGATGCTTCTTGTTGTCCTCGCCGATGTACTCCAGATTGAACCGCCGCGGGAGGGTAAAGTCGAACTGCACGGTGGAGAGCTGCCACAGCCGGCCGATGGCGTCGACCAGCTTGACGTCGATCTTGGGGCCGTAGAACGCCGCTTCGTCGGAAACCACGGTGGCCTCGATACCGAGCTTTTCGACGGCCCGGCGCAAGGCGTTCTCGGCCAATTGCCACTGATCCGGGGAGCCGTCGTACTTGCCGCTGGCGCCGCCGTCCCAGGTGGAGATCTCCGCCTTGTACTTTTCGAAGCCGAAGGTCCGAAGCGTATCCTGGGCAAACTCCAGGCAGCTAACGATCTCCTCTTCAATCTGCTCCGGCGTGCAGAAGATATGGGCATCGTCCTGTGTGAAACCGCGCACGCGCATGAGGCCGTGCATGGTGCCGGAGCGCTCGTAACGGTAGACCGTTCCGAGCTCGCCCAGACGCTGCGGCAGATCCCGGTAGCTATGCGGTTTGCGGGCAAAGACCAGGATGTGGCACGGGCAGTTCATGGGCTTCAACTGATACTCGGCGTCGTCGAGTTCCATGCAGGTGAACATGTTCTCGTGATAGAAACCGAAGTGGCCGGAGGTCTTCCAGAGGTCGACCCGCGCCACGTGGGGCGTGTAGACGAGCGAGTAGCCGCGCTTCAGATACGCTTCGCGCATCCAGTCTTCCAAGGTCTTGCGGATAATGCCGCCCTTGGGATGGAAGAACACCAGCCCTGGGCCGGCCAGTTCCTGAGTCGAGAACAGATCCAGTTCGGCGCCCAGCTTCCGATGATCGCGGCGTTTGGCTTCCTCGATCCGGGCCAGATGCTCGTCCTGTTCCTTCTTGGTGAAAAAAGCCGTGCCGTAGATGCGTTGCAACTGCTTCCGCTTTTCGTCACCCTTCCAATACGCGCCGGCGATCGAGAGCAGCTTGAATGCCTTGATTTTCCTGGTCGAAGGCAAGTGCGGGCCGCGGCAGAAGTCGATGAACGCGGGGCCCAGCGTATATTCGGAGAAAACCTCGTCGGCGCGCTCCTGGATGAGTTCGCACTTCATCCACATTTCGCCGTATTTCTTCAGACCTTCGTCCTTGCGGGTCATCACGCGATCGTAGGTTAGGTCGCGCGCCTGAATCTCCCACATCTTGGCTTCGATCTTTTCCAGATCCTCCGGTGTGAAAGGCGTGGGCCGGTCGAAGTCGTAGTAGAAGCCGGTATCGATGGGCGGGCCGATTCCCAGTTGGGTCTCCGGATAGAGTTCCAGCACGGCGGCGGCAAGCAGGTGGGCGGTGGAGTGGCGGTAGATCTCGAGCGCTTCGGGATCCTTGCTGGTCAAGAGTTGCAGCGTGGCGTCCGCGGTGAACGGGCGGGTCAGGTCCCAAAGCACGCCGTTCACACGGGCGGCGATGGCGGCCTCGGCCAGGCGTTCGGAGATCGATTGGGCGACGTCCAACGGACGCGCGCCTACGGAGACGGTCTTACTGCTGCCGTCGGGCAGGGTTATGACGAAACTACTCATGGAATTGGGAAAAAAATGAGGGATTGGGCGAATCGTTTTCGCCCCGTAGCTCATCGACTAGTATATGATGACCGCGATTACGGCTAGCGGTTGCGGGAGCTTTGTCCCCGCGCACTGCTATAGTAATCGGTCAAGGAATATGAAGGCGGGATTCGACGAAACAGCGCTGGTGGAACGGGCCCGGGCGGGCGATGACGCCGCGTTCGCCGAGCTTGTCAACGAGTACGAACGAAAGATTTACCGGCTCGCGCGAAACATCACACAGAACGACGAGGACGCCGAGGACGTACTGCAGGAGGCCTTTCTGAAGGCCTATCAGCATCTGGACCGCTTCCAGGGGGATTCGAAGTTCTATACCTGGATCGTACGGATCGCGGTGAACGAGGCGCTGATGAAGCTTCGCAAGCGCCGGGGCGACAAGATTGTCTCCCTGGACGAAGAAATTGACACCGGCGAAGAGACGATGGTCCGCGAGATCGCGGTTTGGGATGGCAATCCTGAGCAAAAGTATTCGCAGGAAGAGTTGCGGGTGCTGCTCGACGACGCCATCCAGAGTCTGAAACCATCGTTCCGGTCCGTGTTCCAGCTTCGGGACGTGGACGAGCTTTCGACCGAAGAGACGGCCGAAGCTTTAAACCCACATTTCCGTTTTGAGCCGCGCGTGCGAATCTCCCGGATGCTCGTCCGCATCAATATCCATAGGGGTTTGAAGGCAGCGAAGACCCCTGCGGAGGACAGCACCCAATGGGTGACAAACAAAACCAGCCCTTTCAGCTCTCGTTCAACGGCCTTCTCAAGATCGACTTCCAGGGATCGCGCGTTACT
>VFZO01000184.1 GCA_016871155.1 Acidobacteriota bacterium | reverse complement strand
ATGCCCACATAGTAAGGCTGGGCAAGGTCGTAGACGCGGACGTTACCGGCAAGTTCGAGAAGGGAGTTCACTCTAGCGTCACCTCAGCGCCCGCCCGGACGGCCGCCTGCAGCCGCGTAAGAACCTCGATCAGTGCCGATTCGCCCGTTCCGTTGTCACCGATAATCAAGCATCGCGGCCCAAACCCAACCTCCAGGTTGGAGAAGCATCGAAAATTGTCCACCATCAGACGCTGAATCATCTCTCGCTGCCTCCTAGCACCAGACGGCGCGCAACTCTCGCTGCGCGCCGTCTTCTTTTCAGATTGTCGTACGGGTTACTCGACCGAAGTATCCTCCGGCGCGCCCTCGGTCTCCGACAACCCGCCGGCGTAGAAACTCCGCGCGGTGTCTTCGTAATCCGACATGTCGAACGCCGGCTCTTCCACCGGTTGCTGCGGCTCTTCCTCCACCACGCCTTCGCCCGCTATGCGGACTCCGCGATAGTAGTCCATGCCGGTACCGGCGGGAATCAGCCGGCCCATGATCACGTTCTCCTTCAAGCCCCGCAGTCCATCCTTCTTCGAGTTGATCGCGGCTTCGGTCAGCACGCGGGTCGTCTCCTGGAAGCTGGCGGCGGAGATGAACGAATCCGTCGAGAGCGACGCCTTCGTGATGCCGAGCAGGATCGGCTTGGCATGAGCCCGGCGGCCGCCCTTGTCGTTGGCGCGCTCGTTCTCTTCTTTCAGCTTGAACCGGTCCACAACCTCTTCCGGCAGGAAGTCGGTGTCGCCGATGTCCTCGATCTTCACCCAGCGCAGCATCTGCCGGACGATCACTTCTAGGTGCTTGTCGTTGATGTTCACGCCTTGCAGGCGGTACACCTCCTGCACCTCGTTCACCATGTACTTCTGCAGCTCTTTCTCACCCCGGACATGCAGAATGTCGTGCGGATTGATCGGCCCGTCGACCAACTGGTCGCCGGCCAGGACCTTCTCGCCCTCCTGCACGTTGATATGCGAACCGCGCGGAATCGAATACTCCCGCTCCAGTCCGTTCTCACCGATGATGACGACCTTCCGGGCCGACTTGGTCACTTCGCCAAACTTCACGACGCCATTGATCTCGGCGATCGCGGCTGGATCGCGCGGCTTGCGGGCTTCGAAGAGTTCGACGACGCGCGGTAAACCGCCGGTGATGTCCTTCGTCTTCGAAGTTGCGCGCGGGATCTTGGCGATGACGTCGGCCGCGTGAACCTTGTCGCCGTCCTTCACCATCAAGTGCGCGTGCGTCGGCATGATATAGCGGCGCTCGTCGTGCTTATGGCCGCCCTCGGGCCGGATGATGATCGTCGGCACACGCTTGCCGTCCGGCGAATCCACTACCACCCACTGTGACAGGCCCGACACCTCGTCCACCTGTTCCTGCACCGTCAGGCCCTCGTCCAGATCCTTAAAGTGGACGATACCCGAGATTTCGGTGAGGATCGAGAACGAATACGGATCCCATTCGAGCATCACGTCGCCGGCGCCGACGGCTTCGCCGTCCTTGTACTTCACCTTCGCGCCGTAGACCACCTGATAGCGCTCTTTTTCGCGGCCCTTTTCGTCCACCACGGCAATGATGCCGTTGCGATTCATGGCGATGTATTCGCCCGCCGCGTTCTGCACCGTGTTGATCGTCAGATGCTTCACAAAGCCGGCGCCTTTGGACTCTTGCGTGTTCTGTTCCGACGCACGCGTCGCCGCGCCGCCGATGTGGAACGTACGCATGGTCAACTGGGTGCCCGGCTCGCCGATCGACTGCGCCGCGATGACGCCTACCGCCTCGCCGCGCTCCACCAACCGCCCCGTCGCCAGGTTCCGGCCGTAGCAGAGTTGGCAGACACCGCGCCGGGACTCGCAGGTCAGCACGGAACGGATCTTCACCCGCTCGATGCCGGCCGCCTGAATCGCCGTCGCCAGGTCCTCTGTGATCAGTTGATTCACACCGACGATCACGTTGCCTTCGAAGTCGCGCTGATCTTCCAGCGCCACGCGTCCCACAATCCGGTCGCGTAACGGTTCGATGATTTCGCCCGCTTCGACGATCGGCTCGACGAAGATTCCTTCGACGGTGCCGCAGTCGTGCTCACTGATGATCACGTCCTGCGCCACGTCCACCAGCCGGCGGGTCAGGTAACCCGAGTCGGCCGTCTTCAACGCCGTATCGGCCAGGCCCTTGCGGGCGCCGTGCGTCGAAATGAAGTACTGCAACACGTTCAGGCCTTCACGGAAGTTCGCCGTGATGGGCGTCTCGATAATCTCGCCCGACGGCTTGGCCATCAGGCCGCGCATACCGGACAACTGGCGGATCTGCTGTTTCGATCCGCGGGCGCCGGAGTCGGCCATGATGTAGATCGGGTTGAGGTAGCGGCCCGTGCGGTCGTCCTCTTCCATCTTCTTGAACATCTTGTCGGAGACCTCTTCGGTCACGCGGGTCCAGATTTCGATGATCTTGTTGTAGCGTTCGCCGTGCGTGATCGCGCCCGACTGATACTGGTTTTGAACTTCGATGACGTTCTTCTCGGCGTCCTTCACCATCTGGTGCTTCTGATCCGGCACCACCATGTCGTCGATGCCGATCGAGATGCCCGCGCGCGTAGCGTACTGGAAGCCCAGCGCTTTGATGTCGTCCAGCATCTTCACCGTCGTGTGCAGGCCATACTTCAGGTAGCAATACTGCACCAGTTGCGTCAGGCCCTTCTTCTTCAAAAGGCCGTTAACGAACGGCATATCGTCCGGCAGCACGTCGTTCAGAATGACGCGGCCGACGGTCGTGTCCATGTCCTGCTTGTTGTACTCCACCGCCTCGGCGTGCATCAGGTTCTGCCCGTCTTTCGACGTGGTCAAATCCAACACCTTGCCCGTGTAACGCAGCTTGATCGGCGACAGCGTTTCCACTTCGCCCATTTCGAGAGCGATCAGCACGTCTTCCATCGAGGCGAACTTCTTGCCTTCGCCCTTGGAACCGACGCGCGACTTGGTGAGGTAGTACAGACCCAGCACCATGTCCTGCGACGGAATCGCGATCGGCGAACCGTGCGCGGGCGACAGAATGTTGTTCGACGCCAGCATCAGCGTCGAGGCTTCGATCTGCGACTCCGGCGACAGCGGAATGTGAACCGCCATCTGGTCGCCGTCGAAGTCGGCGTTGAACGCCGTGCAGACCAGCGGATGCAGCTTGATCGCCTTGCCTTCCACCAGCACCGGCTCAAACGCCTGGATGCCCAAACGGTGAAGCGTGGGCGCGCGGTTCAACAGAATCGGATGGTCGCGGATGACTTCTTCGAGGATGTCCCAAACCACCGCGTCCTGCTGTTCCACTAACTCCTTGGCCTGCTTGATGGTGGTGCAGTGGCCGCGCTGTTCCAGCCGGTGATAGATGAACGGCTTGAACAGCTCCAACGCCATCTTCTTCGGCAAGCCGCACTGGTGCAGCTTCAACTCCGGTCCCACTACGATCACCGAACGGCCCGAGTAGTCAACGCGC
This sequence comes from Acidobacteriota bacterium, assembly GCA_016871155.1. Lineage (GTDB taxonomy): Bacteria > Acidobacteriota > Terriglobia > Bryobacterales > Bryobacteraceae. Next base: position 9,213 of record VFZO01000184.1, on the reverse strand, counting down.
TTGCCCAGCAGGTTCTGGCGGAACCGGCCCTGCTTGCCCTTCAGCGCGTCGGAGAGCGACTTTAGCGGACGGTTGTTGGCGCCCCGCAGCACGCGGCCGCGGCGGCCGTTGTCGAACAGTGCGTCGACGGGGTCCTGTAGCATGCGCTTTTCGTTGCGGACGATCACGTCCGGCGCGTGCAGTTCGATCAGCTTCTTCAACCGGTTGTTGCGGTTGATTACGCGGCGGTACAGATCGTTCAAATCGGAGGTGGCGAACCGGCCGCCGTCCAGCGGCACCAGCGGCCGCAGTTCCGGCGGAATCACCGGAATCACGTCCAGAATCATCCACTCCGGATTGTTCGCCGACTTGCGGAAACTCTCCACCACGCGCAGGCGCTTGGCGAACTTCAGCTTCTTCTGCTGCGAAGTCTCGGTCTTCATCCGCTCGCGGATCTCCACCGACAACGCCTCGCAGTTGACCTTCTTCAACAGCTCCTTGATGCCTTCGGCGCCCATCATCGCCACAAAGCGGCCGGGAGCCTCCTGGTCCAGTTGACGCTTGCGCTCGTCAGTGATCACGTCGCCGGCGCTGAGTCCGTCCACGCTGCCGGGATCGACGATCACAAACGCTTCGAAATAGAGCACCCGCTCCAGTTCGCGCAATGTGATATCCAGCAGGTAGCCGATGCGCGACGGCAGGCCCTTGAAGAACCAGACGTGGGAACACGGACTGGCCAGTTCGATATGGCCCAGCCGCTCGCGCCGCACCCGGCTGAGCGTCACTTCCACACCGCACTTGTCGCAGATCACTCCGCGGTGCTTCATGCGCTTGTACTTGCCGCACAGGCACTCCCAGTCCGCGATCGGACCGAAAATGCGGGCGCAGAACAGTCCGTCGCGCTCCGGCTTGAAGGTGCGGTAGTTGATGGTTTCCGGTTTCGTGACCTCGCCGTGGGACCAGTTCCTGATCTTGTTCGGAGAGGCCAGGCTGATGCGGATCGAATCGAAGTCCGCGAGCAGGTTCGCGCGTTCGTAGGGGGAAGAGCGGTACATGCGTGTTTCTCCTTTAGATGGGAATTAGTCGGCCGCCGCGGCGGTCTCCGGAACTTCGGGCTGCTTCTTCAGCAGCTCTACGTCGAGACACAGCGCCTGCAGCTCGCGGATCAGAACGTTGAACGATTCGGGCACGCCCGGCTCCGCCGCGGCCTCGCCCTTCACAATGGCTTCGTAGATCTTCGCGCGGCCGTAGACGTCGTCGGACTTGGCCGTCAGAAGCTCTTGCAGCGTGTAGGCGGCGCCGTAGGCTTCCAGCGCCCAGACTTCCATTTCGCCGAAGCGCTGTCCGCCGAACTGCGCCTTGCCGCCCAACGGCTGCTGGGTGATCAGGGAGTACGGTCCGATGGAGCGCGCGTGAATCTTGTCGTCCACCAGGTGCGACAGCTTCAGCATGTAGATACAGCCCACCGTGACCGGCTGTTCAAACGGATTGCCCGTCATGCCGTCCATCAGCTTCACCTTGCCCGAAGAGGGCAGGTTGGCTTCCTTCAACTGCGTCTTGATGTCGGCCTCGTGCGCGCCGTCGAACACCGGGGTCGCGAAGTGCCGGCCCAGCTTCATGCCGGCCCAGCCCAGGTGCGTCTCCAGAATCTGTCCAACGTTCATGCGGGATGGAACGCCCAGCGGATTTAGAATGATCTCCACCGGCTGCCCGTCGGGCAGGTACGGCAGATCCTCTTCTGGAACAATGCGGCTGATCACGCCCTTATTACCGTGACGGCCCGCCATCTTGTCGCCGACGGAAAGCTTGCGTTTCATCGCGACGTAACACTTCACCGTCTTGATCACGCCCGGCGGCAGTTCGTCGCCCTTCTTCAGCTTGGCGATCTTTTCTTCCGTGATCTTTTCGAGCACGGCGATCTGGCGCGACGTCATCTCTTCGATTTCGTCGATCTGCTCGTTCAAATGCGGATCGCGCTCTTTCAATCGCATCCGTTTCAAATCGCGCGAACGCATCTTCTCGAGCAGGTCCCGCGTCAGCACCGCGTCCTTGGCTAGCAACTTCTTGTTCGTCTTCTCGTCGTGAAGATCGGCCAGGACCAGTTGGCCCTCCAGCAGCTTCGCCAGCCGCTTGGCGCGCTCGTCGCCCAGGATGCGCTTTTCGTCGTCCAGGTTGCGGTGCATCCGCGCGATGTTCTCTTCGAGAATCTGCTTCGACCGCTCGTCGAGCTCGGTTCCCTTACGCGAGAAAATCTTGCAATCCACCACAACGCCCTCGATGCCGGGCGGGCAGTAGAAGCTCGCGTCCTTCACGTCGCCAGCCTTCTCGCCGAAGATCGCGCGCAGCAGCTTTTCTTCCGGGGTCAACTGCGTTTCGCCCTTCGGAGTCACCTTGCCGATCAGAATGTCGCCCGGCTTCACAGAGGCGCCGATGCGGATCACGCCCGATTCGTCCAGGTTCCGCAGCGCGGCCTCGGGTACGTTCGGGATGTCCCGCGTAATCTCTTCCGGCCCCAGCTTGGTGTCGCGCGCTTCCACTTCGAACTCCTCGATGTGGACTGAGGTGTAGTAGTCTTCCTTCACCAGCTTTTCGGAGATGATGATGGCGTCTTCGAAGTTGTACCCGCGCCATGGCATGAACGCCACCAGCACGTTCCGGCCCAGCGCCAGTTCGCCCTGATCCGTGCAAGGCCCGTCGGCCAGAACGTCGCCCTTTTTTACGCGCTGGCCGGCGTGAACGATCGGCTTCTGCGTGATACAGGTATTCTGGTTCGACCGTTTGAACTTGGTCATCGTGTAGATATCGGCGCCCACTTCGCGCGACATCTGTCCTTCGTGAGCGCCCGACCCGTCCACGCGAACGATGATCCGTTCCGAGTCAACCGAGTCCACCACGCCCGCGCGGCGGCAAATCACAACCGCGCCCGAATCGCGAGCCGTCACCCGCTCCATGCCGGTGCCCACATACGGGGCCTCGGCGCGCAGCAGCGGCACGGCTTGCCGTTGCATGTTCGATCCCATCAGCGCACGGTTTGCGTCGTCGTTTTCCAGGAACGGAATCAGCGACGCGGCCACCGAGACCAGTTGCTTCGGACTCACGTCCATGTACTGAATCTCCTCGCGCCGGGTCAGCGAGAAGTTGCCCGCCTGCCGCGCGTTGACCAGCGCGTCCACCAGGTTCCCCTGCGCGTCCAGCACGATGTTCGCCTGGGCGATGACGTACTTGTCTTCTTCCCATGCCGACAGGTAGTCGCAATGCGCTTCGAACTCGGCCGGCTGCTTAGATTTGGAGAGCCCTTTGTTCGCCTTATCGGCGTCCACGCGCAACGCCACGTCGCCGGCTTTGTAGTTCGAGTCGCCGGGGTTCAGGATCTTCACTTCGTCGACGACTTTGCCCTCCACCACGCGGCGGTACGGGCTTTCGATGAAGCCGAACTCGTTGATGCGCGCAAAACACGACAGCGACGAAATCAGGCCGATGTTCGGACCTTCCGGCGTTTCAATCGGGCAGATACGGCCATAGTGCGTCGGGTGAACGTCGCGAACCTCGAAACCCGCGCGTTCGCGAGACAGGCCGCCCGGTCCAAGCGCCGACAGGCGCCGCTTGTGGGTAATCTCCGACAGCGGGTTGGTCTGGTCCATGAACTGCGAGAGCTGCGAGGAACCGAAGAACTCGCGGATCGCCGCCATCACCGGCTTGGCGTTGACCAGGTCGTGCGGCATCGCCGTCGCGATCTCCTGGCTCACCGACATCTTTTCCTTGATCGCCCGCTCCATACGCACCAGGCCGATGCGGAACTGGTTCTCCAGCAACTCGCCCACCGCGCGCACGCGGCGGTTGCCCAGGTGATCGATATCGTCCACAGCGCCCAGGCCGCGGCGCAGGCGCAACAGGTACAGAATCGTGTCGACGAAGTCCTTCTCGTCCAGCGTGCGCTTGTCCAACACCGTGGCGTCGGCCTTATCGTGCAGCTTGATGTTGAACTTCATGCGGCCCACGCGCGAGAAATCGTACTTTCGCGCATCGAAGAACATGCCCTGGAACAACTGCGTGGCTGTGTCGCGGGTCGGCGGATCGCCGGGCCGCAACTTGCGGTAGATCTCGAGCAGCGCCTCGTCCTGCGTCCGGACGGCGTCCTTGTCGAGCGTCTTCGACAACACGTTGCCCGCCTCGTCGCGCTCGGGGAAAAAGACCTCCACGCTCTGGATGCGCGAGTCGAAGAAACGGCCGATCGCGGCCGGCGTCACTTCCCTGTTTGCCTCCAGCAGGATCTCGCCGGTTTCCATGTCGATGACATCGGCCACCGCCAACCCGCCTTCCAGGTCGTTGGCGGCGATCTCGAACCGCTCCACCTTCGCCTTGGCCAACTCGTTCAACAGCCGCGCCGTGACCTTTTTGCCCGACGCGATCACCACGTCGCCGGCCTTCGACATCACGGCGTGCGTCAGCTTCATTTCCTTCAGGGCACCGCGGCCTGGCCCGCCGGACGCCGCCACGTTCCAGAGAATCTTTCGATCCTTCGTCAGCGTGATCTTTGTCAGCGTGTCCTGGTAGAACGTGCGCAGAATCTGCTCATCGGTCTTCAAACCCATCGCGCGCAGGAACACGGTTCCGTAGAACTTGCGCTTGCGGTCGATCCGGACGTACAGCAGGTTTTTGTTGTCGTATTCGAATTCCACCCACGAACCGCGGTAGGGAATAATCTTGCCCAGGAAATAGCCCTGCGCCGCCACCTTTTCGAAAAACACGCCCGGCGAACGGTGCAACTGGCTGACGATCACGCGCTCGGTGCCGTTGATGATGAACGTGCCGTTCTGCGTCATCAGCGGAATTTCACCGAAAAACACCTCCTGCTCCTTGATGTCCCGGACCGTCTTGGTCCCGGTATCGGGGTCCTTGTCGTAGACCGTCAACCGGATCGTGACCTTCAACGGAGCGGCATACGTCATGCCACGCTCCTCGCACTCCGGAACGTCGTACTTCAACTGCAGGCCCACCGGGTCGCCGCAACGGTTGCAAAACGTCACGACGTTCTTGTTAAACGTGCCGCACTTGCCGCACAGAATGTCGCCCGGGTGGAACGGATCCGTCTTGATCATCGCGCCGCAATGGCGGCAGGTCGAACGGAGATTGTGGAGCCCCTTCAGGTTGCCGCATTTGCATTCCCAATAGCCGATCGAGTAGTCGACGAAATCCAGTTGCGCGAGGCCCCGGAAGTCGGTGATTGGGAAGACGGAAGTGAAGACGGACTGCAGGCCGGCGTCGTCGCGTTCCTGCGGAAGGCTGTCCATCTGCAGGAATCGATCGTAGCTTTGTTTCTGAACTTCAATCAGGTTGGGGATCGGTACGGATGTCTTGATCTTGGAAAAGTCCAGGCGCTGGCGTACGGAGCTTTCGGCAGGGCTACTCATGTTCGACTCCTAGTTGCGGATGCGGCCAGGGGCATGGCCGCGGAATAAACCCCAAAGGCTTGATGGCTTCAAACGGCGGGACGGAGAGCGGATACACGTGTTGTGTGACGAATGCGCAAGGGGAGAAACTCCCCCGCACGGGCTGCGGCGAGCCCTGGCTGAGGACAGCGGAAGTTGAAAATCACGTGAAGAAGAATCCGGTCCGGCTCCGGCTAAACGTCAGGATAACAGACGGTTAACAGCCCCGTCAAACTGCGGCGGGGCCCAAAACAGGACAGGGCTGCCCGCGGCGGGTGCCGCGGGCAGCCAAGAATTAGGTTCGGGAGAAGGAGTCCGCTGGCGCAAACTACTTCACTTCGACGGTCGCGCCCGCCTCGGTGAACTTCTTCTTCATCGCTTCGGCTTCGTCCTTCGAGACGCCTTCCTTCACGGTCTTCGGCGCGCCGTCCACCAGATCCTTGGCTTCTTTCAGGCCCAGGGCGGTGATTTCGCGCACGACCTTGATGACGTTGATCTTGTTGGCGCCTGCGCCAGTCAGAACAACGGTGAATTCGGTCTTCTCTTCGGCGGCCGGGGCAGCGGCGGCGGCCGCTCCTGCCGGTGCCGCCGCCACGGCGGCAGCCGCGGCGGAGACGCCCAGCTTCTCCTCGAGCAACTTAACGAGCTGCGACGCTTCGAGCAGCGTCAGCCCTTGAATCTGTTCAGCAATCGCGTTAATGTCGGCCATGGTAATTGATCACTCCTGTGAAATTCTAAAGAAATGGATGAGGCGGGTTACGCCTGAAACTTGTTTTCCTTGACGCCCTGATCCACGACGACGGCGAGGTTTCGGCCCACACCGTTCATGGCGGTGACAAGGCGTTGTGCCGGAGCGTTGATAAGGTAAAGCAGTTTGGCGTAAATCTCTTCCTTCGACGGCATCGTCGAGAGATCGTTAATCGCCTTCACATCAATGACGCGGCCTTCCACCAGACCGGCCTTGAACGTAAATACGGGGTTTGTCTTGGCGTAACCGGTCAGCGCCTTTGCCAGCGCCACAACGTCGCCCTTCGTATAGGCGATCGAGGTCATTCCGGCCAGTTTCCCGAACAGATCCTCGCTGGCCAGCCCTTCGGAGGCCTTCTGCGCCAGATTGTTCTTGATCACTTTGTATTCGCCGCCGGCCTCTTTAACCGTCTTGCGAAGCAGGTAGTCCTGCGCCACCGTCATCTTCTCGTACCCGGCCAGGAAGATGTTGTTCACGTTTTCGAACTCGCCGCGCAGGAACGCGAGATCTTTTTCTTTGTCGGATCGCTTCTTCATGTTTGGTTCTCCGCCGGCGGCTAGTGCGCGGCCTTTACGAGGTTCATGTCCCCGGTGTCCACCGGGACGCCGGGACTCATCGTCGAGCAGATCGTGCAGCTCTTGACATACTTGCCTTTGGCCGCGGCGGGCTTCGCCTTCAGCACGGCGCCAATCAGAGTGTTGGCGTTCTCCACCAGCTTGTCGGTCGCGAAGCTGATCTTGCCCAGCGGCGCGTGAATCACTCCGGTTTTATCGACGCGGAATTCCACCTTGCCGGCCTTGGTTTCGTTGATCGCCGTCTTCACGTCGTTGGTCACGGTGCCGGTCTTCGGGTTCGGCATCAGGCCGCGAGGGCCCAAAACCTTGCCGAGCTTACCCACCGAGCGCATCATGTCGGGCGTCGCGATCACGGCGTCATAATCCAGCCAATTCTCGCTCTGGATCTTGGTGACCATCTCTTCGCCGCCCGCGAAATCGGCGCCATTGTCCAACGCCTCCTGAATCTTGTCGCCGGAGGCGATCACCAGGACTTTCTTGGACTTGCCAAGCCCGTTCGGCAGCACGATCGTGCCGCGGACCATCTGGTCTGCGTGCTTCGGATCGACGCCCAGACGCATATGGACCTCCAGCGTCTCATCGAACTTGCTGAACTTGATCTTCTTGACGAGCGATACGGCTTCGTCGATGTGATAGAGTTTGTTCTCGACCAGCTTCTGCGCGGCGAGATACTTCTTGCCTGATTTACGTGCCATGTGTTTGGTTGGTGCAAACGGCCACCCTTGCAGGCGGCCTCCCAGTGAGCGCGTCCGGTGAGAAAGCGCTTTTGTCAGAGTAGCAGACACCTGCGCCGATTGCAAATTCGCCAAAAAACTCCGCCAGCCTGAACTTCCTCCGTCTCACGCCACGCCAACGGACGCAGACTAAGACTCTTTTCAGGCCTGCCAAAAGGGGCATTCTTAGGTTGGCGGCCATGGAGACGTTTCTACTTTGCCTTGAGATCTGCGGCAGGCAGCTTGACAGCAAGCGCTTTGCACAATACCATTTGGTTATGCAACCACAGGGTTATGGAACAAACGAGAGCAGCCTTAATGCCACGTTCGGCGCCCTTTCTGATCCCACCCGCCGCGCCATCCTCGCCCGCCTCGTGCAGGGCGAAGCATCGGTTGGTGAACTGGCTGAGCCCTTTGCGATGACGCAGCCCGCGATCTCCAAGCATCTCAAGGTGCTAGAGCGCGCTGGTTTGATCTCGCGGGGGCGCGATGCACAGCGCCGCTTGAGCCGCCTAGAGGCTAAACCGTTGGCGGCAGCCAGCCAGTGGCTGCAGGATTATCGCAGTTTCTGGGAAACTTCTTTCTCGCGCCTCGAGTCCCTTCTCGGTGAATTGCAGTCCCCCAATAGGACCACCCGGCGCAGCAGACCGGCGAAAGGATGAGAAATCGTGTTCTACCCCGGCAGCTTCCAAATCGTTGCACCAAGCGATACCGAAATCGAGATCTCGCGCGACTTTCACGCACCGCGCCAACTGGTGTTCGACGCTTTCACCAAACCGGACCTGGTAAGGCGTTGGCTTCTCGGCCCTGGCGGCTGGAGCATGCCAGTGTGCGAGATTGAACTTAAGGTTGGCGGCAGATACCGGTACGTGTGGCGGAAGGAGGGTGTGAAGGACATGGGGATGGGCGGCGTGTTCCAGGAAGTCGTTGTTCCCAGCGTCCTTGTCGCTACCGAGAAGTTCGACGAGGCCTGGTATCCGGGAGAGGCCCTGAATACGTCCGTTTTCGCTGAGAACGGGGATTTGACCAAGATTCTGATCACTGTCCGGTATGAATCAAAAGAGGCCCGCGATACCGCCCGGCGCTCCGGAATGGAGCAGGGCCTAAAGTCCGGTTACAACCGGCTCGAAGAACTGCTCGCCTCCGTTCAGCGGCCGCGGTGAACCTGGCCCGAACAGGTAGTGGTTGCACCGCATTTGCCATTGTCTTGATTCTGCGTGTGCAAACACTCGCGCAGCCGCGCGTGCGGCCGGCCTACAGAGGAGACTCCCGAATCCAGGCAACCCAGCCATCCACCACCGGCTCGCTACTGGACCGCCGCTTCCCCGCACCACGGCAGGCAGTCTCCGGCGGGCTTACGCGCGGCAATCACCTGTCGCGTTGGATGAACACGGAAGAAATTGCCCTTGTGCCGTGCGAGGGCGAACCACGGGTTGGTGAATCGGTCCGGCTTGTGTTTCGCGGCCAGCGCGGGCCTGCCGTCGCCGTTATAGACGCCTGCTAGCAAAGCCTGCTTGCCTGAACTGCCTCCGTTTCATGCCACGCCGGCGGATGCAGACCGCTCTGTCCCTTTTTCCGCTTTGACGTTCTTCCGCGGCGGCCGGCCCGGCCAAATGCGCCGCCGCGCTCGACCACTCATATTCCTCCGGCGCGTCCACCAAGTAATCCCGCACAGGGTTCCCTTCGACGTACCGCAGGACAACGTCTAGCTTCGCTGGCGCAACCACGCAGGAGCAGTACCGGTTCTGCCTATTTGGTCCATGCCACCA
>VFZO01000183.1 GCA_016871155.1 Acidobacteriota bacterium | reverse complement strand
GTGACGTTGTCTCCGAGCCGCTTCCGCGCCAGTTTTACCATTGTCTCCGTTCTGCCCGGATAGGCATCCACATTCCGGTTCATGCGACCGCCGATCTTGAACTTGCACGCCTTAGTTCCGGTTTCCTGAACGCCGCGGACATAGACCTCCACCTCCTCTTCCGCCGTTGTCTCGCGAATGCCCCCAGAAAGATAGACGGGGATTTCTTCACGAACCGCGCCACCGAGTAAGTCCGCCACCCGTTTCTTTGCCACGCGCCCCAGCATGTCCAGCACACTCTGCTCGGCATAGGCGACAGGGCACCAGAAAGCCAGCCCCGCCAGTTTGTAGTTCTTCTGGAAAATCGCGTCTACCAGCGCCTCGATGTCGCGCGCATCCTTTCCAATCAATTCCGGTGCGACCAGATTCTTGAATATCGGAACGAACTCGGCCATCTGCTTCGTTCGACAAACTCCGACCACCCCATCCGTCGAGGTCGTCCGTACGAAGTAGTTCGTCCCCGCCTTGAGCAACTCCACGGAGGCGATCTTCACGGGCACCGGCACATGCTTTTTCAAATCGAGCACGGGCTCTTCAAACCAGGGAATCACCCGCCGCTCAGGCATAGGCGCTGCCAGCAATCGCGGCGCGCCAGCGGCTGCCATCAAAAAAGCTCTACGTTCCATAAGACTCCTTTCCTACTGCCCAAGTTCATGGCATGCATTGCAGGCCACGCTTGCTTTGTGTTCCTTGTGACAAGCTACGCAGGAGGCCATCGTGGTGGGCCGGACCAGTTCTACCTTAGCCATGGACATCACCTCGCCATGGCAACTTGCGCACCCGGTCTTCGCCTCCGCATGCCTGGCATGACTGAAGAAGACGAAATCCTTCACTTGATACACTCGGCGCGAAGGGATCTCGCGAGTGGCCATATCCGGATGGCAGCTGCGGCACTTCTTCATTTCTGGAAACGTCGCACTCTCTTGCGTCTCCGCCGAGCTGTGGCAGGTTGTGCACTTCATCTTCAGCGGTGCGTGCCTGGCGTGCGAAAAATCCGCAGCAGTGCATCCTATGCCAACCGCGAGGAAAAACAAAAGATACTTCATGGCAAACGAAACGCAATCAGATGGTCAGCGAAGCTATCGTTGTACTTGTTGCCGGCTCCGGCCGCGATGACAACGAATTGCTTCTTGCTCTTCGCACCCTGAAAAGTCATTGGCGTGGCGTGGGCGCTCGCCGGCAAGCGGTAAGTCCAAAGCTCCTTCCCAGTATCCTTATCGAAGGCGCGGAACCGGGAATCATCCGTCGCACCAATAAAAACGAGTCCTCCCGCGGTTACCATCGAACCGCCGATGTTGGAGGTGCCAGTGGGCGGGATTCCCTTTGCGATCAACTCGTCAACTACGCCAAGAGTGACTCGCCAACGGAACTCGCCAGTGTCCAGGTCAATGGCGGTCAAATGCCCCCACGGTGGTACCTGGCAGGGGTAACGCTTCTCGTCCCAAAAGCGCGAGTATTGTGTTGGAGCCCCCGCGGATCGTTAGGGTATTGCGGCCCCGGCTCTGGATTTCACCATGTGTCCAACCTGGCCCACGTCCATGGAGTTCACGTAAAGGGTCCGCGTCGTGGGGTCTACGCTCGCTCCGCCCCAATTCGCGCCGCCATTCGTTCCGGGAAATAGAATCGTCCGCTTCAACCCAAAGGGCGTGTATAAGGGACCGAACGTTACGCCCTCGATCAGCTTTTCACAGAAAGCCCTCGATTCCGGAGTGATGTTGGTCAATTCCTCCTTCTGGAAACTCTGCCTGGCGAAGGGGGCGGGTTTGACCGGAAACGGTTGAGTCGCTGCCGTTGACTCTCCTGGCACCGTGCTTTGCGGCACCGGCTTGTCTTCAATATCGAAGAGAGGCTTGCCGGTCGCTCGGTCGAAGAGAAAAGTGAAGCCCATTTTCGTGACTTGAGCCACCGCGTCCACGCCTCGTCCGCCACGCATTACGGACAGCAGCACAGGCTGCGCCGGCAAGTCGTAATCCCATAGATCGTGGCGGACAATCTGGTAGTGCCAGATGCGCTTACCGGTAGCCGCGTCCAGCGCCACCAATGCGTCGCTGAACAGGTTGTTGCCCTTCCGATCTCCGCCAAAGCGATCTGTCGCTGGCGAGGTCAAAGGCAAATAGACAATACCCCGTTTTTCATCCAAGCTTGCCACCGACCACATATTCGCTCCGCCTCTGCCATCGCCGCTTTTGCCGTCCCAGGTATCGCGCCCGAACTCGCCTTCGCGAGGAATCACATGAAAGGTCCAGCGCAATTCACCAGTGCGCGCATCGTAGGCACGCACGTCCCCGAGCGGGCTCGTTACCTCCGCGTCCGGAACGATCGACCCACAGATCACCAGGTCGCGGTAGACCAAGGGCGGCGATGTCATTCCATATCCACGGCCACTCAAGCCTTGTTCGATGTTCATCACGCCTACCCGCATATCAACATGGCCCTGGGCGCCAAATCCCGTGACCGGCTTACCTGTTTTTGCATCAATGCTGAACAATTGCCCGTCGAGCGTACCGTAGAACAAGCGCTCCTGTTTGCCGTCTGTCCAGTACGCGGCACCCCGATGCGTATACAGCATCTGTGGTCGCTTTCGGTCCAACTTCGGGTCAAAGGCCCAGATCTCTTTGCCACTCTCGGCATCCAGTGCAATCAGTCGTTGCAGTGCCGTTACCACGTACATCCTTTCGCCGATCACCAATGGCGTAGCCTCGAAAGCGCTGCGCACCGTGTCTTCTGGTCCGCTCATGTCGCCCGTTCTATAGGTCCATGCCACTTGAAGTGAGCTCACATTTCCGCGGTGGATCTCCCGCAGCTTCGAATACTTCGTCCCCCCGGGGTCGCCTCCGTAATGACGCCACTCACCCTTCTCTTTGGCGGAATCGCCTGCCCACAGCGTGAGGCTAAACAACAGAATCGTCGCTCTCACCGTTGCGCCTCCAATGCCTGTGCCGCCACTCTCTCAAGATAGTCGCCGAGTTCTGCATCGATGCTATATTCTTGCGCCATCGCGCTGCGCGCCTGTAGAAACTTCGGCAATCGAGCGTGGTAAGCATCCCTTGTACCATTCCGCTCCACTAGCAATGCCGCTTGCTTCTTCTCTTCCGCGCTCAAATTCGGCCACCATCTGTAGATACGCGGCGTATCTTTGACAGACTTTCCCAAAATCGTACTCGCAATCACGGCGACATTCAAGAAATGCCCGATCGTTCCCGGATGCGTCCGATCTGGCAGGTTATGCAACTCCAGTCCGGGCCTTCCTTCGCGCGCCAGCTTCCAGGCGGTGGACACCGGCGCGTAAAGCGAAATCTTGGCGCGCTTGGCAAGTGCGCGCATCCTCGAGCGTCCTTCGTCGTTTAGCGCTTCCAGCCCCCACCCCATTTCATAAATCACTACCTTGCCTCCGGCCTCGTGGATTGCCTTCGCGTATGTTTTCACCGCTTCCTCAAGCTCCTGGCCCTTCTCTCCCATCAGGAAGTGCGTCACTACTTGCAACACCACATAGTCGTAGCGCCCGTCCCGAATCTTGTCGAGGAATGATTGCCCATCCGTTAGGCCGTACTCAGGCTTGAAGCTCCCTGGTTTCAGGTACACCTGGATGCTGTCCCCACTCCTGCCCGCTATCTCTGCTTCGTGTGCTTTGCCGGTGGCTTTGCTGAGGTACCTGGCCACCTGATCTGGCAGGTCGTGATAATAGACGCTGCTCGACCCTGCCCACAACATTCGGACTGGCTCCGCAGCTTGAGCCAAGGCCGCTAGCAAGAGGATTGCCCATCTCATACGGGGTAATTGGTATCACGGGGCCTTGGAATGAGGTATTTCTTCTGTATGCCCCCCACATTCCCCTGCATGCCATTGAAAAAGGGAATGTTATACAGACAGCTTACCCATCTGCCGAACCTCGATTGCTGGACGTATTGCCGCGGATTCAATAGACTGTAGTTCGACCTCCCGGCAATGTCCGCCTCCCATATCAAGCCTCGCTGCTATCGCTTCGGCGTATTTGAAGTCCAAACCGCCACGCAAGAGGTACGCAAACGGGGTCTCCGGATGAAAATTGCCGGTCAGCCCTTTCACATCCTTACGCTTCTCCTCGATAAGCAGGGGGGAATCGTCACCCGTGAAGAGCTCCGCCGCGCCATCTGGCCCGAAGAGTCCTGGGGCGATCACGATCAGCGTCTGAACAAAGCCATGACCAAAGTTCGTGAAGTCCTGAGTGATTCCGCCGATACCCCCCGCTACATTGAGACGATCCCGCGCCTCGGCTACCGCTTTCTGCTCCCCGTGGAGATTCTGGAGATCCCAGATCCAACGCCGCCTATCGCCACACAAATCGATCCCGTTCCGCCAGTCACCAAGCGGACATGGTCCCCGCTTTGGGTGGTCGCTCCTCTATTGTTGATCGGTGTCTCGCTCGTGCTCTATTTCTATGCCAGCCGTCCAATTTCCCCGGCGAATCTTTCGTTGATCGCGCGCCCCCTCACCACCTTCATTGGCGCTGAACACTCCCCTAACTACTCCCCCGATGGCAAGCAGATCGTCTTTGTCTGGACGGGCGAGACCGGCGCCAACGAAGACCTATTCCTCACCGATCCCGTTTCCGGCGGGGCGCGCCGTGTTACCAAGGATCCCTTGCCGGACACCGTGCCCGCATTTTCCCCGCAAGGGAAGCTCATTGCCTTCCGGCGTGCTTCTGGGATCTGGCTCCTGGATCTCACCAGCTCCGCCGAGCGGAACCTGACCGATATCGAATCCAACAGTCCTCCTGGTACTTTGGCCTGGACGCCCGACGGCAATTGGATCGTCTCCGCCAGTCGCACAAATACTGGCAACCTTGCCTTGTTCGCAATCGAGACCGCTACCGGGCAACGCCGACAATTGACGCATCCGCCGGCCGACCAAGCTGGGGATCGAAGCGCGGTTTTCTCTCCCGATGGCCGCCACTTGGCCTTCACGCGCCATACCGCCCCCGAGTGGCGGGAAGTCTTCATTGCGGATTTCGACCCTGCTACCAACACTTGCCGCGGCGAACTTCGCCGCTTGACCCAACAGAAACTGCGCATCGATCAGCTCGCCTTTACACGAGACGGCAAAGAGATCCTGTTCTCCGGTGCCACGCCCTCGGGTGGCTCCAGCTACATCTCCCGGCTGCAAATCTCCAGCGGCCAAGTGCTCGATCTCGCGGGTGTACGCGTGGAAGGCAACAATTTCGCCCTCGCACCCGACGGCAGATCGATTGTTGTCAGCCGCCGCTCCTCAGAGGCAACAAGCCTACGCAAGTTAAATCTCGCCGAACTCAAGGTGGGTCGCCTTCTAAATTCCGAGCCGCTACTGCGATCCACCGCCCCGGATTTTTCTCCCGACATTTCCACGGACGGCAAGCTAGTAGTGATGAGTTCCAGCCGCAGCGGCACCCCCCAACTCTGGGTTTTCCCGATCGATCAGCCGGCGCCGAAGCAGCTAACCTTCCTGGGCAACTCCGGGGCCAGCGTACCCCGTTGGTCCCCCAACGGTCAGTACGTCTGTTTCGAATCCCGTCCTGATGGACAAGCGGATATCTTTACGATCGAAACTGCCAGTGGAAATTTGAATCGCATCACTAATTCCAGCTGGCAGGAGTCCCGCTGCAACTGGTCCCGCGATGGACGGCATCTTTACTATGGCTCAGCCGCGGAGGGACGCATGGAGATCTTTCGGCGGTCCCATGTAGAACCAAACCTCCCTCCTCTACGCATGACCGCCAACGGCGGCAGCTTTGCCGTGGAATCGCCTGACGCCCAATGGCTTTATTACTCCACTCCTGAGCCCAAAGTGGAAATCCGCCGCCGCGCTCTCAATCTTGCGAATGCCCCAGAGGAAATCGTGGCTACGCAAGTCTTGGGCTTGCTGTGGAGAACTGGCGCAACTCTCAAGACTGCCTTGAGCACCACGTAAGGACGGCGGCGCGGTCGAATCCTGAAATGCTGTGTAGGGCCTTGGAAGAAGTGGAGGCCGCATGAGCGTTTACCAACCCAAGTACAAAGACCCAAAGACGGGCGAGATGGTGAAGTCTGCTATCTGGTGGATGGACTTCAATCTGTGCGGGCGGCGCATTAGGGAGAGCACCGGGGTAACCCGCAAGACCCTGGCGGTGGAGGCTCAGAAGCGCCGCAAGCTGGACTTAGAGCGAAGCCTTGCAGGGTTACCCAGCGAGACGAAGGAAGCGCGCATCCGAACCGTTGGCGAGATGGTGGAGGCATACCGCACCCGGTACACCGACGGACACCGAAGGCAGAGCATCAAGCAATTGAACAGTCTCTCAAAGCACTTGATGCGCCACCTATCGGCGATCATGCTTCCTGACCTGAACGAGGACCGAGTGAGGGGCTATGTGAAGGAACGGCAAGCCGAGGAAGCGGGCAACCGGGCAATCAATATCGAAGTGGGCATTCTTGCGCGTTCCATCGGGCGCAAGCGTTCCGACTTGTGGCCGGGGCTGAAGTCATTGAAGGAGCGCAACGACATCGGCAAGGCCCTTACACCCGAACAGGAAGCGCAACTGCTAGCGGCGACGGTGAAGGCTGAGTCTCCTTTAATCGGTCCATTCGTTCGCATCGCCTTGACGACGGGGATGCGCAGCGGAGAGATACTCGGCCTAACATGGGGCCGCGTGAACCTGCTGGAGCGCTTCATCGTTGTTGGTGAATCCAAGACAACGGCAAGCAGCGGGCGGATCATCCCCATGAACGAAGACTTGTACCAAGTCCTCATCGCGTTTGCGGACTGGCACCAACAGGAATGCGGCGGCATCGCACCGGAGCGCTACGTATTCCCGATCCGCAAGGTTAGGGGCCGCTACGAGAACACGCGCCGGATGGTGAGCATACGGGCATCATGGGAGACGGTACGCGAGGAAGCGGGGCTATCTTGCCGCATCCATGATCTTCGCCACTCGGCCTGTACCAAGATGGCCGAGGCGGGAGTTTCAGAGTTTGGGATGATGTCGGTGATGGGCCATGTCTCCCGCTCGATGCTGGAGCGCTATAGCCACGTTCGGATGGAGGCGAAGCGAACGGCGGTGGAGGCGCTATCATTGAAACGGGAGGCCACTGACGGGGCCGATTTAGTTGGCTACGGCAAAGAATCCCCCAAAGTAAGCGCCTTGCCGTCCTGATCGGCGCTTGCAATGGATGATTGAGGTTTTGTAGACTCAATCAGTTAAGCCATATGCGCCCGTAGCTCAGCCCGGATAGAGCGTTTGCCTTCGAAATCTTCGAACACAATGGATTGGCAGTTGACCTGCCACATGCGCAAGGCCATTATCAGCGCCCGGAGATTATTCTCATGATTCTCATGCGGCATGTAGTGGCCGCTATCCAGGCGGATGCGTTTGACGGCGCCGCCCTCAATCAGCATGGTGCCTGAGCACTGCACAGTATCGCTGGCCACGTAGCTGGAGTGATAAAGCCTGGCTTGCCCTGGCCGCCGAAGACACGGTGCTTGGCCATGTACAGATCGCGGCTCATAGTGAGAACGAAGAAGCCGTAGTTCTTTGCGTCGATCCGCTTGGTCATGGCGGCGGCATCGTAGGCATGGTAGGAGTCGGCCAATTGGGGCTTGTTGCCGCCGGACGTGTTCCACCACGGCATCTGATAAGCGCGGTCGTTGCGGAACCAGAGGCGGTACTGCGCGGCCTCGGCACGCGTGATGTACTCGGCGCACTGCTTCTTCATGTCCACGTCGACGCCGCACCATCTCAGGCTGCGGCCCCACATCAATTCGAGTTCGCGCGGCAAGCCGTTGATCGTGCAGCTAAACGCCTTGCACAACTGCGCAGCGGCGCATCGGTACAACGGCCACATCGCCTTTTCCCGGCCCTTTTCCATTTCCAGCGAGACCTTGGGGTTGAACTGCTGCATGGCGATCATTTCCAGCCAGTAGTCGGCTGTCATGAAGATGTCGCTGAGGAAAATGAATTTCTTGGCCGCCTCGACGGACTTGTGATACGCCTCGATCAAATGATCGATCCGGTCGAGTACGATGTCCTTCTTGCGCGTGGCCAGGAAGACGCTCGAGTCGCTTTCCCAAGTCGAGCACTTCTGGATCTCGCTGTATTCGTGCATTTCGTGTCTCCCACGGCGGCTATTCTTGGCCGTTCATTCCAGGAGGCGCGAAACTCCGCCGGACTCTGTCACCGGATTCGAAAATTCTTTCAACTTTGCACGATGTGGCTCAGGGGAGCGCCCCGGCGTGTGAGTTCCCTACTAGTTAACCGGCGTCCGGCGGTGATAGCAATGCGGCGATATCGGCCGCTTCCCCCGCCTTCCGAGCGGCGTGGGCGCTTTCGATATTCTTGAGCAGCCCCGCCAGCACGGCCCCTGGTCCCACTTCGAGCCACTGCGTGACGCCTTGCGCAATCAGGTAACGGATGGACTCAATCCAGCGCACCGGGTTCGGCACCTGCTCAATCAAACCTTGCCGCGCCTCGGAGCCGGCGCGTACTTCCCGCGCCTGCCAGTTGTTGACCAGCGGCACGGTGAGGTCTGCAAAAGGGAGCGCCGCGAGGTCTGCGGCCAGACGCCGTTGGGCGGGCTCCATCAGTCCGCAATGGAAGGGTGCGCTAACCGGCAACAACACGGCGCGGCGCGCTCCGGCGGCTTTGGCCAACTCCATGGCGCGGTTCACGGCGGCGGCGTGACCCGCAATCACGGTCTGGTCGGGCGAGTTGAGATTTGCGGCCGAAACGACTTCGCCGTGCGCGGCTTCGGCTAGGATTGCGTCGAGTTTGCCCTCCGGGAGTTTCAACAAGGCGGCCATCGCGCCCACCCCCGCCGGAACGGCCTCCTGCATGTAGCGGCCGCGGTTGCGCACGGTGCGCACAGCGCCGGCAAAGGAGACGGCCCCAGCGGCAACGAGCGCTGAGTACTCGCCGAGGCTGTGGCCCGCTACGTAGTCCGGCTGGACGCCGTGCGCGGCCAGTACGCGATACGCCGCCACCGAGGCGGTAAGGATCGCAGGTTGCGTGTTCTCGGTCAGCTTTAATTGCTCGTCGGGGCCGTTGAAGCACAACTCTGACAAGGCAAAGCCGAGCGCATCGTCGGCTTCGGCGAAGACAGCGCGCGCTCCGGAATGCGCCTCACAAAGACTCTTGCCCATGCCGGCATACTGCGAACCCTGGCCGGGGAATAGAAAAGCGGTTTTACTCATGAAACCTACAGGTTAAAACAAGAGGGCGGCCGGGCTGATTCGCTACACTATCGGGTGCGCATGTTCATTCGGTATACCGCGCTTCCAACCGCGTTTCTCTTCTTTTCTTCCTGCACTGTTTCCACGGCGCCAGCCACGTCCGCTCAGGCCCAGAGTTCGCCGCCTACCTGGAATCTGATTCCCGGCATGCCGGCGTATCCAGATCCGAACGACATTTACTCGGCGGGCCGGCCCGGGCTGCTCAGCCCGGTTGTGAAGGATTTTCCTGCCGACGTGTATGTGCCGCAGAACAGGATGAACCGGGTGAGCGTCATCGATCAGACGACGTTCAAGGTGTTGCATCATTTCCCCACCGAGCGCGAGCCGCAGCACGTCACTCCTTCGTGGGACTTGAAGACGCTCTAGGTGGGGAACGACCAGGGCAACACGCTGAACGCCGTTGACCCGGCGACCGGGAAGAAGATCAAGACGCTGAAAGGTGACGACACCTATAATCTCTACTTCACGCCCGACGGCAAATACGCCATTGTGGTGGCCGAGCGGCTCCGGCGGCTGGATTTCCGCGATCCGCAAACCATGGAAGTGGTAGAGCGCGTGACGGTACCGTGCCGCGGTGTGGACCATATGGATTTTTCCGCCGAAGGGCGCTACCTGATTGCGACGTGCGAGTTTTCCGGCGAGCTGGTGAAGGTGGACACGCTGACGCGCAAGTTCCTCGGCAAGATCACGCTGGAAAAAGGCGGCATGCCGCAGGACATCAAGCTGTCGCCAGACGGATCGCGGTTCTATGTCGCTGACATGGAGAACGACGGCATGCACGTGATCGATGGCGACGCCTTCAATGTGGTTGACTTTATTCCTACCGGCAAAGGGTGCCATGGCCTCTAAGCCTCGCGCGACTCCAAGTACATGTACGTATCCAATCGCAATGAAGGCACTGTGTCTCTGTTCGAATTCGCCACCAAGAAAGTGGTGCAGAAGTGGAAGATCCCGGGCGCGGCCAGTCCGGACATGGGCGGCGTTTCGGCTGACGGCAAGGTGCTGTGGCTGAGCGGGCGCGATCACTCGGAAGTCTACGCGATGGACACCACCGACGGGAAGTTGCTGGCGCGCATTGAAGTGGACCAGGGGCCGCATGGTTTGTGCGTGTATCCGCAACCGGGGCGGTACTCGGTGGGCCATACCGGCATCTTGCGGTAAGAGTGGCGCGGCTTGTTCTACCGTGCGCCTTCAAACAACGCGAACACAAACAGCGTGCCGCCGCTCCGGTAGTTGCGCATCCACGGCGCGCCCGCGCCGGTGAAGCCGCCCACCGCGCCGGACATTCCTGAAGCGATGGCGATGTATTGTTTCCCGTCGAGGCGGAACGACACCGGCGCGGCGCGAATGCCACTTCCGGTTTGGTAAGACCACAGCTTCTCGCCCGTCTCGGCATCGTAAGCCAGCAGGTGGCCTTCGGCATCGCCGGTGAAGACGAGTTGGCCCGCGGTGGCAAGCATGCCGCTGCCCATCGGTGTACGCATGCGCTGCTCCCAGGCGCGCTCGCCGGTGTCGGCCCGGATTGCCATCACTTTGCCGTACGCTTGGCCGGGCAGATAACGGAAGCCGCTGGGGCCGGGCTTCAGTCCCTTGGCTTTGGCCTCCACGCCGTAGTTCGAAAAGATCGCGCAGTTTTCAATCACCGGCACATACACCAATCGTGACAGCGGACTGTAGGCCATCGCGTTCCATTCCTTGCCGCCCGCCGCGCCCGGGCAGACCTCCACGCCTTCGTAGCTGGAGATCTTCGCCGTGTCGATGATGGGGCGGCCTTCGGGCGTGAAGCCTTGGTTCCAGGTGACGCGCACGAATGGTTTGGCGTAGAGGAATTTTCCCGTGCGGCGGTCGAGCGCGTAGAAGTGGCCGTTGCGGTCTGCATGTACCAGAGCGCGCACGCGGCGGCCTTCGTGAAGCAGGTCGTCCACGAAGACGAGTTCGTTCACGCCGTCCCAGTCCCACACGTCGCCGGGCGTGTATTGATAGTGCCAGGCGAGGCGGCCGGTGTTGACGTGGAGCGCGACTACGGAGTCGGTGTAGAGATTGTCGCCTTTGCGCGCGCCGCCATCGAAGACGGGGAACGGATTGCCGGTGCCCCAGTAGACGAGCTTCAGGTCCGGGTCGTAGGAGCCGTTCATCCAGGTGGCGCCGCCGCCGGTTGTCGAGGATTCGCCGCTCCAGAATGCGCCAGCAGTGGTGGTATGGAAGCGCCAGAGGCGGCGGCCGGACGCGGCGTCGTAGGCGTCGATGAAGCCGCGCGCGGGATAGTCACCGCCGGCGATGCCAACGATCACCTTGCCGTCCACGGCGAGCGGCGGCGCGGTGCCGCTGTAGTTTTCGGCGACCGTGCCCATCTCCACGTCCCAACGCACGCGTCCGTCACGCGCGTTGAGCGCCACCAGATGCGCGTCCAGCGTGGCGAGGAAAAGCGTGCCGTTGAGGATCGCGACGCCGCGGTTGACCGGGCCGCAGCAGTAGCGGAGCTTTTCGGGCAGGCGGCGGCGGTAGTGCCACAGCTCTGCGCCGGTGCGCGCGTCGATGGCGAAGACGTGGTTCCACGAAGTGGTGAGGTAGATCACGCCGTCCACCACCAGCGGCGTGGCTTGGAGGCCATTGGCCACGCCGGGCTGGAAGCTCCAAACCGGCACGAGGTTCTTCACGTTGCCGCGATGGATCTGGGTGTGCGGGCTGAAGCGCTGGTTGCCGAAGTCGCGGCCGTATTGCAGCCAGTGGTCGGCGTTGGCGTCAGTGGCGGCGAGGCGTGCGTAAGGCACGTTGACGGCGGGCGGCGGGAGATTGTTGGCCGGCTGAATCGCCGCGGCGGAGAGCGTGCGCAGATGCGCGACGACGGCAGCGGCATCGAGGCGGTCTGCGGCAAACGCGGGCATGGCCGTGCCGGGCACGCCGCGGGTGATGACGGCGCGGAGTTGCTCGTCCGTGATGGAACGCTGCCACGAGACGGACGTGAGATCGGGGCCGGAGCCGCCCTCGCCCGTGGCGCCGTGGCAGGAGGCGCAGTGCGTGGTGTAGAGAAGTTGGCCGGCTTGCGCGGCGAGAGTGGGCGCAAGCAGCAGCGCGGCGGCAGCGATGCGGGAAAGCATGAACGACAGCGTACGATATCGCGGCCCGCCGTTGGGGCTGGCCGCCGCCGTGCAATTCCGCCGCCGACTTGGATAGACTTGGGCAATGCCGCCTGCTCTTCGCTTCGCCGGACTTCTGTTAGGACTTGCTTGGACGGCTTCCGCCGAACGAGTGGAATGGACCACGTCTCGCCTGCGCGGTTCGCCCGATCCGCCTGCGCCCTACACGCTGGTGCGCGCGTTCCCCACGGTGAAATTCAAATCGCCGATCTTCATTGCGCAGGAACCCGGGCGCGACACGATCTGGCTGGGCGAGTACAAGGGCAAGATCTGGACGTTTGAGCCGCGTGACCCGGCGGGCACCAGGAAGATGGTGCTCGATATCGGCCGCGGCTTGAGCGCG